>VBMG01000101.1 GCA_005878485.1 Methanobacteriota archaeon | reverse complement strand
CCAACGCGCGGATCGCCGCGGCGAACTCCGGGGCGACGCTGACCTTCGTGTGCGGCGAGAGGACCGTGTCGGTCGCGATCACGTCGTCGCAGGCCTTTAGGTTCGCTTCCGCCTTGCCGACGAAGAGGCCGTGGACGCACGCTGCGATTACGCGCCGGGCGCCTTGGGCGCGGAGCTCCTGCGCCGCGGTCGCGATTGTGCCGCCCGTCGAGATGACGTCGTCGACGATGCCGACGGACTTGCCGTTGACGGCGAGGGCTTTCGGCTCGATCTTCACCGTGTACGAATCGATGCGCTCCTTCACGAGGAAGTCGAACGGGACGCCGGCGACTGCAGACGCCTCCTTCGCGAGCCGGAGCGCGCCCTCGTCCGGTGCGAGGAGCACGTCGACTTTCGCGGACTTCAAGTAGCGGCCGATCGCCGGCATGCCGCTCACCTCGCGGGTGGGGAGCGGGAAGGTCCGGAGGATCTCCGGGTTGGCCGGGATCGCCATCGTCAGGAGTTCGTTGCAGTCGACCGCGATGTGCTTGGCGATCGTCTTGGCCGAGATGGGCTCACCGTCGAGGAAGCGCTTGTCCTGCCGGCCGTAGCCGAAGTAGGGGACGACGGCCGTGATCCGGCGGGCGCCCGCGTCGCGGATCGCATCCGCGAGGAGGAGGAGCTCGACGATCATCGGATCCGGGTGCGTCGTCTGCACGAGCACGACGTGCTCGCCTGCGACGGCGCCGAGGAGGCGGACGTACCGTTCGCCGTCGGGGAATCCACCGGGATGCTTCTCAAGGGCGACATCGACAAAGCCGGCGCGGACTTCTTTCGCGATCCCGCGTGCGAGCGGGACCGACGCGGAGCCGCCGACGACTTTCATGGAGCCGACCGATTCCATCGAAGGGGGCGGGCCTATATGAATCGTCCGACCTCTCGCGACCGCGATAACGGGCGGCGAGCCTTCTTATAGCGTTCGACCGGGTGGACGAACAAGGCTTCCATGAAACTCCGGGATTGGATCGCGAAGCTCGCGAAATCTCACCGGGCAGCCACCTTCATCGCGCTCATCACGACCTTCGCAGGAGTCGGTCTCCTCATCGACCGCCCGAAGGGCAGCGTGCTCGAGTGGCTCGGAATTCCATTCCTCATCATAGGTGGCGCGGTTTTCGCGTGGGCGGTCTGGCCCACCGCCCAGGCTCCCGTCCAGGCGGCGCCAAATCTAGCGAATCGGATCCTCCGCTGGTTAACCTGGGACGGCCGTCTCGTGAAGCTCTTCCCGGCGATCGGCGTGGCGATCGTGATTGCGGATCTCTCGTTCAACCTGCTGCTCTCTGCGACTCCGGCCTTGCTGACCGAGGACATCATCGTCCTGCTCGCGGCATTTGTATTGATGGCCTATGGGTTCGTCCCCCCGCGCTTCGCACGCGAACGGGATTTCGTCCTCGTGTTCTTCATCGCGTTGAACGCGATCCTCGTTGCTCCCCTCCTCATCGCCCGCGCATACTACGCCGACTTCGAACGTTCCGTTGACCTCTATTCCTGGGCCGCACTCGCTCCCGAAACCGGGGCCGTCCTCTCCGTCCTCGGTGTGCCGAACTCCGTCCACGCGGTCCCAGGGGCAACGGCACCGGGTCTGACGTTCACGCCCCGGAACTTGGCGGTCCAGGTGACGATTGTCATCACGACCTCGTGTTCCGGGATCTATTCCTTTGGAATCTTCGCGTCGGCCTTCGCGGCCTTTGTCCTCACAGAGTACGAGCGCCCATCTAGGAGGATGTGGGTCCTCCTGGGGCTCGGCCTCCTGACTTCGTATACGGCGAATGTTCTCCGAATGGTGGTCATCGTCCTCGTCGGGTATTATACGGACACCGCTCAGACGGACCTGCAGAACATGCTCATCGCTCACTCCTATGCCGGCTGGTTGATCTTTCTCGGCTGGATCGCGCTGTTTTGGTCGGTCGCATTGAAGTTGATGCCCCTTGAGAAGGGCACCAGCAGCCCCGCTCAATCCGAAGTCCGGTTAAGACGCGCGGAACTCCGCTGCGGCATCTGTTCCGAAGCGCTGACACCGGTCATTCCGGCAACTCGTTGCAGATGCGGATCGTACTATCACCGCAATTGCCTCGCGACGGCACGACAGTGTCCCTCATGCGGCCAGAGCTTCCGGGTGGATGGTGCTCTAAGTGTGCGCGGAACGTAGGCTCGCACTTCGATGAGATCTCGATTCCCCCACCATGAGCCGCGCCCGTTGGCCTGAACGGGCCATGATTCACTCGATGCTTTCTCCCATCGACTACCCGACCTGACGCGAGATTCAGATCTCCATCGTCCGGATCGGCCGGGCTTGCGGACTGTTGCCGGTCGAGCAGCTGAACCGAGGCGGAGAATCAGACCTCTGGACATTTTTATAGGAGGCAATCATATCGAAGTCAGTGTTCCGCGTCCGGACCGCGGAGAACGTCGTGATTCTTGTTGCCCTTCAATGGCTGAATCGCGGCCTTGCGGTAGTAACCAAGATTGTTCTCGTGCGCCTATTGTTTCCGGAAGACTTTGGGACATTCGCTCTCGCAGTCGGCCTCCTCGGATTCGTCTCCACCTTCGGGAACTTCGGCCTCGACTACGCGATTGTCCAGAAAGGTCCGAGCGCGACCGAGCGCGACTACGACGTCGGGATGTCTCTCCGGCTTCTGATCGCCATTGTCCTCTTCGCCGTGACCTTCGTTCTCGCGAATCCCTGGGCTCAGCTATTCAGCACGCCCATCGTGTCCCCCACGACCCAGGTATTGGCCCTCATCTATCTGGTTACCCCCTGGTCCTTTGTTCCCTCGACCCGCCTCGTCGCAGACCTGAAGTTCCGGGCCATCTCAGTACCGAACCTCGTCGCCCAGATTGCGAACTCGGCGCTTTCCGTCGGACTCGCTTTCGCGGGCTTCAGAGTCTGGTCGTTGGTACTGAGCTTTGTGGCTGCCCAGATTCTCGCGACCTTGACCTACGTCGTTGTTCAGCCGTATCGGTTCCACTTGTCGCTCGACCGCGGCACAGTACAATCCTTGCTCGGGTTCGGCCGCCATCTTGTGTTCGCCGCCCTACTTGGGTTCCTGATCACGAACATTGACAACTTCGCAATCGGCTACTTCCTGGGCAGCATCGCGCTCGGGTTCTACGCAGTCGCCTACGGAATCGGCTATCTCCCGGTCGCGTTATTTTCGACGCCCGCCGGCGCCGCTCTGTTCCCGTCCCTGGCCAAAATCGAAGCCGACCGCACGCGCCTTCGCAGCGCCTACAGCGAGAGCCTGTCGTATGCCGCCGCCGCGATTCTCCCGACGGGAGTCGGACTCGCGGTCATCGCCCCGGAGCTGGTCATCGTGTTTTTCGGACCGCAATGGGAGCCCGCGATTCTTCCGCTCGTCGTGCTGGGCGCGTACGGTGCCTGCCGGGGCTTGTTGGACTTCAGCAGCTCTCTTTTCTCGGCCGCTGGGACTCCTAAGGAAATCGCGCGTTTGAATCTGTACGTGCTCCTCCTGTCGGTCGTCCTCCTATTCCCCCTGACGCTCGGTATGGGTATCGTTGGCACCGCGATCGCAATGACGATCCCTGTTTTCGTCGTGTTCCTGATTTCGATTTATCGCTCAGCCGCCGTCGTGGACGCGCGGCCGTCAGACCTCGTCCGGTCGATCCGTGGGCCAATCTTGGCGGCGGAGAGCATGGGCGTTCTCGTGTTCTTTTCCAAGCTCGGCCTATCCGCAATTGCTCCGTCCGCCCTGGTCATCCCGTTCACAGACTGGGCGATTCGTACCGAGACGGTTGTCCTCTTGCTCCTCACACCGCTCGGCGTCCTCGTCTACCTGGTCTTGCTGAGGATCGCAGACCGGGACGTTTTCGAAGGTTTGTTCCGCCACGGCCTGGTAGGCCTCGGACGGCGCCGGAGCCCGTGAGTTGCTGGCCAGTTGTCCCCGGGAGCCGTGTGGCCCAATGGCCTTCGCGGGACGCTCGTCTTCCAAGGAAAACAGTTCGAGATTATGCGCCACTCTGCGCCGCGGGGTCGGGGGATCCCGGGCCGTTCTCCCCCAGGCCATTCCACCCGGGGAGAGATTGGTAAAGTGCGACCAGCCGAGCGCGCCAGTCGACTGTGTGAAGCGCAATTGCCTTCTCCCGTGCGCGCGCACCCAGACGTCGCCTCAGATCCTTGTTATCGATAAGGGACTGGAGGGCGTTCTTTAGGTCCTGCCTCCGCGGCTCACAAACCACTCCTTCGATGCCATCCGCGATGAGGTCGTCGACGGCCGGGGTCTTGTGGGTCACGATCGCACGGCCCGCTGCCATGTACTCGATGAGCTTGTATGGAGTTCCGATCTCGCTCCAGACGTCACTGTAGCAAATGTCGGCATCGGCGAGGTAGCCGAGCAACCGCTGGCCGCCGATGTAGCCCGGGAACAGGATACGCTCTGACCCGAACTCTGCCTTGTACCGCTCGAGGTCCGATCCGTTTCCACACACGACGACCCGGAGACTGGGCTCCTCGCCAATCAAGTCGCGACAGACCCGAAGGAACAGGTCGAGCCGTCCCGACGAAAGCGACCCCATGAAAAACAGGGTGGTGGTCGGGCGTTCCGTAGGGGCTTGGAGGGATCCAAGACGCCTCATCCGGTCCTCTGGAAGACGATCCGGAATGACGACGGCGTCTCTCCCGTAGAGCCGCCGGATCGCTTCGGCGTGGGCGGCGTTAACCGTGGTCAGGATGTGTGACGGCAGGACGGACTTGCGGAGGGCATACCGAAAGATTCGAGCTTTCCCTTTCCAGAAGCGATACCGTGCGAGAGCAGCCTCCTGATCCGCGATCCCCATTAGGTCGAGGTGAAGATAGGGGGATGGCCGCAGCTGGGCGTACATCCAGGCCGCGAAACTCATCCAGCCTCCGTTGTGCAAGACCACGCACGCCGTCGTACTCTCCGACCAAGGGCCCTGGGATAACGCGCGCATCAGGACCAAGAGGGTTTTCACCGGCCCCATGGAGATGAGTTTCAGAAGGATCGGATGTCTGAGCGATTCCTCCGGGGCCAGCGGGCGGGCGGGCGCGGAGCTTCCAACTTGGTAGCCGCGACAATCGGGGCCAAAGAGGAAAACCCGGAAGCCAGACCTCTCGAGCATCGTCGCCAAGGCCCACGAACGGGCGGCCTCTGCGTATCGCTCCGCCCGAAAGAGAAACGCCGAGGTGAAGACCAAAAATCGGGGCGCTGCCCCCTTGGGGTCGCCGTTCCTCTTCGAGTGCATGTCGTGTAGAGATCCCGCCATCATCGGCAGCGACCACGTGTGACGATTTCGATATATGTGATGTTGTGAGAGATTATCGCGTTGGATTTGGACCGCGAAGTCGTCGCGGACTGGCGGCGACTCCGGCTGGTGGTTCCGTGTCAGGGGCACGCTCTCCCTCACTCGCGCATCGAACGCGGGCTCAGCGGGCAATCCAGTACACGCGCTGTGCTCGATTGTCGAAGACAACGTAGCTGCTGGCACTCACCGCACGAAAGAATGTGTTCGGGTTCGCTTGACAGATTTGAACCGCATACCGCGTCCCGTACGCGTCGAGAATGGCAGACCCCACTGCGGAATCTGGGGTATTCAGGGACAACACGAAACTGTGTTTTCCGAAGTAGTATGGATACCCGGCTCCAACCGCCGAAATCCACTCCCTGACGCGGAGGATCTGTTGCTCGTTAATCAAACCCTGAAACACGTCGTCGGACCGGGTGAACTCAATATGGTTTCGTTGCGCCAACCACGGATACGCAAGGACCCCGATGGACAAGATCGGTTCAACGCTCGGGATACCGGAAACCGCTTCGAGGCGCGCCGCGTTGAGCGGGTCGTCATATGCGAAACTGAAATTCGTGTCGAGAGAGACGTACCTCAGGTACATTCCAGCGTCGTAGGCACTGTTGTCCAAGCTTCCACCTTGGCCGCAGCCGATGGTTGCAGCCCTTGGAACGGTCACAGCGTACGGGACGACGAGAAAAGCCGCTAGGGCGACTACGACAAACGCGCCCCGCATGAAGGGTCTTCGAAAAATCCTAGGAGCGCGTAGTGGGAACTTACCTGAGAGAGCCGCCGAGGCAACAAGTAGCGTGACAGGAATCGCCAGCAAGATGCCATACACCGGATCGATGGAAACCGGCAAGAACGCCACGATGAGGGCGGTAGCCGCAAACCGCCGAGTGCGTTCGGCGAACATGAGGACTTGCCAGATTCCAATCGGGAGCACGACAATCGCGAGCCCCATCTCTGTGGCATATTCGACACCGACGCGGGTGATGATATTGTCCGGCAAGACGCTGCTCCGGATTGTCGGAAAATGGGAAAAGGTGAACAGGCCGGCGACAGACCACAGAAGGCCTGCCGCGAAAACAAACGCAATGATGGCGTGAGTCGCTAGAATTACTCGGGACCTCGTCGGCGCGCCCCGCGTATGGATTAGGATTGAGTTCTCCACCGCCGCGATGCGATAGAGCGCGAGCGTCGCGATCAGCAGGGGCACCAACAGCAGCCACATGAAATGGATTAGGACGAGGACGACGCTGACCAAGGCGACCGCGAGCCACATCTTCCATGACTTGGGAGGCACGGACCTAACCGCACGGATCGTCAGGGCCAACACAAGAGGGACGAAGACGAGTAGGGACACACGAGGATCGCAGCTTCCACACTGAGGCCGGATAGCTCCACGAACGCCGCAATGGAAACGGGCACAGCGGGAGGGTAGGAGAACGGAGAGAGACCGAAGTATGACCATGCATTGACGAGCCACCCCATCGAGCCGGTTTGGACGACGACCGCAGCAAGCGCATGAAAGCTGAATGAGTCGACACCACGCTCATGGTCGCCCGGATACCGCAGGACAATGGTGAGAAGCGTCACTGAGAGGAGCACAAGCTTGGCTGGTATGTGCCGCTTCTTGGGCCTCGCTTGGCTTGCTCCCGTGGAAGGCGTCGCGTTGTCTCCCTTGAACCTTGCCTCGCCGGGCTCGGCGGGATTCCCCTCCGGACGGGGATCCGATTTGCCATCGAACGCTGGTCGTCTCGCATCGAGGATTTCGGCGTCGTCTGTGGCTGCAGTCATGACATCCTCAAGCTCATCAACTCGCGGCGCGGACGAGATCCCGGTAAATCGCTGCGTACCGTTGGGCGATGATCGGCCACCGAAGCTCGCGCGCGAGTGTTCTCGCCCGATCTCCTTTTCGCCGGTGAGCTTCCGGGTCAGCTGCAATCTCTTCAAGGATGTGGGCGACCGCATCGGCGTCGCCGTCCTCGACGACGTAGCCCGAAGTCCCGTCCGCGACGAGTTCCGATACCCCGACAGACCGGGTGACAATCGGGGCGTGCCCTAAGGCCATTGCCTCGACAACCGCCGAGGGGAACACATCGAAGCGACTGAGCAAGGCGAAGACATTTGCGTGCTTGAGTTCGGCGATTGTCTGGGCTTGGGTGAGGAACCCTTTGTACTCCACGGTCTTGCCGGATCCTAGGCTCCTTGCCATGCCCCGAAGGTGTGCCGCATAGTGACGGTCCCGCTCTGGGCCGACGAAACGAATCCGGCCTGTCACGTTGGCCCGTTTGAACGCGTCCAGCAGGATGTCTTGGCCCTTGTGCGGGGCGATGACACCCACAGATACCACATCGAGGCGTGCCTCCGAGGAGCGGCGAGTCGCTGGCGATTCCCAGGTTCCCTGGTCGAACCACTCGTCCCCGATGCCGAGTGGGATCACATAGTCCGCCTTGCGGGGGCGCATCTTCAGCGCCTCGGAAGCTGCCTGCCTTGCAAACGCGGAAGGGAACACGGCGCAGTCCGAGCCCCGGAGCCGTTGTCGCTCGAAGAGGAAGCTCTGGGGGCGATGAGGATAGCCGTATTCACTTTCGAGCCTTACGAGTCCCAGGACAGTGTCCACCCACTTTGCGCCCAACCGCTGGGCAGTGGCTGCAGTCCAAATCCCGACCGCGCTGGTGGCCGTGGTACTGAACGTCTGGAGAATCGACGGTTGGAAGTCTCGCAACACGCTCCCACCCCAGCCAACCCAGTACCGGACATATCGGAAACCGTCCAACTCCCGACTCCGTCGTCCACCGGGGGTCAGCCGGCTATTCATCGCGAGGACCTCGAGGCCATCGACTACGGCGAGCGCCCGCGTTAAGTTGCGAACCGTGCGGGATGGCCCGAGCTCGTGGTCAGGAGCCTCAGCGACAGATGAGGGCACGAGGAGCGCGACCCGCATCGGGCGACGCATGCCAGCTGCTCTTTAATGAAGCTTCCCGAGTGGGTTGGAGCCTTGATTTCAACGAGCATCCGGTTCCGCGAGAAACCGATTCCATGAGCACCGGCTGCCAAACGTATCTTGCCCGATACTCACTCGAAAACGTTCATATCGGCCGAGGAGACGGTCTGCCCGCCGCCCTTTTGGCCGCAACGCATATCGTTCGGGGGTCCTGAAATGTGTGGCATCGCTGGAGCCGTCGACTTACACAGCGACAAGGAGATCCAGGCCTTGTCCGAGGCGGTCGCGTCGATGGTTGCCCACATGGAGCACCGCGGCCCAGATGCGAAGGGAGTGTCGCGGCTCGCGACGGCGGTCCTTGGGTGCTGCCGCCTCTCCATCCTCGGACTCGAGCCCGCTTCGAACCAGCCCATGAAGAGCCCGGACTCGAACTGCACTGTCGTCTACAATGGCGAGATCTTCAACTACGTCGAGCTTCGCGATCAGTTGCGCGACCTCGGGCACCGTTTTGCGAGCACGGGCGACACAGAGGTCGTCCTTCACGCATACGAGGAGTGGGGCCTCGAATGCCTGCCCCATTTCAACGGAATGTTTGCGTTCGCGATTGTCGACGGCGACCATCAACGCCTTTTCTTCGCGCGCGACCGGTTCGGCATCAAGCCCTTCTGCTATGCGGAAGAGGGCGGACTCTACTTGTTCGCCTCGGAGCCAAAGGCGCTCCTGACGACCGGGCTTGTCCCGAGAGATCCCGACCTCCATACGGTGGAAGAGTTCCTCCGGTTTGGTGTCACGGACGTTGACGAGAAGACTTTTTTCTCGCATATCAAGCAGCTCCCCCCCGGTCACTTCGGTGTGATCGAGTCGGGCCGAATCCGCGTCAGCGCCTGGTACTCATTGAGGGAAGCGGCCGCGTCCACCACCCCGCTGGAGAGGGGGCGCATCGCCGAATTCCGCAAGAGGCTTGAGCGATCGATCGCCCTGCGATTCCGGAGCGACGTCCCCGTCGGAATCTTGCTCAGCGGAGGTATCGACTCGTCGACGATCGCTACCCTGGGTGCGGGTCAGCCGCACGACACTCCTCGGGCGTTTACGGTCACTTTTCCGGGATCGCGCGTTGACGAGCGTCCGTACGCGGAAGAGGTCGCGGCGCGCAGCGGTTTGTCCCTCACGACGAAAGCGGCCCCGGAGATGAATCTGCGCTGGGCCGAGTCGTGCCACGAGGACCAGGGAGAGCCGTTCATCTCTCCTTCGATCGTGGCGCAGTGGCTCATGATGCGGACCGTCCATGAGTCCGGCATCCGAGTCCTGCTCACGGGCCAAGGAGCCGATGAGTACCTCGGCGGGTACCAGTATTTTGAGTCCTACGCGATCGCGGACCTCCTTGCCCGAAGGAAATTCTCCGAAGGCCTGACCTACCTGTTCGACGAAAGGAACGCTCCTCGCCTGGCGACTATCGTCGCTCAGGTCTCATTCCTCTTCCTGCCCGCGGGATTTCAGCGGTTGGTCTGGTGGAAACCTTGGCTTAGGTCCCGCCGGGATAGGACCCGCGGCGCGTACGAAGAAGACCTCGTGAGATGCCGCAGTCTACGAGAGGCACTGCTCTTCCATGTCAAACGTCGACTTCCCGAGCTACTGCGGTACGAGGATCGGAACAGCATGGCGTTCTCCATCGAAACGAGGCATCCATTCCTCGACCATAGCCTGGTAGAGTTCGTCCTCGACTCGCCTCCGGGTCTGATCGTCGGAGCGAACGTACGCAAGAACATCCTTCGACTGGCCGTTCAGGAGGACCTGCCGCCAAGCGTGCTGCGCAGAAGGGACAAAGTTGGCTTCGACGTACCCGACACCTGGCTGCAGTCTGAGGCGTTCCGGAACGCGTTCAACGGCCTCTGCTCGCGGATTCCCGCAGCGCTCGCCGACCTCGTGGACGTCCGGCGCGCGCGCAAGCTGCTTAGACGACGTTCGAGACGGGCCCGTCGGGATCTGTGGCGCGTTTACAGCGTCCTGCTCTGGCACGAGCAACTCGCGAGGCCATATGCGGAGCGCCGACGGGTGCCTTCCGCGACGTTTGGGGACCTCAGTGAGTTCGCCGCGGAGACCCGGCTCGCGAAGGAGGCGGAGGGGTGACCCGTCCGTCCGTTCGGCCCCAATCCGTCATCGTTCCCTTCTCCGCCTCGTTAGACGGTCCGGACGTTGGTGGCGGCGTGCAGACCTTCGTCCGGATGCTCTGCGCTGTGTCTTCGGAGGTTGGGTTGGAATTGACGGTCCTGGGAGTCGGCCCTCATGAGTCCCATGAGAGTTCCGTCCACTTCTCTCCGGTCCTCGCGAGTGTCCGGTCGGAGTCGGAATACGTTCGCGCGCTCAAGAAGTTCGTCCGAACCCGAGGGTTCCAAGTCCCTGAGGAATCGGTCATACTCGCGAACGCGGAGCACTATTCCTGGGCCCTTCGGAACCTGCACGTGCCGACTGTCCTCCTGGCCCACGGGGTCGTGTCAGAGACCCTGCGGATAAGGCGGGGTCGACTTTCCGCGTTCCTTTTCCGAGCTTTCATCGAGCCGCGTGCCATCCGGAACGCCCGTCGAGTGATTTGCGTCACGGATCGGGTGCGAGAGTACTACACGCACCGCTACGATCGGGAGCCGGCAGAAAAATTCGTCTCGATGTCAATCGGGGTCGAGCTCGGAGCCTTCGAGCACCGGCCCAGGGGCTCGCCCCGAAAGGACTTCGCAATCGATGAGGACAGCTCAATCGTCTTGTTCGTAGGACGGCTCTCGCCGGAGAAGAACGTATCCCTATTCCTCGCAGCCGGCGACCACCTGGCATCCTCGGGGCAGAAATTCAACGCCGTTGTCGTCGGAGAGGGCCCGGAAGGAGACCGGCTCGCCGCCACGTTGTCCAAGCGACCTTGGCTTCGCTGGGTACCTCGGACCAGCCACGACCAAGTCTTGGATCTCATGGCGGTGGCAAACGTCCTCGCCATTACCTCCACCTATGAGGGCCTCCCCATCGTCCTCCTAGAGGCCCTTGGGTCCGGACTGCCTGTAGTCTCCACCGACGTAGGTCGAGCTCGTCACTTCCTTCGCGGAGCAACGGGTGTCGTCGTTGAGCCAGACCCCGCGGCGTTTGCGCGCGCACTGCGCGAGGCCCTCTTAGCGAGACGGACGAAACGCGGCTCCATCGATCCCGCGATCAGGACGGCAATCGACTTTCGAACCACGGCGCGATCGATTGCGACCATTCTCCGACAAGTCAGGGACGAAGCATCGGTGCGCCGCGCGGTGATCCCTCATGCGCGTCAGCGGTCCTGGGACGACAAACTCGGTGAGGTTAGGATGAAATGATCAGCAAGGAAAAAATCGTGAAGGACTACGAGTACTTCTGGGAGAACGTATGGGACTCGTCGGATGACTGGAGAGACGCAGGCGAGGGGGCGTTGCGGAAACGCGCGCTGGAGCTCCTCCCGACCGATTCCGGGAGAATCCTCGACTTGGGCTGTGGAAACGGAATCGCCATGTCCGTTTTGGACAAGCGCTCGATCGAGGCCGTCGGCTGCGATATTTCCCTTCGAGCGTTGAAAGACGCCCGGCGGCATGGGGAGGTCGCGAGAGGGGATGGGACCCGGCTTCCATTTCGTTCGGAGTCATTCGGGAGCGTTCTCATGCTCGACGCGCTTGAACACGTAGTGGAAAAATCTCTTCTTGTCCGCGAGTGCTGGCGTGTGCTTCGCGAGAGTGGTCGCGTAATCCTCACAACGCCTCTCCCAGAAGCGACGGGTGGGCTCGGCGATCGAAGGCAACCTTACGACCGCCCCGTGACGTACTCCGAAATCGCCTCAATGACCCGCGGACTGTTCCGACTCCGATCCGCGAAGGGGGTTTTCCAGGTCAGGCACGTCCGAGGTCTGACCAGGATCCTGAGGAGCATCCCGACTCAGTTCTTCGTGAAGTTCCCCGTTCTACTCGACAAGTCGAGTGAGATTCTTCTAGTCCTGGAAAAGACAACGCCTCCACGCCAAGCGTGAACGAAACGATTATTACGGGAACCGTAGCCCGATCGACGGCGAACTGTTCCAACCTTGCTGCCGAGATCGTATTCACTGAACCTAAATCGCCGGCGCGGAAGACCGGATCGTCGGATTGTCCACTCGGTGCAGAATTTCGAGCAGCGTAGTCCGGGCTCGCTTGCCGTCGAACTCCTGGCAGACCCGAGCTGCCTCTTCCGCTTTGGACTCCCACTCGTGTTTGTTGGTGAGGACCTCCTGCAACGCTCGTGCTAGGCCCTGCGGGTCCCCAGGTGGGTAATATCGGGCGGCATCTCGCAACACCGACGCGAGTAAGGGGAGTTGCGGAACCACAAGCGGCTTTCGGAGGGCAACCAGTTCGACGAGCCGTGTCGGCCAAGCGAGCTGGGTGAGCGGGTTCGATTCGAGGGTAACAATGCCAATTTCGGAAAGGGCGACAAGAGCCCTCGCCAGTTCCAACTGCATCTTCGGTACAAATCGGATGCGGTCCTCGAGGCCCAGACCATGCGCGAGCCCTCGCAGCGTCTCGATGTACTCGGGGGCTCCATCTCCGGCAATCACCAGATGGATATCATCGTGACCTGGCAACAGCGCAACGGCTTCAACCAGGGTCGCGAGATCTCGCTCCGGACTGACTCCGCCGGCGTGGACCAGGAGACGCCCTTCGGGAAGTCCGAGACGGCGCCGCACCTCTTCCGGCGAGACGGGCCGCGGACCGACTTCGTAGACGTTGTAGACGGTCGTGACTCGGGACGGGGACACGCGCCGGGACACCACGGCGTCGCGAATCCCGTCATTCGCAACGATGACATGGTCGGCGAAGAGGCAACTCAGCCTCTCGATCGCGGCGGAGATCCGGAACCATGCCGATCCAGTCGGCCTCCGAAGTCGGGCGACGACAATCTCTGGCATCGGCTCGTGCAAATCGAGCAGCACCGGGATCCGCATGCACTTGAACGGCAAGGCACAAAACACTTGAAAGTCGGGCAACGAGTGGATGTAAATCAGGTTGAACCTCACACGCCGATACAATCGAAACAGGAGGAGGGAGCTCAGGAGGAAGAAGACGGCGTACTGGTAGAGGTACCTCATTCCGCCGCCGCGTCTCGCGCTCAAAGGGACTTCATGCAAATGGACGCCATCAAGCTCCGCCGCGGACGGACCCGATCTTGGTCGGAGGACGATCGCTTCGACCCGGTGTCCTTCGGCCACCAATGTCTCGGCTTCCCGACGGACGCGGGGATCGGATGCGTACTCGGTGTAGGCGACCATTGCGATTCGTCGGGCGAGTCCGACGTCGCTAGGTGCTTTCACCGCGTGGACCATGGCTCAGACCAAACTGAGTACAACGGCGCAGAGGCCACAGACGACGTACAGGAGCAGGATTGACCGCACGAGGCCTTTCTCGGTCCGTGGCTTGCGGGAGAGCAGCCAAGAGGCCAACGTGTAGTACTTCGTTCCCGCCGGCGCCGCGATCTCGCCGTTCGGAAGGAAGACGGGATTCCGGTACGCCTTCTTGCGCTTCCCGTTCGCCCCATGGAGTCCGAAATACGCTGTGGCAATCATCTCGTAGAACGCCGGTGCGATCGCAATCACCCCGTAGAACTCGATATGTCCGAGGATGACACCGGCGGCCAGCGCTGCCCCCAGACCGAGGGTTCCAATGTCGCCAATGAAAATCGTGGCGGGGTAGCGATTGAAAAAGAACAGGCCTGCGGAGCAACCGAAGACCGCGCCGAACACGAGCAGCGCCACCTCGGGCGCCCCTCGGATGGCACTAACGACGAGGAGGGAAAGGGAAATGACGGCAATCTGGCCCGACTCCAGCCCGTTGTAGCCCGCCGACATGTTCATGGCATTTGCAACGCCCGTCACCCCAATCGGAACGAGGATGAGCCAGTACAGCAGGTGCCACTGACCAGCGAAGTCAAGGGAGAATCCGAAGGGCAAGTCGATTGCCGGGGCCCCCAGATGGACGAGGGTCAGCGGCAGGGCTGCGAAGGCGACCGCCACCGCCTTGAGTCGTTGCCGCAAGTCCGAGACGTCGTCGATCAGCCCGATCATCGCGGCCATGAAGAACACACTGATCGCGGCGAGGAAAGGCGGTTCTGCGACGTCTCCGAGCAGCTTCTGAATCCCCACCACCAAGGTCAGCGACATCGAGAAAGCGAACAAGGCGGCGATCCCCCCCAGCTCGGCCACGGAGACTCTGGCAGTCTTGTTCACGTCCACGCCCACCATCCCGCCGGCGAACATTTTTCGAATCAGCGGCGGAGTCAGCATCAGGACGATTGCTGTGGACAGGAGGAAGGAGAGAAGGATCCCGAAGCCGCCTGTGAGGTTCAGGGGGATGAGGAGGGCGAGCACGATCACGATGGCGCTCGTCGAGCCGAGGGCCGCCGTAAGCGCCTTTGTCCAGTCGAAGCCACGCGAGGCAAGAGCTTGCGCGCTCTCGCTCCCGGTGACGACGTGACCTTGCACGCGGCGCCGCTCGCATCGTGGCGACTTAAAGGGTAGGCCCTGGTTTTCGTTCCCGATACGTGAATCGAAATCATCCTAGTCGGATGGTCCGCCAAGGGTGCAGGTTTCATATCGGAGTCGCCATGCGGTATCGGGGCCATGGCCACTCGCATCCACCCGACTGCCGAAGTCTCGCCCACCGCGACGATCGGGGACGGCACGACGATCTGGCATTGGGCTCAAGTCCGGGAGAACGCACGGGTCGGCCGCAACTGCCGGGTCGGGAAGGACGTGTACATCGACACGAACGTCGTCATCGGAGACGACTGCAAGTTCCAGAACTTCGCGACGGTCTACGACGGCGTCACGATCGGCAACGGGGTGTTCGTCGGCCCGCACGCGGTCTTCACGAACGACATGTACCCGAGGGCGGTGACGGAACAATGGGCGATCACGCCGACGGACGTGGAGGACCACGCGTCGATTGGCGCCAATGCCACGATCGTGTGCGGCGTCCGGATCGGACACCACGCGATGGTCGCCGCGGGTGCCGTCGTCACGAAAGATGTTCCCCCCCACGCGCTCGTCGCAGGGGTCCCCGCGAAACGGATAGGCTGGGTGTGTGAATGCGGCCGCCCGCTCGACCGGACGATGCACTGCGCGTACGACGGCAAGAGGTTTCCGGGGTTGACCAAGGGGTCGCGACCCGCTCGTTCCCGCCGCCGCAAGTGAGTGGCGAACCTTCATAGGCCGGTGTCCGTTCCGCGCCTCGGATGATCCCGATCGCCCGCCCCATCCTCGGCGAGGACGAGTTCGCCGCGGTCAAGGAGGTCCTCGCGTCGGGCATGCTCGCCCAGGGTCCCAAGGTCAAAGCGTTCGAGGATGCGTTCGCGGCGGACCTCGGACGGAAGCACGGAATCGCGGTGGCGAACGGCACTGCCGCCCTGCACATCGCGCTCCTCGCCCACGGCATCACGCAGGGCCAGGAAGTCCTGATTCCGCCCCTCACGTTCTTCGCGACCGCTTCCACCGTCTTGTTCTGCGGCGCGAAACCCGTATTCGTCGACGTCGACCGCGCGTCCTACAACATGGACCCCACGAAAGTCGTCGGGGCGATGACCCGGAAGACGGCCGCGATCCTCCCCGTCCATCTGTACGGCCAGACCGCGGAGATGGATCCGATCTTGGAGGCCGCGGCCGAGCGCGGCATCCCCGTCATCGAGGACGCGGCCCAGGCGGCCGGCGCCGAATACCACGGCAAGAAGGCCGGCAAGCTCGGCGCGACGGCGTGCTTCTCCTTCTACCCGACGAAGAACATGACGACGGGCGAAGGGGGCATGATCGTCACGGACGACGACGACGTCGCCGCGAAGTCCCGCCTCCTCCGGTCCCACGGCGAGGCGTCGAAGTATCAGCACGTCGCGCTCGGCTACAACTACCGGATGACGGAGATCGCGGCCGCGATCGGCCTCGTGCAACTCCGGAAGCTGGACGGCTGGGTGAAGCAGCGACGCGCGAACGCCCGCGCCCTCACGAAGGGGCTCGATGGGATCGAGGGGCTCCTCCCGCCGTCCGAGGGCAACTGGATGGTCCACGCGTACTACCAGTACGTCGTGCGCCGCGAGGACGTGTTCCCGCGGTCCCGCGACGAAATCGTCCAGGATTTGACAGAAGACGGAATCGGTTGCCGGCCTTCGTACCCGATGCCGCTGTACAAGCAGAAGGCGCTCCGGGATCTGAAGCTCCGGGGTCGGTGTCCCGTCGCCGAGGACGTAATCCCGGGCCTCTTCGAGCTGCCCGTCCACCCGGGCGTTGGCCCAGCCGAGATCGAGCGGATCGTCGCCGCCGTCGAGGACGTCGCGCGGCGCGACTGAGGCGGTACCCGGGGCAAAGAGAGAAAACGCCCGGCCGGTTACGACCGGCGAACGGGGCGCTCCATGGATCTTGACGCGTTCGCCGCCGCGCTCCGCGACGGGCTTGAGAAGGAGCGGGCCCTCCGATGGGACGAGGCCGCCACCCTCTACGCCGACCTCGCACAGAAGGCTCCGGACCCTGCGTCCCGCGCGCTCGCCCTCCTGCGTCACGGAAACGCCCTCCTGCAGCTTCGTCGATGGGACGACGCCCGCACCGCGTTCGACGCGGGGCTGCACGAGGCCAAGGCCTCCGGCGACGCCGACGTCGTGTCCCAGGCGCTCCTCGCGGCGGGGGTCTTCGCGGCGAGCCGCGACGATCCGAAGCGGGCGGAAGCGTTCCTCCTCGACGCGCTCGAGCGGTTCCACCGGAAGGACGACCGGGCGTCCTTGCAGGGCCGCGGCTGGGCGTTCCTGAACCTCGCGGCGCTGTACGGCAAGACAGGACGCCTCGACCTCGCGTTCGTCACCTTCACGAAGGCGCAGGATGTCCTCGGCGCCGCGGAAGACTGGGCGGGCGTCGCAGCCGCCTGGGAGGCGCAGGCCCAGCTCCGGCGGGCGATCCACGACGACGACCGTTGGCGGGAGGACCTCGCGGAGGCCGTCCTCTTCTACGACCGCGAGGGAATGAAGGCGAAGGCGGACCGGCTGAGAGCCCTGCTCGGCAAGAAACTCGTTTGACGACCTCGGGTCGCGATTCACGCGACGAGGTTGCGGCGCCACATGTGGTAGCCGGCGATCATGGGGCTTCCGCGACAACGTAATCGGTTGAACGGGGAATCCCGATAGTTGCGTTAAGTAATACTGATTAATCTGTCCGTATGGCCGGCAAGTCAGAAATGGTTCCGGAAAATGGGACCCCGACCCTTGAAGTAGGTCGGATGGTTGTGTCGGCCGATCGCATGGCACTAACCATCGAGCTGCAGCAGCTCTGGAAATCGTACGACGGAAAGCCGGCCCTCCAGGGCCTCTTCTTCGATGCCCGCCCGGGCGAAATCGTGGGCTTAATCGGCCCGAACGGCGCCGGCAAGACGACCACCTTGAAGATCCTCGTTGGTCTCTTGCGGCCCGATTACGGCCTCATCCGCGTGAAAGGCAACGACGTCCTCGCGGACCCAATCAGCTACAAGGCGGACGTCGGCTACATGCCGGAAGCTCCGACGCTCCCGGAGTACCTCACCCCGAACGAGTTCCTCGGGTACGTCGGACGAATCCGCAACCTACCGCGGGACCGCATTGCCGACCGCACGCGGGAGCTCCTGGCGATCCTCGACCTCGCACCGAAGGCGGACGAGACGATCGCCTCGTTATCGAAGGGCATGAAGGCGAAGGTCGCCTTCGCCGCGGCAATCCTGCACGAGCCTTCAATCCTCGTCCTCGACGAGCCCCTGATCGGCATCGATCCCGCCGGACAGCACCTGCTGAAGGAGCGCCTGGCGGCGATGGCCCGCGCGGGCGCCACGGTCCTCGTGTCGACCCACCAGCTCGACACCGCGGAGCGCCTGTGCGGTCGCGTGGCGATTGTGAATCACGGACGAAACGTCGCGACGGGCGACCTGGCGGCCCTCCGGGCCCAGGCTCACACGGGCGCCGAGGGGAGCCTCGAGGACGTCTTTCTCCGGCTCACCCAGGAGGCCGTCGCACCCGCGATTGAACCGCCCCGCCCGCGCGGCTGGTTCCGGAGAGGATAGACCGTGGGTCGGACCCTCACCCTCTTCGTCTACAAGTTGCAATTCTTTTTCGGACCCGCGTTCCGCGGACGCTTCGGGCCCCTGGCCTACCTCGCACTGATCCTCATCTTCCTGCCGTCGGGATTCGGATTCGGGTTCGGCCTCGGGATGACGGTGAAGGCGGCGGATACGCCGAACGGGGTCGGAATCCTCGCCGCCCCGCTCGCGGGGCTCCTGTCGGTCGGGCTCCTGTACTCCCTCGGCGCAGGCGTCACAGCGCACGCATCCGAGTTCGACTTCTTCCTGACCGCGGACATTCGCCCGCGACAGTACCTGGTCGCCGACCTCCTCTTCCAGCTGATCAGTTTGCTCGGCGCCGGCGGGCTCGCCGCGGGCGTTGCGGCGGTCGCGATGACCGTCGCGATGGGGCAACCCGTCTACGCGGCCGTTCCGCTCTTCGGACTGCTCGTGGTGTACGAGTTCTTCGTCTTGATGACGGCTCAAGTCCTCGTCATCCTCCGGGTCCGGTACCCAAAGGCACCGGTCCGGCTCGTCACGATCGCGATTCTGATCCTGTCCCTGCTCCCATCCGCGGGGCTCGCCAATCCGGCCTTCCCGATCCGGTTCGCGGGCCTCCCGATTCCGGCAACGGCGTTCGCGGCGCTGGGCCTCGCGGTCCTCCAGGGGGCAGCGTGGCCTGTCGTCGATGTCCTCCTCGCAATCGTGTGGGCCGGCGGTATCGCCCTCGCGTGGTACGTGCTCAGCGATACCTACATCGTCCACGGACTCCGGCCCACGATGTCCGCGGGCTTCGGCCAAGTCGACATGGGTTCCCGCATGGAGATGCAGCGGCACTTGACCGCGCGCCTCGGCGGGGTCACGACCCGCGTCCGATTCCGGCCGGAGCGGGGCGGGGACACGAGCCTCATGACGCGACTCCATCTCGTGCGAATCTGGCGGGACGGGAGCTTCGTGTACATCGCTATCCTTGCCATCGTCGTGATCCTCTCCTCTGGCTTTGGGGCTGGGGGCGCGAGCGCCACCGGGGCCGTTCCCGTCACACAGATCTTGACCCTGTTGATGGGAATCCTCGCGATGAACTGGGCGTTCTACGAGCGGGAGAACCTTTGGATCGTCCTGACGACGGCGAAACCACCGGGTGCGTATTTCCGCGGCCTCATGCTCAGCTTTGCCGCGGTCAGCCTCGTGGCGACCGGCGGATTCATCGCCTTCCTCAGCGCGACCCGATCCGTCCGGCTCCCCATCGAAAATCTCGCTCTCCCGATCGCCGCGCCAATCGCCTCGGCGTTCGTCGCCACGGCTCTGCTGACGCGAATCAAAGTGAAGCCGTCCGCGTTCTCGTTCGCGGTGCTCGGGATCTTCTTCGTCGTGTCCCTCGGCGGCTTCATGGGAGGTCTCGCCGCCCAAGCCGCCGTCGTCGCGGCGCGTTCGGTCGGGGTGTTCGCGGCGGAGGCGCAGGCGACCGTCCTGGTCGGGTTCCTCCTCGCGCTCACGTCGTTCGGACTTTGGATCGTGACGCGACTCGCCGCCTCGTTCCGCCTCTGAGGTGTGCGGCGAAATCCGTCAAAACCTTCATCTATCGCCGCTTCCTCGGCGCACGGGATAGGGAGAGAAGCTCGATGGCCTCGGAATCGATCACCGCTCCCCGATCGGCGTCGGCGCCGGCGAAGCCGGAGCAGGTCGAGGACCGTATCGTCGTCGCGCGTCGCCTGGTGAAAACCTACGACAGCGGCGAGTTGGAAGTCCATGCGCTCCGCGGACTGGACCTGGACATCAAGAGAGGGGAGATGGTCGCGATCATGGGCCCTTCGGGATGCGGCAAGACCACGCTGCTGAATTGCCTCTCCGGAATCGACGAGTTTAGTTCCGGCGAAGTATGGATCGCAGGGCAGCGCCTGTCCACATTGAGCGACAACGCGAAGACCGACTTCCGCGCGATGAAGATGGGATTCATCTTCCAGAACTACAACCTCCTTCCTGTGTTGCGGAGCGTCGAAAACGTCGAACTCCCGCTCCTCGTCCGTGGCGATGACCCGAAGGGAGCACGCCGCAGGGCCCGCGAGGCCCTCGCCGCAGTGGGCCTCGACAACGAAGCCACGAAGAAGCCCGCGGAGCTTTCCGGCGGTCAACAGCAGCGGGTCGCCATCGCCCGCGCCCTCGTCAATGAGCCGGACATCGTCTTCGCGGACGAGCCGACGGGGAACCTGGACTCGGAAACCTCGCACGAGGTCGTGGAACTCATGAAACGGTTGCACCAGGAGAAAGGGCTCACTTTCATCGTCGTCACCCACGACAGCGCCGTTGGAAATCAGATGCAACGCGTCATCCTGATGCGGAACGGGACGATCCTCAAGTCGTTCCGGCCGACGGCCGCCTGAGGTGGCCCCGATGGCGGACGTCCCGACCCTGCTCATCGTCGTGGGCGTCGTGTGTCTCGTGGTCCTCGCATGGGCGGGCCGGAAACGCTTCCCGCTTCGAATCGGCGCGGGGAATTTCTTCCGCCGGAAGACCCAGGTTGCGATCGTCGTCGCTGGACTCCTCATCGGGACCGCGATCATCAGCTCGTCGTTCATCATCCAGACCACATTTGACTACACGGTCCGCAGCGCGGTGTTCCGGGCTCTCGGCGCGGTCGACGAGGTCGTGTACGTCGCATCCCCGAACGGCGGGCGCCTCCCGTTCTCCGCCCTGGTGTACGAC
>VBMG01000059.1 GCA_005878485.1 Methanobacteriota archaeon | reverse complement strand
GAGTGAACGGACGAGCGATGCCGGCGGCGTCATTCACGACGCGGCGCAACCGACCCGCATCCGATATGGAGTTTCCGTTACGCCTATCTCGATTGAATCTCGGGCGGGATTGCAGGAGGCGCGGGATTGCCGGACATCCCATTTAACCAAATCGTTAAATATCCCGCATGCCTATCCCTTAACCAGATGGTTAATCGAGTTGCGGACAAACTGGACTTGGACGCCATCTTCGCGGCGCTGGCCCATCCGATCCGGAGGGCCATCCTGGAGCAGCTCGCCGGCGGTGACGCAAGCGTCGGTGAACTCGCCAAGCCGCATGATGTCAGCCTGCCGGCGATTTCGAAGCACCTCCGGGTGCTCGAGGATGCCGGCCTGCTGGTCGTCGAGCCCGAGGGCCGTGTGCGCCGGTGCCAGATCGATGCGGCGCCGCTCAGCACGGCTTTCGGGTGGCTGACGCGCTACCGAGTCTTGTGGGAGGACCGCTTCGACCGATTGGCCAAACACTTGGAGGAAAACCGATGACGAAAACGATGCGACCGGCAACGACCGTTCGACCGGCGATGAAAGCGTTGGAGGAGTGACCGTGCCGACGAAGACCACGACGAAAGGAAGAGGGCCTGCCGCGAAGGGAAGCGTCGTCATTACGCGCATCTTCGACGCGCCGCGAGAACGTGTTTGGAAAGCCTGGACGGACCCGGAGCAGCTGAAGCACTGGTGGGGGCCGAAGGGATTCACGACGCCCGTCTTCCGGGCCGACCTCCGCGTGGGTGGAGCTCTTCTCTATTGCATGCGATCGCCAGAGGGAAAGGATTACTGGGGCACGGGCGTCTACCGCGAGATCGTCCCGGTGACGCGGATCGTTTACACGGACACCTTTGCGGATGAGAAAGGCAACGTCGTCCCCGCGACGTACTACGGGATGAACTCCGAAATTCCGCTCGAAATGTTGGTGACGGTGACGTTCGAGAACCAGGACGGCAAGACGAAGATGACATTGAAGCACGACGGCCTTCCCGCCGGCAAGGACCGCGAGGGAGCCCAGGTCGGCTGGAGCGAGTCGTTCGACAAGCTCGCGGAGAGTTTGAAGGAATCGTCAGAGGGGAAAGGCCGAGGAGCGGACGACAAGAAGGCCTACACGCTCACGTTGCCGACGGATCGGGAGATCGTCATGGAACGCACGTTCGACGCGCCGCGCGCGCGGGTGTTCGAGGTGTACACGAACCCGAAACTGATCCCGCTCTGGTGGGGGCCGAGGCGATATACGACCACGGTTGACAAGATGGACGTCCGGCCCGGAGGCGTCTGGCGCTACATCTCGCGCGGGGCGGACGGCACCGAGTTTGCGTTCCACGGCACATATCGCGAGATCAAGCGGCCCGAGCGCCTGGTCAGCACCTTCGAGTTCGAAGGGATGCCCGGCCACGTCGTCGTCGACACGGCAACCTTCGAAGAACGGGGCGGGAAGACGAAGGTGACGGTCACGTCGCGCTTCGAGTCGGTCGAAGACCGCGATGGGATGCTCAAGTCCGGCATGGAGGACGGGGCCGCGGAAACGTGGGACCGGCTTGCGGAGCTCCTGAGAAAGGCCTGAACCCGGCACAGGCCCGCGCGGCCCCGAAATTCCGGGCGCCGCGCCACAACCTGGGAGAGGCGGCTCAGCAACGAAGACCCGGCTGCCGTCTCGACCGGTGCAGCCAACGCCAATCGAGAGCCTACGCTCAATCCCAGGAGGCCAAACCTTCTTTCGGGATTCATGCGGTCCGGGGGCGAATCGGATTCAGGAGACGATGCGATGTGTCGGAACATCAAGACCTTGTTCAACTTCGACCCACCCGCGACCGACGCCGAAATCCGGGATGCGTCGCTCCAGTTCGTCAGAAAGCTAGCGGGGTTTCGCAAACCGTCAAAGGCCAACGAGACGGTATTCAACGATGCCGTCGAGGCGGTCGCCGAGGCCGCCCAGACGTTGCTTCATTCGCTGGTCACGTCCGCGGACCCCCGGAGCCGAGAGGCCGAGGCCGCACGCGCCCGAGCCCGAGCTCAGGCGCGCTTCGGTGTCTCCTGAGGCGATTCCGACGCATCTCGCCGAGAAGCTGAACATCAAGAAGGGAATGAAGGTTCGCGTCGTGGGAAAGCCGGCCGGAGTTGACCTCGACGACGTCACGACGACGAACTCCAATCAGGCGGACGCCATGCTTGTCTTCGTCACGAGCCTCGCCGAAGTGGATGCGCTGTGCGATCCGGTGGTCGAAGCCGCGATGGAGGACCGACTGGCTTGGATCGCCTACCCGAAAGCGGGCCAGCTGGGCACCGATCTCAACAGGGACATCCTCTCGCGGCATCTCCTGAAACGACGAATCCAAGGGGTCCGCCAAATCGCCATCGACGATGTCTGGAGTGCATTGCGGTTCCGCCGTGAAAAGTGAATCGATGAAATCCTTCCGTTGCGACTAGGGATCGTTGCGGTTTCGGCCCGTCGATCGGGAAGAGGGCTCAATAGATTCGGGTACCGTCGTCGGGGGGATCCTGTGGGTCTTCCGGCGGTTCAGGGACCGGGGCCTGAGGCGGGTCGGAGGGGGGATCGGGAGCCGGGTCCATCGATGGCTCAGGGGGTACGGGGCGGGATGAACGGCCGCGTCGCCATGCCCAGACGCTCAACATCAGGGATGCCGCGACGAGCGCGAGTCCTCCGACCAGCACGATGACGGCCACGATCGCGTCACCTGTTTTCAAGCCCATCGCGGTCACGTCCGCGTGGAGTTGGAGTTCCTGTCGCGCAGGGAGGTTCACCGCGACGACATGGTATTGACCTGACCCGGGAAGGGTCAGGTCGAATCGGACACTCGTCCCATCCTGACGGAAGAGGGGGGACGCTGGAATGGCGCCATCGCGAAACGACGCGAAGCTGCCGTCATCCAGCACGAAGAGTGTGAACGTGCGACCTTGGAGTTCGGAAAAGTTTCCGCTCAGCCCTCCCGTCCCCAAGATGCCGAACTCGAAGTGGTAGTAGGATCCCGACTGCACGAGGACGTCCTGGGACGTCCGAACCGGTTGAGCCGCCGCGAGGATCAAGATGGATCCGATGATGATCTGGAGGGCCGCGATTGCCGCAAGGAAGTAGAGACGCTTCACGGCCACCTCGCTCCTTCATGTACGCCGTCCTTCAGCAAGGGCTGCCCCAACGAAAAGGTAGCGGCATCGGATGAATCGGTTCCCCATTCGGTTCGAAGGACTTCGGAGACGAGGGGTCTGTCAGCATGAGAAGCAGACCTGAGTCCTCTTGGGGGGAGCAACATTTGACTCACGTCGTGTTCGACAGTTCGGGGCGCGCGATGATGACGGAGATGTTATCCGTTCCGCCCCCTTTGTTCGCCAACGCGACGAGGATCTCGCAGGCCGTCTGGGGATTGCTCGTTTGGACGAGGACGCGCTGAATGTCTTCGTCTTCCACGTGGTTGATGAGGCCGTCGCAGCAGACCAGGACGGCGTCGCCCGGCTCCATCGTAAGGAATCCGACATCCGGCGTCACCTCCTCGTACACTCCGAGGGCCAGCGTGATCACGTTCTTCCTCGGATGGTGTCTCGCTTCCTCGGGCAAGATCTCGCCTCGGTCGACCAATTCCTGAACGAGCGAGTGGTCCCGGGTTACCTGGAAAATCTCTCGTGCATTGACGACGTAGACCCGGGAGTCTCCCGCATTCGCGA
The DNA here is from genome assembly GCA_005878485.1 of Methanobacteriota archaeon. Classification (GTDB taxonomy): domain Archaea; phylum Thermoplasmatota; class Thermoplasmata; order RBG-16-68-12; family RBG-16-68-12; genus RBG-16-68-12. The sequence goes on along the minus strand of VBMG01000059.1, from coordinate 703 downwards.
CGTGGAGGCTGCGACCGTCGGCGACCGCGAGGCTCAGCGTCGTCCCCATCCCCTCGCACTCCGGATGCCGTCGGGCCTCTGCAAGGATGGCCTGATTGGCGTTGCTCACGGCGGTCCGGAGCTCGTGGTGATACGTCGCTGGCGGGATCGCCTTTTCGCTGGCCAGGAGCGGGAGGAGCGTCCGCGCGACCGCCTGAACGGCAATCCGGCTCGCGACCTCCCCGCGGCTGTGTCCTCCCATGCCGTCGGCGACCATCAAGAGCAACCGGGTTCGCGGCTCGGACAAGAACGCGGTCCGGATCTCGACCGCGAGGACACTGTCTTCGTCGACCGGTCGAACCCTCCCAATGTTCGAGGCAAATCCCACATTTCCGTGGGGGGATCGAATGATCGTATCGCCCATCTTCCCGGGCCCTCCCTTTCCTATGACAGTTCGCGCCAAGGTCATCGTCCCCCACGTCGTCGGCCGCCTTTGAACGCAATCGTCATGTACGGCCCTCTGCCCGGTTTGTACACCAATGCGACCACGTCTCCGTCGGTGAGCTCCTCGCGTTTGAACCCTGGGATCTGTCGATACGTCCTGCCGCCGTCATGCGACATGGCGGTCCCGTTCAGGCTCCCCAAGTCCTCGATCCAACAACGGCCCTTTCCGTCCTTCCGGATCCTCGCGTGATGCTTCGAGAGATACCGTTCCGCATCCAGG
>VBMG01000058.1 GCA_005878485.1 Methanobacteriota archaeon | reverse complement strand
AGGAGAATCCCGCCCGTGTACGCGACCTTGCGCATGAATCCGAGGAGGAGGGCGAAAGCAACAGCCAGCTCGAAGAGACCGATCGTCGTCGTGAAGAACGCGGGGTTCCCGCTCACCGTTTGGCTCCAGAAGCCGAACCACGGCTGAAGCCAACCGGGCTGTCCTTGGCCGGCGTCGGAGATCATGCCGGAGAGCGAGTCGGCGAACCCCGGCTGGAACTTGAGGGCTCCGTCAATGGCCCAGACGAGGCCGAACACCAGCCGGATCGCTGTTTTCAGAGATCCGACATGCCGGACGAACCAGTTGTCCAAGTACACCTGGATGGAAGCCATCGCGCCACCTCGCTGAATCGACCCCCCTCGCCCCTACTTGAAGGACCGGTAGGTATCGACCGTACGGCCAAGGGCCCGGCCTCGGATAAGGGGCGCGAAAGCCGCTCGGAACGGAGGATTACGCGTCCATGTACCGGTAGAACTCGTACGGCGAGGGCCGCAGCGAGGTCTGCAGGTGCTCGTCGATTTTCAGCTCCTCGTACTTCTCGAGGAGGTCTTGCGGGAAGACCGACTTTAGGAACAGGTAGTCCGTCTGCAGGTGCTCCACGGCTTCCTTCAGAGAACCGGGCAGCTCGCGGACGCCATACTCCTTCCGCTTGCTCGCGCTGAGATGGTACAGGTCCTCATCGACGGGGTCACCGGGTTCGATTTTCCTCTTGACGCCGTCCAAGCCGGCGCAAAGCATCGCGGCGAAGGACAGGTACGGGTTACACGCCGGATCCGGCGTGCGGTACTCGATCCGCTTGGCGGCCTCGATCCCCTGATAGTACATCGGGATCCGGATGTTCGCGCTCCGGTTTCGTTTCGACCACGCGATGAACACCGGGGCCTCATAGCCCGGCACGAGCCGGCGGTAGGAGTTCGTCGTCGGGTTCGTGAACGCGCACAGGCTTCGGGCGTGCTCCATGAGCCCGCCGATGTAGTACCGGCACGTCTGGCTGATCTCCGCATACTCGTCGTTCGGGTCGTACATCATGTTCTTGCCTTTCGTCCACAGGCTCTGGTGGACGTGCATCCCGCTCGCGTTGTCGCCGAAGATCGGCTTCGGCATGAAGGTGGCCATCATCCCCATCTTGTGGGCGACCATCTTCATCACGTAGCGGTACGTGACGACGTTGTCCGCCATCGGCACGAGCTCGTCGTACCGCATGTCAATCTCACACTGGCCCGCCGTCGCGACCTCGTGGTGGTGGGCGTCGAGGGTCATCCCAAACGAATCGATTAGGACGCGACACGCTTCGTTGCGGAAGTCTTGAAGGCTGTCGACGGGCGGCGCGGGGTAGTATCCCTCCTTGAAGCGGATCGGGAAGTTCTTTCCGTCGGTCGCCTGCCACGGCGCCTCGCGCGAGATGATTTCGTATCCCGCCCCGGACCACGGGTTCCGTACATGGTCCGCCGTCGGCAGCATCCGGATCCCATCGAACACGAAGAATTCGATCTCCGGACCCCAATACGTCATGTCGTAGCCCTGGTCCGCGGCGAACTGGACCGCCCGCTGGGCCATGTACCGCGAGTCGCGCGTGAACCGCTCATGGCTGCCGCCCTCGTAGACGTCGACGAGGAAGCGGGCCGTCTTGTGCAGGTCGTCGTACCAAGGAAGGACCGCATACGTGGACGGGTCCGGATCCATGACCATATCGGACTCGTGAATCTCCTTGAACCCCTTGATCGAGGAGCCGTCGAGCTTCCCGACGCCTCGCTTGAATTCCTCGGGGCCCAGCGACGTCGAAGGGATCGTGATGTGCTGAAGGGCTCCCAGAACGTCCACGAACTGGAGATCGACCCAGCGGATCCGATCCGTTTCGATTTGCTTCAGCGCCGATGCCACCGTCATCTTTCTGGATTTCGCCGGGGTACTCGCAGAAATTGCCATCGCCTTCCCGCCTAGACGGACCCACCGTCGTGTCCGTCGCTTTGGGGAGAAATCTGAACATATATAAAGTGTTCCGACACGAAATCGTACAAATGGCCGAAATCCTAATAGATAATGGGACAATGTCCGGTTGGCCCCGCGAGTGAGGCGTGCATTCGAACGCCGGCGGGATCCAGGCGGATACGATGACCACCCCGACGGCCCTCGACGAACTCGACATGCGCATCCTGCGGCTCCTGAACGCGGATGCGAGGAAGTCCTATCGGGACATCGCGAAGGAGGCGGACGCGAGCCTGAGCACCGTGTCGAACCGCGTCCGGAAACTCGAGGAGGAAGGAATCATCTCCGGATACGTCCCCGTGCTGAACGAGGCGAGATTAGGTTTCGACGTCCTAGCGGTCGTTGGCGTCAAGATCCACAAGGGGAAGCTGCTCGAGGTCCAACGGCGGATCGCGAAGGACGACCGGGTCACGCACGTCTACGATGTGACGGGCGAGTGGGACTCAATCGTGGTCGTGCGTCTGCGAAACACACGGGATCTCGACGCCTTCATCAAACGCCTCGGCTCCATGGAGTACGTGGAAAACACGTACACCCAGGTGGTCCTGAACGTCGTGAAAGAGGAACGCCGCGTCCTCCTCTGAACGCGGGACGCCGGCTAGAGATTCATCACGACGACGTCTTTCACCGCGCGCATGCCCTGGAAGGGCAGGATGAGGCGACCTTCGGGGTCCGTCTTCAAACCCTTCTTCGGGACGTTCTCGGCGGGAAGCACGAGGACATCGGACAGCTTCCCGCTTTTCGTGTTCACGATGAAGTTCTCAATCGTCCCGAGGATCTGGCCGTCATTCGTCATCACGGTCTTGCCCCGGAGCTCCGTGGCAAATTTCTTCATCCCATCACCCGCATCGGCGAGGGTCCACCGCAGCACCGCCGCGACGGGTCCCATCCCTTTGTCTGACACACATCTGACGCATTCTATTTGAAGATTCCGACGGCCTCGACCGGTTCAAGAGGCGGGCGGGCGCCAGTCCTCGGGAGCCGGGGGCACCATCGCGCGAATGCTCTTCACGTACGGCAGGACGGCGCCGACCGTCCCGAGGATGACCGCCACGAGGAGCACCCACCATCCGAGCCCTGGGCTCCATGACCACAGCGCCCCGGCGGCGCTGTCGGAGCCCCAGAACCCGTCGATCGTGAACGTGCCGACGTCCGTCGTGGCGGCGCCGGGCACGGCCACGATGGGATAGAACAACGCAAGAAGCGCGACGCCCAAGACAATCAGGCTCACAATCAAGAGGCTGAGGGTCGGCATCGTGCGCGAATATCCGATTGAGAAGAGCCCAAACACGACCGCGAGGACGACGAGGAGGACGACATTGAGCAAGTATGCGGTGGCGAGCGCGCTTCCGACCGCGCGAAAGGCAGGGGTGGAGGGCGGAGGGAACGGGCTAGGGAACGGGCTCTGCGAGGACGTGTACGGCAAGATCGTCGTTCGGTCCCAAACCCCGCTAATGTATGTGGTCGTCGTGATCGCGGTCCACGAGAACGAACCGATGTCCTGTTCCGAGCCGGCCACACGCCCCAAGGACCACAACGGCAGCGCGAGGGACACGAGGACGAGCACGATCGCGAGGCCGAGGGCGAGACGCGGGGGCTTGAGGGCAATCACCCGGGCAGCCCACGCCCTCCACGGGCCCGCGGCAGGCATCAGGCCCCGACAAGGAAGCCGGCGGATAAAAACCGGTCGGTCCAGGGCGCTGGCGGTTAGCGGTAGAGGATGTTTTCCTCGGGCCGTCTCCGCTCGAGGCTTTTCCGGAACTTCTTGTCGAACTCCTCGTAGAACTTGATCGTGTCCGCGTCGATGCTCGGACGGACGACTTTCATCGCCTCTTGGAAGTGCGTCGTGCCGACCTTCTTCGCGTGCTTCGTCTCGCGAAGGGCGATCATCGCCGCTTCGCGGCACAGGCCTTCGATGTCGGCGCCGGAGTAGCCGTCGAGGTCGACCGCGAGCTCTTCCAGATCCAGTCCATCGAGCGGCATCGTCTTCGTGTGCACTTTCAGGATTGCAAGCCGCGCGTCCTTGTTCGGCGTCGGCACGAGGAGGATTCGGTCGAAGCGGCCGGTCCGGAGCATCGCCGGGTCGAGCCGGTCCGGTCGGTTCGTTG
>VBMG01000057.1 GCA_005878485.1 Methanobacteriota archaeon | reverse complement strand
CATGGGGTCGGGCTTCGACCAGTGGGTCCAGCTGCGCACGAATCCCTTCTCGGGGACGGTGAAGATCCTTGGGGCGGTCCTCGACTCCAACCGCCTCCTAGGAGCCCTCAAGTGGGACGGCTCTACGTTCACGGTAATCGGTGCGAATACTTTCAGTGCGGACGAGGGCGCAACTGCGGCCTACGAGAGCTTCGACCTGCGATACCGTGCGACGATTGATGGCCGTTTGTCCGTCAAATACGACTTCGCCAGCGTGGCCGCGGGCGACGCGTACACACTCAAGATCAAGGGCTATCGCGGAGACGAGAACGTCAACGTCGAGGTCCTCACGCCTCCTTCGACCTGGAACGCACGGATAACGATTGCCTCGACCACGAACACGCGGTATTCCTACGATCTCACCGCTTCGGAATACAATTCTGGGACGCCTTCGATCCGGTTCGTCGATGCCTTGGGGTCCGACGCCGTAGCGTCCGATTTCTTTGTGGATCTGTCCGTCATCGTGTCTAAGAGCTTCTGGGATAGAGTGATTCTCATGCGGTCCTTGGACACAAGCGGGTCGACCTGGGGTCCTCAGGTCATCCTCGCCTCGGGTCGGACCGGAGACAGCCCGCTCCTCTATTCATTCGACTCGGCGGAGCCTTCCATTGCGATTGACGCCTCCGGCTACCTCCATGTCGTTTGGGTCTCCGCAGCCTCGTCGGGAAACCAGCAAACGCTGAATCTCGTGCGGTATGTGAAGACGATTGTGGCCTACCCCACACAGTCCCAGCTCGCCTCGTCCGCGAATTGGCAAAACGTCACTACGGTCGACGATGCCAATCCCGGGTACATGCCGACGGTCTCAACGGACACGAGCGACAACCCCCACATCGCTTGGAGCCAATCGAAAGGCGTCACAGCATCCGAGGCCGCCACCATCGAGTACCGATCCAACACGGGGACGAACACGGTCAACAGTCCGAAGACCCGCTTGTGGGACGGCTCCGCGTGGGGGCCAGAGGTCGAAGAGGCCACCGCGGGAAGCGCCATCCGGTTGACGAGGATGGCTTGGTCTCCGACGACCCCCAACACGCGGATCTTCGTGACGATGAGCGACGACGGCTTCCTCGACGCCTATGTGTGCACGCCGACATGCAGCGTGACGAACAACATCGGACAAGTGGGGTCAGCGGCGGTCAATAACACTGACTATCGATTCGATGTCGCCTACGAACAAGCCAGCGGCTCAGCGCTCCTCGTGTACGGAGTGGTGTCCACGGACACGACTCACGACATCGCCTATCGCGAGTACACGGGATCCTGGGGCCCCGAGCAATACGTCAACAATGCGAACAACGCGACGGACCTCCAGTACGCGGGGATGGACCTGGCACCGAAGAAAGGGACCGACCACATCGGGCTCATCGCCGGGACGACGAACAATGTCGTGACCGCCTGGATTTGGAACGGGACCGCGTTTGGGTCGTTTACCGAGGTCACTGCGACCGGGTATGAGTCGTACAAGCGCGATACCTTGTCCATCGCTTGGGAAACGAACTCAGGAAACCTCTTGGCAGTCACGGTCCCGTCTGGAGGACAAAGCGTCATATACAAAAGATTCACCACCGGTTGGAGTTCGCCCACTACCTTTACTTGCTCCGTGGCGACCCAAGGGATCACGTACCTGAGGCTGAAGCCGAACCCCCTTTCCAGTGCGAACGACATGGTTCTCGTTGTCGAGGATACCGGCACATCCGTCAATACGTGCTACTGGGATGGCAGCGGATGGGTGAACTTCGTGACGCATGACACCACCGTCGATTCGTGGCCCACTCGGCCGGTGGACTTCGCATGGGAAAACACGGGGAGCAAAGGACTCCTGGTATATGGCACGACGGCGGGGCAAATCACGTATCGCACGTTCACCGCACCGAACACTTGGGGTTCGATTGCGAGCGCCGCGATGGGTTCGACCCTCCACTACTGGGTCTCCTTGGCCACGAACCCCAGCCCGGGTTCAGGACCGAAGATCCTCGGAGCGGTCTTGGAATGGTCGTCACGGAAGCTCGGTGCAATTCGATGGGATGGAAGCACGTTCACCGTCGACGCGGCGGACACGTTCACCGCGGACACCGGGAATTATTGGTACGAGTCCTTCGATTTGGAGTACCGGCCTGGGGGCGGCGGCGGCTCCGTGTATTATAAGAACAAGGCGGCCGGCACGTGGCGGGCCACGGTCTCGTGGGGCGTGACGTACACAGGCCTTTCCGTCGATGTCTCGCCCCAGAACAACTTCGTGAGCCTCGCTCGGTACTACGACGCCGGGACGAACGAGATCCAGTACACGGTCTGCAAGACCCTCGCCTCGAACCAGTGCGATGCCGCCTCGGAGTTCAAGAAGGCGGACAATTCGACCGGATACGACACGGTCGCGACCGGAGTCGAGTCGGGCTCGTACCCGTCCCTCGCGACGACATGGGACGGGAGCGGGGACTTGTGGGTCGCATACGCGAAGGACGTCAACGGGACGACCCGGGCGATCTACGCGCGTTTCCTCGACTATCCGAGCGGAGCATGGGCGGCCGCGGAGAGCGTCGACTCTCTCGCCGGGACCATCTTCACGCATCCGTCGATCGGCATCGACAAGAACAACAACGTGCACGCCCTCTATGGCTCGACATCGGGGCCGCAGTTGTACTACAAGATGCGGTCCGGCGGCACATGGGATCCACTGCGGACGCCCGTAGACGCATCTTCGGACTCTCCGTCACTCATGGTCCGAGCACCGAACGACGCGTCATATGGGGTGGACGCCGGCGGGCTGTATTGGAAGGGCTCGACCTCCCAGACGTATTTCTATCACATCCCCGAGTTCGAAGAGGTAATCCTGCCCATTGCGGGCTCGATCCTCGTGGCGTTGTTCCTTCGGCGGCGCACCCGGTCCGCGCGGACGGCTGCCCCCGGTTCGTGATCCGGGGAACCCGCGGTACCCGGAGGATGTCCCTCGGCAATAACAGGTCGTGTCACGGCCAAGCACACGCTCACTCAACGCCCTGACCCTTGCCGAGGGATTGTTGGACCTCGCGTTGTCCCCCTGTCACGGAGCGCCTCGAACGCGAGGCTATCGAGGAGGGACCCATGCGACGCCCTCTCCAGGCTTGCACCGCGCATCACGGGTCCGCGCGGCCATACGCGGGGAGCCCATCGAATCCGTGTGTGGGCAGCGGCGGCTCGCTAGGCATCCAGCCAGGCAACCAGAATCGGACGTGAGAATTCAGGGGCATGCCTTATGAACTCAAAAACTCCCGGAACGATTGAATCGGGGACGAGTAGTCCGAGACTCGCCGAGGCCCGCCCTCATGGACCCGCGAACGTTCAGACAAGCCAAACCATCCCAGTCCGGCGAGCGCAGCGTCTCGAGTTTCGAGTTCTGCAAAGCAGCGGCCGGCCGTGAGCACGGCCCGTCTCTCCCACTCCAAAGTCGATCCGCCGCTCCGCGATGGGTGTGCCTCCGCATCTCGTTGTTCGGCGTCGCCCTGAACCGCCGACCGGGGGTGTGAGCCCATGGAACGGGTCCGGACGGGCATCGAAGGATTCGACGCGATGGTCCAGGGCGGGCTACCGATGGGCTCGAGCGTGGTCCTCCAAGGACCGCCGGGCCAGGAGAAGCTCCTCTTCGCTTTGACCTTCCTCGCGGACGGCCTGAAGGCAGGCGGTAGCGGTCTGGTCGCGATCTCGTCCGAGTCGGCGGACGCCGCTCTCGCGCAACTTCGGGCCTTGGGCGTGGACGTCGATGGTGCGGTGAAAGAGAAGCGCCTGCGGGTGGTCGACTGGTACTCGTGGAGCGAGGAGCCGGTCCAAGACACCGAGGAACGCGGGCCCGTTGTGCGTTCCTCAATCGACCTCACGAACCTCGGCGTGGCCCTGAGCCGTGCGATCGCCGGACTCACGGGACAGCAGCCTGGGCGGGCCGTGATCGAGCTGTTGTCGCCCGCGACGAACGTGTACGAGGTCACGCAGGTCTACGCGTTCGCGCAGAGCACAAAACGAAAACTCGACCGACATCGGTTCACGAGTCTCGTCCTCATCGAAAAGGAAATGCACTCCGCTTCGGAGCTCACGACACTCCACCAGCCTTTCGACGGCGTCATTGAGATCGAACGGAGTCGAACCGGAGACCGCATCGTGCGGAAGATTGGGGTCCTCCATCTCAAAGACACGGCGTCCGACCCAACGTTCCGCGTGCTCGAGATGTCCGAGGCCGGCATGCAAGTCGTCCGCGACACCCCGAAGCCCGCCGCGTCGGCCCCCGCGGCCCGAGGGGGCGTCCTCGAATCCCAGGAAGAACGAGCGCAACGTCTCCGGCTGATCCTTCAGATCGCGACCGAGCGGCTCAAGCTCAATTCGGGAGACGCGGACGCCCTCTTCGCGATGGCGGCCGCGCAAGCGACGCTCGACGATGCGAAAGGAGGGGTCCAGACCCTGGAGCGACTCGCGGATCTGGATCCGAGATACCC
>VBMG01000056.1 GCA_005878485.1 Methanobacteriota archaeon | reverse complement strand
CCGATCTCATCGTCGCCCACGATTTCGAGGTCCTGCGAGCCGGCGCGATGGCGAAGCGCTGGACCCGAAAGCCGCTGATTTACGACAGCCACGAAGATTGGCCCGCCCTCATCGCGGAGAACTCCGCCCGCGAGGCGCGCATTGCGAAGGCCGAGGAGAGACGCCTGTGCCGCCGTGTGGCCCATGTGATCACCGTGAGCGAGCCCATTGCAGGCAAGTTCCGCCGGATGAAGAAAGACACGACCGTCCTCTACAACGCCCGACCGGAGTCGGAGATTCGCCTCGCGGATCGCGAAGCGAGCCGTCGGTCCTTCGGATATGGCGTGGACGATTTCGTCGTCGGCTTCGCCGGGGCCCTCGTGAGCGGCCGCGGACTCGAAATCTTGCTGGGCGCATTACCGACGCTTCCGCCATCCACGAAGGCGCTGATCGTCGGGGGCCCGGACGAGGAAGCCCGGCGCCTCCGGGCTTTGGCCCAGGCCGAGGGCCTTCAAGATCGCGTTCGCGTGGACGGATACCGATCGTTCCGCGAGCTGGCCCCATACTACGCCTCGATGGACGTCGGCGTCATCCTCCTCGACCGGAGGCCGAACCACGAGCGGGCCCTCCCGAACAAGCTGTTCGACTACATGGCCCACGGGGTCGCGGTAATCGTACCCGATTACCCCGCGATCGCGCCACTGGTCCTCGAAGGTCCGTGCGGATGGACCGTGCCCGACGTCCAGTTGGAGGCCGTCTCCGCAATCCTCCGAGAGGTCCGTGCCTCCGGGGAAGCGAGGACGCGCGGGAAGATCGGGCGGGAGGCGTACGTCCGGAAGTACGCATGGGACCGCCAGGAAGAACAGTTCCTCCAAATCGTCCGCGCCGTGACGGAGGGTCACGCGGTGTGAAGCGACTCCGGATCGCTTTCGTCGCGAGCTTGGATTCAACGTTTATCCAGAGAGATCGCGAGCTGCTACAACGGTTCGCCGCCGTGCGGGACGTGCGCTGGACCGGAATTCGGAGCATCCCGCGGCTCGCCTGGGCGGTGATGAGATCCGACGCCGCCTTTGCGTGGTTCGCGCTGGACCATGCGTACGGCGCCTGCCGGCTCGCCCGCCTCTTCCGCCGCAAGAGTTTCGTCGTCGTCGGAGGGGTGGATGTCGCGAACGTACCGGAGCTGGGATATGGCGCCCACATCGATCCAAGAACCGCGGCCCGAAGCCGGTACGCCCTCCTCCACTCGGATCGGATCCTCGTGGTCGATGATTCCCTGCGGGAAGAAATCGCGCGGAATGCGGCTGTGCGGAGGCCGGAAATCGTGACGGTCCCTCTCGGCTTCGACACGGACTTCTTCTCTCCGGCTGGCGGTCCTCGTCAGGATGTCCTCACGGTGGGCTACGTGACGGATGTGAACCTCCGTCGGAAGGGACTCGAGACGTTCGTGAAGGCCGCTCGTTCGCTTCCCGATTTGCCGTTCGTCCTCATCGGGGCGGCGCCGAGTTCGGCCACGGATCGTCTCCGCGAGATGTCCCCCGGGAACGTCCGACTCGTCCCTCCGCTCTCCGTTCGCGACCTCCTAGAGGCATACCGACGCGCCCGCGTCTACGTCCAGGTCTCTGAATACGAGGGACTCCCGAGCGCTCTGGGGGAGGCCATGGCCTGCGGCTGCGTCCCGGTCGGGACGCGAACCGCCGGAATCCCGACCCTGATGGGCGACACCGGATTCTACGTCGACGTGGGAGATGTCGAAGGCACGGCAAACGCCATCCGGGCCGCGTACGCGAGTCCCAGGGGCACCGCTGCACGCGACCGAATCGTCGAGAGGTTCTCCATCGAACGACGGAGGCGCTCTCTCCAAGAACTCGTCGAGGGCGTTGTCCGAGCCTAAGTTTTCGCCGATTGGATCCATTCCCACGTCCGGCGCAAGCCGGTCTCGAGGTCGACCTTCGGTTGCCAGCCGAACGCTCGATGGATCCGACGCGTGTCCAGGACGCAGGCCGGCTCATCCCCGGGCAACGTGGGCGCCCGAAGCGGTTCGAACCGATTGCCGATGACTTTCGCCATCGTAGCGAACAATTCTCGGATGGACGTCCCCCGGCCCGATCCGACGTTGAACACGTGGTCCTCGGAGGAGCTGAGCACGGCGATCGCCGCAGACGCCGCGTCCGTCGCATAGAAGAAGTCTTTCACCGTGGTTCCGTCTCCGTAGAGAGTTGGACTCCTCCCGCCTCGAAGAAGGCCGAAGACGACCGCGACGACGCCCATCTTCCCAGCCGGATCCTGGCGCGGGCCGTACGGGTTCCCGTATCGGAGCACGGCGTAGTCCAGGCCGTGGAGCCGGTGCGCGGCCGCGAGCTGCGATTCGATCGCGATCTTTGTGGCGGCATACGGGCTCCCAGGTCGAAGCGGAGCGTCCTCGGGAACCGGCAGTCGGTCCGGCTTCCCATACACCGTTCCTCCGGACGACGGGAAGACGATTTTCTCGACCTTCGCCTTCTGACATGCTCGCACGAGCCGGAGGGTCCCCACGAGGTTCTGATTGTCGAGTTCCGGGTCCTCGATTGAAGTCTTCGGGATCGTGGTCGTGGCGTACTGAAAGACGTAGTTGCAACCCCGCGCGGCGTCTTCAACGGCATACACGTCCAGCATGCTCCCACGGAGGAACTGGACGCCCTTCCAGGCAGTGGACAACTCCGCGACGGGTGGCCGGAGGTCCAAGACGCGGACTTCGTGGCCGTCGGCGAGCAACGCATCGACGACGTGGCTCCCGAGGAATCCAGACCCTCCGACGACGAGAGACCGGACCATCGCGTCCACCGACGCCGGGCGCAATCAACACCCGCAACATAGCTCTTTGCCGAGGCTCATCGTTCCAGCGGCGGTCTCACGAAGCGATCTTCTCACAATCCTTAAGGACGGTGCGCAAGTTCCTGCCGGAGGTTCTGTCGCAAGCGATGACGTCTCGGCCCACCGAGGGAGGCTCCCCGGCGCGAAACGGCCCAGCCATCGGCGAAGGACCGTCGGAGAATCGCCTGCATCCGACGATTCGTGACCGGAACTATCTCCATCTCGCGCCCATCGCTCACGTGATCGAGGCGACCGTTCGCACGCGCCTCGCCGGCAACGGCCTCCGGGTCCTTGACCTCGGATGCGGACTCAAGCCCTACGCTCCCTTGTTCGACGGCCGATGCGTGTCGTACGTGGGAATCGACGTCGGGCTGCCCTCTTCGGCCGATGTCCTATCCGCGGGACAACAATTGCCGTTCCACGACGCGAGCTTTGATGTCGTCCTCTGTACGCAGGTCCTCGAGCACGACCCCCACCCGGACTGGACGGTCCGAGAAGCTCATCGCGTCCTCGCGTCCGAGGGCACGCTCATTCTGTCCACGCACGGAGTGTGGTTCAAGCACGGCAAGGCGGACTACTGGCGCTGGACAGACGACGGACTACGGAAGATCCTCCAACCTTTCCGCATTGTGGACATTCACAACTGCGGTGGACAGTATGCCGCCCTCTTCCAAATCCTGAATCTATATGCGGATCCACTCCCGGTCGGCCGACGGTTCCTCTATCTCCTGAACAATGTGTTCGGCTTGGCTCTCGACCGTCTCTTGCCCGCGGAGAACTTGATCGTGAACTATGTTGTCGTCGCGCAAAAGTAGCCCGATCTCCACACGAGCCTCGGCGAGCAGCGAGGGCCGCCAGGTTCAACTTTGTCAACCCGCGGTTGCGGAACCCACTATACTTTTATAGCCATCACTTCTTTCCGCGTCTCTGTCCGACTCTCGTCGGACGCCAGAAGGATATAGATGGGATGGGTAGTAGCGAGCCCCCTCAGCGATAACCTTCCCCCTCGAAGGTGACGACGTTGTTTCTGAAACAAATCGAGATGGAGAACTTCAAGTCGTTCGGGCGAAAGATCTCGGTCCCATTCCTTCAGGGGTACACGTCGATTACGGGACCGAACGGCTCCGGGAAGAGCAACATCGCCGACGCGATCCTGTTCGTCCTCGGCCCGAAGAGCTCGAAAGCGATCCGCGCCGGCAAGCTGACGGACCTCATCTGGAACGGCGGCAAGGACAAGAAGGCCGCCGACTCCTGCCAGGTGAGCCTCTTCTTCGACAACTCG
>VBMG01000055.1 GCA_005878485.1 Methanobacteriota archaeon | reverse complement strand
AGCGACTTCTCGAGTTTGCCGCGATCGGCGAGATCCTTCGCCTCTTTGAGCAACGCCTCGGGAGGCGGTCGGAACCGCGGGAACCGCGATGCGGCGCGCTCGACCAGACTCGGGCCGCGTTCCTCGTCCTCCGGCGCGGCCGCCTCCTCGGGTTTCGCCGCCTGTCCCCGGGCCGACCGCACAGCGGCCTCGTCCTCGAGCTCCTCGAGCATCGACGTCAGAAGGTCCCGCATGTAGTCTTCGCCCGGGGCCGCCGGCGTTGCCGACGCGGCGGTGGGTTGCGCCACTTGGGTCGAGGTCGTCGGCCCTTCGGGCAATTGCTCCACGAGCGCTTGCAGCTCCCGGAGCGCCCGGGTGACGGCGCGCGGTGCCACGGCGCCCTCCTGAGCCCGTTCGCGCAACGAGCGAAGTTCCGACTCGAGGAACCCCTCCGTCGGCTCGGCGCCCGTCCGAAGCAGCTCCAGGTGGTCGAGCAGGACCATTGCGAGCAGCGCCCCGAGGACGACGAACCGACTGAGGTTGACCATATCGAGGGTCCCCGGGGAGGCACGGAGGGCGAGGATCAGGCTCGCGACGATCGAGGCGCTGAGGCCGAGGGACCACCGCCGGTGACTTCGGTCGACGGAGTAGTGGAGGGCCGCATTCGCGCCCGTCGCGGCGGCCGAGAGGAGCGCGAGCTGGATGTCGGGCAGGTTCAGCGCACCGAAGGGCGTCAGGTCGAACGGCCATCGTTCCCCCGGGTCCGTCGCGTTGAAGATCACGAGGACGAACTTCGTCGCGACGTACATCGCGAGGAACAGGCTCAGGCCGAGGGCGATGTAGCGAGGGCGGAAGATTTCGGCCAGCGAGCCGCGGAGGTCCGCATCCCGGACGTTGGCGTACCTACTCTCCACGCCGATCCCTCCGAATCCGAAGACGGACGATCACGAGGGCGGACGCGAGCGCGAAGGCGGCGACGAACAACGCCGGGATCTGCGGGAAGCCGCCGAAGAACCCCGCGCTATACTGGACCTGGGCAAACGCTTCGAGGCCGCCGAGGTCCGTCGCGGTCACACTGACCCACGTTCCCTTCACCGGGCTGAGGACGAAAGTCACCCGCATCTCCGTGCGTTCCTCGACGGTCACAGGCTGCGCGTTGTAAGTCGCCGAGGAAAGACTACGGACGAGGTACGATCCTACAGGTTCCGTGAACTCGGGCTGCCGAATCAGGGTGATGTTGTCGGGATACTGCTGGAACGCGACGTCGGCGACCGCGGCGCGGAGGTCGTCCAAGACTTCGACCCGCACACGGAAGATGTCCGACCACGCGTTGTAATCCGACACGACGACATCGATGTAGTTGAGCCCATCTTGCGTTCGAATGCTAAACCCGCTGAACTGGGGCGGCACATTGATGACGGTGATTCCGCCACCCTGGGCGGCCGCGGGCATCCCAGCCCCGCCGGTCAGGATTAGGAGAGTAAGGAGCGCCATCGCCGGGACCGAGAGGGACCTAGCGAACCCGGCCTGCATTCTTGGTCCTCGATCCCTTGTCATAGTTCGCTCCTTTGCGGCCGTTGGTGTCGAGCACTGCCCGCCGAGCGGCTTGCGCCCGCTTCCGGGCGTGGTAACCGCGCTTTTCCTTGGTGGCCGCCGAGATTCGCTTTCGTGTGTCTCGACGATGGCGATACTGACTGAACCCGACGACTACGAAGATGAGGGACGCGAGCGCCGCCCCCACCATCCACAGAATCGAGACCGTCGTCGCAGGAGAGTTCAACGGCCAGTTCGTCACGACGAGCCGCGTCGTGAACGTCTGCGTGTCGCCCGTGCTGAGGAGGTGCAGCGTGAAGACGACTGTCCCTCCTGCCGGGTCCGTTGGTTCAATCTGGAGGGTGACCGCGAGCTCCTCGGATGTCGTCGGATGTAGGGTCGCGGGCAGCGTGAGACTCTGTCCGTTCGCGAAAATTCCCGCGAGACGACCGCCGGCCAGGCTCAGATCCAGGGAGACGTCCTGGGAGCCCGTGAGAAAGACCTGCCACGTCGTCACACTACCATGTACGAGCGTGAGGGAATCCAAGGTCTGGAACGCAACGTTGCCGACCTCCTTCACCGCGTAGCCACTGCGGCTGACGCTCACCGTCACCGCGAAGGGTTGCTGGAAGGTCGGCATCAGCTGGGTCGCGCCCGGGGATGGGACCAGGTACTGGACGGTAACGTTCGCGGTTCCCTGGACGTGGATTAGTTGCGGAGGTAACGGACTGACGCTCGCGCGGAGGTAGTAGATTGCCTCACCGCCTACATGGGCCGTGGCTGCGGGATTCACCACGCTGAGGGCGCCCTGTAGGATGTCGAAGGTGACCTTCAGGGCGAGGGGGACGGTCCCTTCATTGATGACGCGGAGGTATTGCCCGGTGGCTTGGGAGTTGAGGTCGGCGGCCTGGAACGGCGTCACTCGGAACAAGAAATCCGCGGCCGAGATCCCGTAGCCCACCTGTGGCGATTCGACTTCGATGGTCTGGGTCACGAGGGTCACGTTGCCCTCGGACGCGCTGAAGGTCCAGAGGCCGGGGCTCGCACGAGCGTCCACACCGACGACGAAGGCGATGTGGACTCCATCGCTCCCGGAGAGGTCATCGCGGATGAATGTGGCGTAGAGGGGGTCGGACCACGAGTTGTTTGCCTCGTTTCGCACCCACGCGTACGTGTTCGTCATGTCCGGACTGCCCGCTCCGGGGAGGGTCGCCCGCAACGTGAGGGACCCGCTGAGGCTCGATGTCAAATTCACCAGGACCTCGTGCCAGATCCCCGCCACCATGACGGGGACCCCGGCGTCGGAGAGGGACGCTTCCCCCAGCATTTGCAGGGAAATCGTCGCGCCCGCAGCCCGCGCCGAGGGGAGGAGGAAGAGGCCGCTCGTGATAATCAGAATTAGGAATACGGCCGTCGACGCTCGCTGCCTTCCTCGGCGCTTGTTCTCCATGGCAACCCCGAGGCCATGACCCGCCTCGCCGCTACGGCGTTGGCGGGGCTTGCTGCTGGACGGTCATCACGAGGGTGGCAGTGTACGTCCCGACGGGTGTGCCCAACGGCACGTTGATTTGGAACTGGACAACCGTGGCGGTGCTGTTGGTGTTCGGGGCAAATGCGTGGAATGTCGCACCGCTACCCATTAGGTAAATCGGGTTGCCCGATCCGGTCCCTGGAAAGGCCGTGTTCGAGCTCAGGTCATCGGACAGGTCCGCCGCAGCGAGTGCCAGGACGTTCCCAATCGCAATGGTGTTAGTCCCGCTCACGAGGTTGCCGTTCGCGTACACGTGGAGCTTGTAGTTCGCATTCGAGGTGTGCGTCACCGTGACGGTGCCCGTCTGGGACGATGCACCCGGGGCGACTCCGCCGGCGGCCCAGTTCTGACCGCCCAGGGTCACGCTCGTGTGCTGGAAGACGCCGAACTCGTAATAATCGCCCGAGGTCGCATCGCTCTGACGTGTCACGAGGTTTCCGTTCGCATCGCGAGCCGTGAACTGTCCGTTCCAGCTGTAGGCGTTGCTGTACCCACCGTTCCGGGCCGCGGAAGGCAGTTGGGCCTGGTGGATTTGGGCGTCGAGTTGGAAGGTGATTTGGAATGCGTATTCCTGACTCGCGACAATCTCATTCATCACGACCGCGCCTAGGGCTACGTTGCCCGCCTTCACGCTCCATTGCCCCGCGGTCGGCGAGCTTTGCGCAGCGGAGTTGTCGTACGTGACGTTGATTCGGTAGTTGTTTGCCGCCGTCGCCGTGGCGAAGGTCGTGGTGTCCGTGCCGAGGTCGAACCACAACTGGACGTATACGTTCCTCAACGAGGCCCATCCGTTCGACTCGGTCACGTCCAAGTAGAACCGGTAGTTCGACAAGACGTCGAGCTGTGTCCCCGTCACCGTCGTGTTCCCGGTGTTCCGGATGTCCGCAACGTTGATCGTCGGTGCGTTTGCGTTTACGACTCCCGTGATGGTCCCATTATCGTTCGAGGACCCTGAGTCGCCCGCTAGCGCTTGGCCGAGGCTCATGACCAGCGCAAAGAACGTGATGCCAACCACAAGGGAGCGTCGGAGCGGCACGCTGACGAAGTCGCTCATGCACCGCGATGTTCGGAGGACCGTACTTAAGCCCCGCGCGATGGAAATCAGCC
>VBMG01000100.1 GCA_005878485.1 Methanobacteriota archaeon | reverse complement strand
CTTTGAGGATCGCCTCGACGTGATCGCGGACCAGGTCGGGTCGCGAGGAGGCCACCCCGGTGTGGTCCCATGTGGGCGGAGGAAACCGGCCCCGCTCGAGCGCATCCTCGACTTCCCGCTGCTGTTCCTCATCGAACGCCATCCCGTCCGGATTCCAGAGCTTGATGCCGTTATAAGGAGCCGGATTGTGGGAAGCCGTGATGATAGCCCCGCATGCAAAGTCACGCGACCCGCGAGCCAACGTGGGCGTCGAAACCAAGCCCGCATCGATGGCCGACGCGCCGGCCGAGAGGACCCCCGCACCGAGCGCCTGGACGAGCATGGGGCCCGTGATCCGTGGATCCCGTCCGATGATCGTGTCGCCGTACAGGTCCCCGAGGATCATGCCGACTCGGAGCGCGAGGTCGGGTGTGATGTCGACGTTGCCGATGCCCCGGATCCCGGACGAACCGAACCGCGGCACGGACCACGAGATGTCGCGCGTGGTAGAAAGACTTCCGAAACTCCAAATCGAGGCCGTCGAACAAGAATTATATAGCGACGCCCGGATGCGCACGCGCGCGGCGGGTCGCACCGCGTCCAGGAGGGATCGGATGGTAATGGAGCCGGTAGGCGTCGAGGACGCCATCGAGAAGGCGAAGAAGAAAGGACTTCGACCGGGTCGCGTCAAGGGAACCGACGGAATTCAGTTCACGAAAGGCAGGAACAACCGGATCGAGGTAATCACCTGGGAGGAGTTCCGGTCCACCCTGGCGGAGAGGGAACTCGAGGTCTTCGATTCCAACGGCTTCATGAAGATCATGAAGAGACGCTAGTGAGGGCGCGACCGGCCGCCACTAGAGATCCCGCTTCCGTCCACAGTGCGGGCACACCTTCCAGTCGGGAAGGAGCGCAGCACCACACCCGTTGCAGGGCGCCGGCATCGCGGGCGTCATCGACTTCGCGACGCGCGCGGCGGTCGGAGAGAGATACTGCCAGAAGGCGAGGACCAAATTCCGGGCGTCCGTTTCGTACTCGGAATATGAGACCGCGCCGCCGAGGACCGCGACCGGCAGAAGGAACGCAGCCGTCACCGCGCCGGCGATTAGTCCTTCGTCCGTGATCTGCGCGTTGATCGTGAGATCCACATTGGTCCCGCCGTCCGCGTCGTTCAGGATCGCGTCGAACTCGCGGCGCAATCCGATCCGCGAATAAAAGGAGGATCCGTGCATGCGATACGGCCCCGTCTTCGTGAGCTGGAAGCCCTGGCGGCCCCACCAGTCCCACGCCTTTCGCCACGCGTCGTCGCGATGCAGGCCGGGGAAGAACCGCACCTCGCGTTTCTCGAACATGGAGCGGACCAAAGCCGGCTGCGTCTTAGGTTTTTCGCACCCGCGCGACGAATCACCGCAACATTCTTACGAGCCCACGAAATCGCCTCGCGCCGCGGCGTGCGTGGGTTGCCAAGCTTGGTCAAAGGCGCAGGGCTCAGGATCCTGTCCTGTAGGGGTTCGCAGGTTCAAATCCTGCCCCACGCATCCCCCCGACAGCGGGTCGAGCGACCCCTCGACGACGGACACAAGTAGGCATTGGAGGCGAATCGACGGTGCCCCGGAAACGACCCGTTGTGGTTTCCGGTGGCGGTCTTTGTACCGCGTCCATATGAACTTTATAAACGCGCACGAGGTTCGTCGGCCGACAGGCATCCGACGTCTCGTATAGCCCGTAGCTATACTTTCTCGCGCTCTCACGTTTGATATACAAAGCGCACACTATGCGCGAAACTCTTTCATAGCCCCAGCGGCATCTCACAGGTGCCCAGATGAACGGGAATCCGGGGCTCCCGGAACCCGCCTGCCGGCCATCGGACCGGCCTCGTTTTCATCTGGAGGTGATCCGTTGCCATCCCAGAAGTTCAGCCGGAAGTATCTGACACGGCACAAGAAGAGCGCGCAGCTCTGGCGCCGTGCCACACGGCTCACACCCGGCGGCGTTGAAAGCAACGTCCGGTACTTCAAGCCCCATCCGTTCCTGGCCGATTACGGCGACGGGGGCTACATCTACGACGTCGACGGCAACAAAATCCTCGACTTGATGATGGGGTTCGGCGCGCTCCTCCTCGGCCACAACAACCGGGACATCGCGCTCGAAGTGATCAAGCAACTCGAATCCGGGTCGATGCTCGGCGTCACGAGCGAACTCTTCATCGACTACATCCAAGCGATCCGGAAGGCGATGCCTTCGATGAAGAAGGTCCGGCTCTGTAACAGCGGGACTGAGGCGACGATGCACGCGATTCGGACCGCGCGCGCATACACGGGCCGCGACAAGGTCGCGAAGGCGGAGGGCGCGTACCACGGCGCCCACGATTACGCATTGCAAAGCATCGATATGGACGCGCGGACCGCTCGACGCATGACGGGATACCGACCGATCCCCTACGGCCGCGGCATCCCGAAAGCCGTCTCCGACACGGTCGTCGTCTTCCCGTACAACGATATCGACGCGACCGCTGCAATCCTCGACGACAACGACGACGAGGTCGGGGCCCTGATCATCGAGCCCGTCCTCTGCGGTCCCGGGGTCGTCGCCCCGAAAGGCAACTACCTCAAGCGTCTCCGGCAGCTCACGCGAAAGAAAGGAATCGTCCTCATCTTCGACGAGGTCCTCACAGGATTCCGGCTTGCGTACGGCGGCGCCCAGGAATACTACGACGTCCGGCCCGACATGACGACGTTCGGCAAAATCGCGGGCGGCGGCTTCCAGCTGGCGGGCTTCGGGGGCGAGGCGCAAATCATGAACGTCCTCGAGCCGGGCCGTGGCTGGAAGTACGCGACGTTCCACGCAGGCACGTATAACGGCCATCCGATTAGTGTCGCAGCGGGCCTCAAAGGTCTCCAGATCCTCGCGGAGCACCCGGAGTACTACGACCAAATCAACAGCCTCGGCCGCCAACTCTACGGCGGGCTCCAGGACCTCGCGGACGACCGCCGGATCCCCGCATGGGTCGAGTACGTCGGCTCGATCGGTAATGTTTACTTCACGACGAAAGACGAAATCCGGAACTTCCGGGATACGCTCAGTGCGAACACCCGTCGATGGTGGAACTGGTTCATCCACTGCCTCGGGAACAACGTCCTGTTCGGCATCCCGAACACGGGCGAGCGCGCGTTCCTCTCCACGGAACACACGGAAGAGGACATCGAATGGGCCCTCGAGGTCGCGGACAACGCATTCGCCGCGATTGCAAAGGAGGCGGGACGCCACCGCGAGAAGGCGCCCGCCGTCCAGCTCCATGCGGTCGGCGAGCAGGCGGCGCTGTACGGAGAAACGCCCCTCCCGCGGAGCGCGTGAGACGCCCCGGCGTGGGGACGACCAGCGGGAGCAGACCGGTCAGTTCAGCGGCTGCGTCTCCTCGGCATACTCGACGACCTGGATTCCACGTCCTCGCGCCGAGAGCTCTTTGAAGTACGCAATCGGTTCGAATGCGACTTCGGGAGGGATTACCCCTCGGTCCTTGATGAGGCCCTTGACCATCCACTGGGCCGCGATGGATGGCGGCACTCCGGTATCGACGACGCCTCCCCCGACGTTCCAATGCTTGTGGGGCCACGTGACCGCCTCGTAGCGGAGGGTTGTCGGATTCCCATCCCGTTCGCCAATCAAGACGCAGCGTTGGATGTCAACGTCGAGCTCGGGCTCCTTCGGTTTCGGGAGGGCGTCGATCACGGTCGAGGTGACGTCGTATGGTCGGACCGTCGTTCCTTCGACAACCAACGCCTCCCGACTCGCGAGGCCGAGGCGGACGAGGGCGGCGATCGTCTCGCGAAATTCGGGTGGAAACGCGACGATGAAGTCCATCTCTTGGACGCCTTTGCCGATCGTCTTCGGCATCGTCGCGAGCTCCGAGTGAATCGTGTAGTATCCCTCGACGACCCCGACCGGGGGCATGAACTCGGAGCGCTCGAGGCCGGAGAGCGCGGAGACGAACCGGATCTTGCCCTTGCGCAAAATCGGTGCGTCGAGCGAGAACTCGTCGAAGATCGTCCGGATCGCGTATGGCGGGACGAACTTGCCGGGCTCGCCGCCGGAAACGACCGCGCCGCTGCTCCGGAGCATGACCTTCTCAACTTTGTCGAGCTTGCCCGCACCGTACATCCCCATGACGTTCATCGTGCCCGGGGTCGAGCCGATCCCGAGGACGCACGTGACGCCCGCGTCCTTCGCCCGCGCATCGAGCGCCAGCTGGCGGAGCGTCTGATGGTAGAGTCCCCCGAGGTCACAATAGTGAGCCCCCGCGGAGATCGCCGCCTCCATGATTGGGACGTTCAGGTCGTACCAGGTGCTGTTGATCACGCAATCCCAGTTTCGCAACTCGCGGACGAGCGCCGCGGAATCCCGTGCATCAACGGCGATCGGTGCCGCGCGGTCGTCGTGCTGCGCCTTCGCGACCCCCTCCGCCTTCGCCAGACTCCGGCCCGCGATCCCCACTCGGTTGACCTCGCGCGCGGACAGGAGGTCCGGGACCGTGGACTGGGCCATGGCTCCGTACCCGCCCAGAATCAGGATGTCCAAGGCGCCACCCTCGTCGCGCAAGCCGGGTCGTCATTTACCCTTTTCGGGGCCTCACCTCTCCGGGAGCCGCGCGGCTGCAAGGAGGCCTGAGCCCGCGAGGACAAGCGCTACACTGACCCCGAACGCGGGCGCGTATCCCAGGAGCTGCGCGGTGAATCCCCCGAGGAGCGGACCGAGGATCGACCCGAAGCCTTGGACCGCGTTGTAGGTCCCGAACGCCTCCGCACGCGCGTTTTCCGGAGCGAGGCGCGACACGAGGGTCGAACCCGCGACGTTGATGACCGCCCAGCACAGACCGACGCCCGCATGCAGCGCGAAAGCAATTCCGAGCCGAGAGGTTTGCGGGAGGGCCGCGAGGCCGACGACCAAGAAGGAAGGAAACAAAATCGAGCGGCCGAGGGCCGCATAGAGCTGGGTTGACCGGTCGCCCCGGGCGGAAATCCAACGACCGACGCGGGGATAGGCGACAATCGAGGTTGCCTGGCTCGCGATATAGACAGCAAAAATCTCGGGGCTTCCCATTCCGTAGACCTGTGTAAGAAAGATCGGGAAGAACCCGTAGAACGCCGTGAAGCCACCGAACAGAAGGAAGACGCAGATCAGATAGATTCGGAGGGACCGTGGGAGTCGCACCCCGGCGCCCTGTCCCGTTGGCGAGATGAAATGGAGAATCCGCATCGGAAGGAAGCGACCCTTCTCGACGCGCGGATGGACATCGACGAGGCGGACCTCGCGACGGTCCACCCGAACGGCCGGCTCGCGCGTCCAGAGCTGGGCGAGGAGGCCCGCGAGGAGACCGAGGGCCGCGCCAATCACGAAGAGGGCGCGCATCGAAGGCGCCTCCGCCCCGAGGATCTGGGGCCCAATCACCAGCCATCCGACGCCGAGTCCAAGCCCTGCGACCCATCCGACGGCCCCGATCCGACCGACGAGGGCGAGCCTCGCGGGCCACTCCTTGCGGTCGGCGGTCTCCATGAGAAGCACCGTCCCAACGGGGCCGCTCGCGGCGCCGAGAAAGCCCGCGAGGAGGTTCGCTAGATAGAACCCGGACATCGTCTGGCTCAATCCCATGGCGAGCGAGGCGATGCCGCTCCCGAGGAATCCGATCAGGAGGAAGACCTTGCGACGCCCGAGGCGATCCGACAGGGATCCCCACAGTATGAAGGCGGGGACCGAGGCGAGGCTCGTCGCGGCCGCAATAATCCCGATGTCGGAGAGGTTCCCGCCGAGGGCGTATGCGAAGAGCGGTATCAGCGCGGACGTCGCGCCGCCGGCGACCCCTTGAGGGAGGTACGAGTAGAACCAGTGCGACCCATCCGTGCGGTCCATCCCATCCCGCGACCGTTATGGGGTCGGCGCACCCGCCCCGACATATTTGGCCTTTCCTCCGCGTCGCGATTGGAACGGCACGCCCCCGAACCGCGAGGCGATTCGACTCAGAGCAGGTCGACCACGAGCTTTCCCGCCGCGATGAAGAGGACCACGATGAAGATCAGCGCGACGGGGCGCGTTCGGAGAGCCCGGAGCCCCCATCGCGAGCCGAGGTACGCCCCGACGAACACAACCGGGAAAAAGAGCGGAATGAGGATGAAGTCGGAGGGCCACGCGAACCCGCCGGGCCGGACCGCGAGATTCACGACATACGTCGCGAAGCCCACGGCCGCGGTCGGGATGATCAACAGGGAAGACGTCCCGATCGCCTTCCGTGTCCGCCGACCAAGGCCGTACACCATGAGGGGGACATTCAGCAGACCTCCGCCGATCCCCATGCTCCCCGAGAGGAACCCCGAGCCCACGGTCGCCGCCGTGACGCTCGTCTTTCGCGGAGGCGTCATCTTCGAGTCGTCGTCTTCGTCCACATCCCGGGCGTTCTTCAGCCAGTCCGACAGCATGTACACGCCGAAAATCAAGAGGATGGTCGTGAAGAAGGCCTTGAACGCCCGATCGTCCACGAGGACGAGAAGCGTGAAGAGCGTCCCCAGGACCGCGCCGACCAAGGCGCCGGCCACGAGGGTCCCCCCGAGGCGGAAGTCGACGAGACCTTTCCGGTGGTGGTTGATGACGGACGATGCCGCGGTCGCGATCGTGAACGTGAGGGAGATCGGGACGGCAACGTCGCTCCGGGTGACGCCCGTCGAAAGCAGGATCGGGACAAACAGGAGCCCTCCGCCGAGGCCGAGGTTCGCGTAGATGAACGCGACGCCGAAGATGAGGACGGCCTGTAGGAGCAACAGGAGCGCGTCCACCTCGCGCGCAAAGTCGGTGCCGTATTAATTACTACCGAGAAACTACGGGAGCAGGACGGTCCGAAGGCCGATGGTCCTCCTCGTGCGGTTCGGCGAGATCGCGTTGAAGAGTCGGTTCGTGCGACGTCAGCTCCGGGACCGACTCGTGGCGAACATCCAAGACCTCTTCGCCGCGGAAGGCGTCGAGTGCATCACGGAGTCGGACGAGGCCCGCGTGTACGTGCATGCGGACCACATCGAAAAGGCCCGAAGCATCCTTTCACGCGTCTTCGGCGTCGTATCGATGAGCCCGGCCACGGAGGTCCACGCCGATCGGGCATCGTTGCGAGATGCGGTCGTCTCCGAGGCGGCGATCGCCTTGTCTCCCGGCGCCACGTTCGCCCTCCGGACCCGTCGGGTCGGAACCCATCCGTTCACGAGCCAAGATCTCGCGCGCGAACTCGGAGACGAGATCCGTCAAGCGAATCCCGAGAGCCGCGTCAACCTGTCGCGGCCGGATGTCGAGATCCACATCGAAGTGCGTCAGAACCGCGGGTTCGTGTTCCGCGAGGTGTGGCCGGGGCCGGGCGGGCTCCCGCTCGGTAGCCAAGGCCGGGCCCTCGCGGTTGTGACGGACCAAGCCGGGATGGTGGCGGCCTGGATGGGCATGAAGCGCGGATGTCGCGTCGCGGTCGCCACGCCCCCCACAGGTCGCGTGGTGGACCCGCTCCGCCGGTGGGACGTCCGGCTGAAGGTGCTCGACCTCCCGCCGGATGGGCGCGTGCATGAGCTCGTGAAGATCGCGAGAGCCGACGCGGTTTTCCTGGGGACGCGGTGGTCCGCGTTCGACCCGGACACGCGGGGTGGGCTGAACGTGCCCGTGTTCGAGCCTGTGATAGGGCTGACGGACGACGAAGTGGGACACTTGGCGTCCCGGATCGAATCGGCCTGAATCACTTTCCGAGCCGATCGTGGCTGCCGATGCTCGGTCGGACCTTTTCCGCGCCTTTGCCTTTGTGCAGCAGCCCGCGTCCTTTCTTCCCAGCGGACGTCAGACCCCGGAAGACCCGTCCGCGGTTCGCCGGTTCACAGATCCAGTTGATCTTCGGATCGTTGCGGATCACGGGATGCTGCGGATCCACGAGGATGACCTCGTAGTACTTGTGCGTCCCGTCCTCGCCGACCCAGTAGGAGTTGAGGACCTCGAGGTTCGGATAGTGCCGCGCGGTCCGCTCCTCCGCGATCCGCTGGATCGATTTCGCCATCGTGATTTTGACGAGGCCTCTCCGCTTCGGATGACGACCGCCCATCGGCTTGGGTCGTCGTCGGCCGCCCCGACGGACCCGCGCACGGACGACGACGTAGCCTTGCTTTGCGCGGTATCCGAGCTCGCGGGCCCGATCGATTCGGGTCGGCCGCTCCAAGCGCACGAAAGCAAGACCGCGACGCCATTCGACGAGCCGTGCAAAATGGGTCTCCTTCACGACCCCGCTACGGGGATTCTTCCACGCTTGTTTCACGAAGGCATACAAGTTCCGCGGCCGGGCGGGGGCCTTTGCTTCTCCTGCCGCGGCGATGTTCAGCTCCGGTTCCGGAGCCTTCGGGGTTTCCTCTGCCATGGCCCAGCCCCCTGGATTTGTGGATTCGCCCGGAGGTACATCTCCGACCAGGGTCGACGAAAGCGGGCAGCCAACGGCGCGGAGTATTAAAGGGCTTGTGCCTTCCGGGCCCGGCGCGTCGCACGGCCGCCGTTCCCACGACGCGCGCTGTGTTCGTACGACTGGACAATCAACCGGGCCGCCAGCTCGATCTGAGCCATCGACGAGATCTCAAACCGGGACCGGAACCAGCCCCACCCTTGGGTCCTGGGCGCGCGTCGCGCAAGTCCCGTGGAGTCCGCGAGGTCTCGTGGCCTCGGAAGGATGAACACCTGTACACGACCTCGTAGCGGGCGGAGCTCGACGAAGACCCGGTCCATATTTCGGCTCCGCCAGGCGATCCAGTACCGACTTGCGCGTTCCACAACGCGATCTTGGCGTCGGCCTGCCGCAACCCGCACCCGCGCGCGCAAGGCGGACACAATCGCGCTCGACGTACTGCGCGTCCATTCATTGTTTGGTTCCACGTCTCTAACCTCCCGATTCCCCAACCGGTTTCCTCAGGATGAACAGGAACTTGAAGCCCCGAAGGAAGAAGTTGAACCGACGGGCCCGGTGCTCCCACAGCGGGGACGCAGAGCGGTCGTGGTGGCGAACGAGGACGACCGTGTCGCGGACCTCGAAGTCGTGTGACAAGACCGAGAGAAGGCGGAATCCGACCGGGGTGTAGGCGCCACCGCGGTACTCGTCGGCGATGATCCACGCGAGGACACCACCCGGTCGCAGCACGCGCCGGGCCTCGGCCGAGACGCGCGCCATCTGTTCGTAGAATCGCGGTTCGCGGCACGAAATTCGGCCGAGACATCGCGAATCCGACCCGTACACGATGTTGTCCGAGTACGGCGAGTCGACCACGGCGAGCGCGGCCGCATTCGCTCGAAGGGGCCACTCCCTCGCGTCCGCGCGGAACACGCTTCGATACCTCGGGGTGAGATCGAACGACACGGCACGCCGGCCGAGCGAACGAGCCACCGCCCCGATCGTTCCCGACCCCGCCATCGGATCGACAACGAGCTCGTCCGGCCGCGTGTATCGGCGCACGAGGTTCGAGACACACCGGGCCGGGGTCACGCCGTTGAACGATGGGTCCCCGGCGTCTGGATCGCCCTCCGACTGAGTCGGAAAGTCCCAGCACGTGGTCGCCTCGAGGTCCGTCTTGCCGAGCATGGCCCACGCCTCGCTCGAAACCGATGACGCGGAACGTCGCGGCACGCGAGCCATGACGAATGCTAGGGGTTTCCGTGGTATGAACGACCTCCCGGGAGGGGGATGCGTGAAAGTGAAAATCTGCCTAGGGAGCTGTGGATGTATCGCGCAGAAGACGCCGGACCCTTGCGAGGGTTGGGTACGGTCGATTCCGATCCGCGAGGTGGGCCGCCGCGCACGCGTTCCCGAGTCGGAGCGCTTCCGGAATCGAAGCGCCCTGAAGCTTCGCGTGGACGTACGCGGCGTTGAACACATCGCCGCAACCGGTCGGATTGTCGATCGGCGCGGGCACGGCGCGGGCGCTCACGACGCGCTCGAGGGTCACCCCCGTGGATCCGTGCTCGGCCTGATGGAGGACGACCTCCCCGGCGCCGAGGGAACAGAGATGGCGGGCGGCTTCCGAAGGCGAGGAGACGCCTGCGATTGCACACACCTCCGTCTCGTTGCCGAAGAACATGTCCACGAACGGGAGGCAAAGGCGGACACTCTCGATCCGCTCCTTCGCCCAACCGCGAGGATCTGTCGAGACGTCCAGGGACGTGGTCGCCCCGGCCCGCCGTGCCCGGGCGAGGAGGACGGCGCTCGGCCGTCCGATCAAGCCTTCCGTCCACCAGAACCCGGATCGGTGTATATGGTTCGCGCCCCGGATTGCGGAGGCGGTGACGTCGCTCGGTCGCAAGCTCGCGTTCGCGCCGAGGGACGTGATAAGGGCGCGCCGCCCATCGGACCAGGTCAGGGCCACCGTGGCCCCGGTGGGACGTCGCGGGTCGACTCGCAGGATCGCGCGGACGCGACCCCGTCGATACGCGCGGCGGAGGAACGCGGCTTCCTGGTCGGCGCCGACGCAGCCGATGAACGTCGTGCGGGCGCCCAACCTCGCCATCTGGAGCGCGAAGTTCGTGGCGTTGCCACCCGGGATCCGGTCGAACCGGGAGACCTCCCCCTGGAAGTCCACCGCTGGAACCGGGGGCATCGGCGGCGTCACGAGGTCCACGATCGCATCGCCGATCGCGACGACCCGCGGCTGCGGCCGGGCCATGCCTCATGCCTTCCAGAGGCCCTGTCGCTTCAGCTCCTCGACGACGACCTTGTAGTCGGCGGGCCGGCCGCAGTTCGGACAGAACAGGCTCCCGTGCGCGTCCCGAACGGGGTTCGAGCCTTCCCATCCGCAGAAGCGGCAGGCGGCGTCCGTCACCGGCATCGGATCCCTCAGAAGAAGTCTTCCAGCGTGAGCTTCTTCTCCGCCTTCCGCGGGGTCTTCATCGGCGAGGCTTCGCCGTCGAACTCCTCGCTGAACAGCGACTTTTGCTGCGCCGGCTGGGTGCCCGAGAAGAGCGCCTTCTCGTCCCAGCCGTAGACTTCCGTCACGTAGGCGAGGGTCTGCGCGACGCGCCGCGCGTAGTACTCCCAGTCCGGCGCTTTCTCGAACTTCCGGCCGGATAGGTAGGGCTCGACCTCCATCGGGGATTTCTTGTGGTCCGTCACGATCCACGAGACCTTCATCCCGGGCATGAACTCCTCGCCCATCTCCCCGAGCTTCCGCGCGGCAATGACGTTGCTCATCGAATCCGGGTTCACGTACTGATTCTCCTCCTTGACCGTCCGGGAGATCACGAGCATCTCGATCGGATCTTTCTCCGGGTTCGCGAGCGGCGGGGTCCCGGCGCGAACCTCCGCGACGATCCGCTTCGCGAGATCGATCGCCCCCTCTGGGTCGTTGTCGAGGATCTTGTCGAACACGAGGAGCTGCGCTTCGCTCTGGAGCTCAAACGCGTCCGTGCGGCGGATCTCGTACCCTCGGACGACGATCTCCCCCTCTGTCGGCCACGCCACTTTTCCCGCGTACCGCTTCTTCCGCCCGTGGCTGAACAGGCTTCGATAGACCTTGTCAACCTCCATGCTGATCCGCCCACGCGAGAACCGTTCCGCGGTCTTCCGGGCAAATTCGAGGGACGGTTCCAAGCCGGGCGTTGGCGACTGGAAGAACACGGAGTCCGTGTCGGCGTACACGACCTTCACGCCGTCGGCCTCGAGTTCGCCGATGATCCCCTTGATCCGTTCCCTCGCGAACGCGGTGATCGAGGCACCGACCTTCGGGTCGTTGAACCGGTAGAAGGAGGAAGCCAGGACGCCGTAGAACGCGTTCATGAGGACCTTAATCGCCGCCTGGAGGCCGTCGTAGAACTCCTTCATCGGGGGATCGGTCGCCTCGCGCATTTTGGCCCGCACCTCCTGCCGGTCTTTCATGAGGCTCGCGAGGATCACCGGCAAGAGGCCTTTCTTGACATCCGCGGAGAGGAACTTCGCCCCCGTCGGGCTCTCGATCGTACCGGCCGGTGAGACGGTCGTGAAGCAGATGTTGTTCTCGATGATCAGGGACGGATACATCGCGCGGAAGTCGAGCGAGATCACCCATTCGTACAGACCGGGCTGCAGGCTGTGGACGTATCCGCCTTCGATTTGCTCGACGCGGCCGCCCCGCATCTTCATCATCGGGACCGCCACGTGGGCGCGGTCGGCGGCGCGAATCAGGATCGAGTCGATCAGGTTGGACGTGCGCCCATGCAGGACGTCCTCGAGGGGGAGCTTGCTCACGGCCGCCAGGTCCAACGTCTTCTCGATCCGGCCGATCTTCTCGAGAATCCGGAGCGAGAGAACCGCGTCGTTCAGACAATACCGGATGACCTTCTCGGAGTCCCGGGCCCACTCCTCGTCGATCTTTTGCCGCGAGAGCTCGTGTTTTCCCTCCCCCAACAGCTGGCGTCCCACGTAGTCGAGCGTCTCCTGCTTCATGTGCAAGCTCAGGCGCTCCGCCTTGACCGCCCACCATACGTCCGTGAGGATTCGGCCGTCGACCCGCCAGAACCGCTCGCCGAGGTGGAAGAAGTCCGAGAAGTCACGGGCGAGCTGGAGCCGCGGAATCCCGTTCTTGGCGGCGCGATCGATGAGCACGGGCAGGTCGTAGCCGTCGATGTTGTATCCGGAGATGATGTCGGGGTCGAGCTCGTGGACGAGTTTGATGAACCCCTCGACGATTTCCCGCTCCTTCCCCTGGAGGACGCGGGTCTTGATTTCACCGGCCTCCCGGTACGCGATCCCGATGCAGAAGATGTGGTTGTCCAGGATGCTGTTCTCGATGTCGAAGCTGAGCACGCGAAGAGCCGGGCGGAACGGGTCGCATGGTTCGAAACGCTCCGCGACGAGGAACAGGTCGGTCGTGTACCGCCCGGCCGGGTCCGCCGGCGTCCCGTGGACGCGGACCGCGGCTCCAAGATCCATGTCGTAGATGAACCGATGCTGGAAGGGGATGTCGGCCTCCAGCGGGGTCGATCCGTACCTCCGCGCCTTCTCGCGGTACTCGGGCGTTTTCCAAGGTTGACGGAGGACGACGCGCGCGCACGGAGTGGGCTTGCCCTCGACCTGGAGGGTCACGTCCTCGAGCTTGACCACCTGCGGATCCCTCCCGAACGCCCCGCGGAGAGACTGCGGAGGCTCGACGACGAAGAAGTACGGCTGGAATCCGGAGTACTCGATCGTGATGCTCTGCCCTTCCCTCGTACGCCCGAAGAGTTGGATCACCGGCAGCTGCGCTTGCTCGGGGCCGTTCCGGGGCTCCCGTCGATATGAGGCAGTGACAATCCGCACATCGTACGTTGCCATTCACACCTT
The DNA here is from genome assembly GCA_005878485.1 of Methanobacteriota archaeon. GTDB lineage: Archaea > Thermoplasmatota > Thermoplasmata > RBG-16-68-12 > RBG-16-68-12 > RBG-16-68-12. Next base: position 1,212 of record VBMG01000100.1, on the reverse strand, counting down.
CGCCACGATCTTGATGACGTCCCCATCCTGGACCGGGTGGTCTCGGCCTACGACCATCTTCGTACGGGCGTTGATGGCGCGGATGAAGTGGTTACCCAAGTCCGTGTGAACCTTAAAGGCTACGTCGACCGCGGTGGAACCGCGTGGCACGAGGAACGCGTCGGGCAGCACGTTCCCGCTCTTGTCCGTCCAGTGGTGCTCATCCTCGACCGGGTATACGACGATCAAATCGAGGAGTTTGAAGATCGCCTCTTCGATGCAGGCCTGGACCCCGGTGGACCCTCGCTCGCGGAGGAAGACTTGGATTTTCGCGAGCCCCTTCTCCTGGGCGGGAGAGAGTTTTTCGGGGAGCAGGATCTGGAAGGATGAGCCGCCCGGCTCGTACCCGATGAGCCCCGCAGACGCTGCACGCCGAAGGGCGAGCTCGTACTCCGCAGAGGTCGGGACAGTTCGGTAGCCGTCCGCTTGCGAGAGGCGTTCGAGGCGGTCCTGTGAGACGAGGTCCGCCTTGTTCGCGGCGAGGATCATCGGCTTCCCGCGATGCTGCAACGTACGCGCGAGTCGCAAGAGGTCGTCCGATGTCCAGCGGGCCATCTTCGGATCCAACGCGGTCTCTCGCACCGCGTTATGGACTTGCATCTCCGTGAACCCGAGGCCCGTGAGCCGCCCGAAGACCACTTTCTCCGGCGGCACCTCCTCCAGATCGGCACGTCGGGCTTCCTTCTCCCAGTTTCGCGCGAGGATGCCCGCAATCCAGTGAGCGAGTTCGTCTTCGAGGAACCGGACGTCATCCAGCGGATCGTGACTGCCCGGTGGGACCGCATTGCCCTCGAAGTCCGTGCCGCCGGTTGCATCCACGACATGGACGAGCGCGTTCGCCTGGCGCAGGTCGTCAAGGAACTTGTTGCCCAGGCCGCGGCCCTCGTGCGCCTTCGGGACGAGCCCCGCGACATCGAGCAATTCCACGGGGATGAGCCGCGTTCCTCCCCAGCACGGAGCGTTGTTCGGCTTGCAAGCAACCCCGAGCTCGGTGTGCGGACACGGCTTGCGCACGTAGGCCACACCGCGGTTCGCTTCGATCGTGGTGAACGGATAATTCGCGATTGGAACCGGAACGAGGGTCGCCGCCGCGAAGAAGGTCGACTTCCCTACGTTCGGTTTCCCGACGACCCCCAACTCCACGCGGTGAGTACCGGACTCGGGCTAGAAGTA
>VBMG01000054.1 GCA_005878485.1 Methanobacteriota archaeon | reverse complement strand
CCAAACGGTGAGCGGGAACCCCGCGTTCTTCACGACGACGATCGGTCTCTTCGAGCTGGCTGTTGCTTTCGCCCTCCTCCTCGGATTCATGCGCAAGGTCGCGTACACGGGCGGGATTCTCCTGAGCCTCGTCATCTGGTCCGTGCCGGAAGGGTTCGGGGGTCCCTACGGTCCCGGTTCCACGGATATCGGAACGGGGATCATCTACGCCTTCGTGTTCCTCCTCCTCATGGTCATCAACGCCACCTTCGGCCCGAGCCGATGGTCCCTCGACTATGCGATCGAGCGGCGCTGGCCGGCATGGACGAAGATCGCCGAGATTCGTAGCTCGAAGGAAACGGTGACCGGTTCGTCACGCAAAGTCGCCGCCTGAGGCGCTGGTTTAAGTCGAACGGTGTGTGTCCCGCTGGGCACCATGGCGGAGGTCAAGGACGACATCACGGAGGAGCGCCGGATCCTGAAGGAAGCAGGCATCCTCGACGAGAAGCTCCTGGAAAAGATGGACATCTACCCAGGGGACCGCGTCCGGTTCCGCTTCTACTACCCCCATTCGGGCTTCGAGGAGATGATCGGCCATTTCCTCGGTTTCTACACGCTCTACGAGGGCCCCGAGGGCGGGGGCGACCTGAACCTCGTGATCCGGACCGTGAAGGACGGCCGCACGACGGTCGTCTACAAGGACCGGAACTACCTCGAAGAGTACGAGGTCCTCGAACCGAACCCGAAGGTCCGCGACAAAATCCGGGATCTGGATGCCCGCCACGGCCGGCACGTCGGACACGAGTTCGGGTGAGCGCTCTATTGCATCGGCGTGAGATCACTTCGGGTTCTCGGTAATCCTAGTCGTCTCACGAGCCCAGCGCCTCGCCGATCTGATGTCAGCTAGCCCCAGCACGGCGACCAGGGCCATAATAGTGATCCACGCAACTTGGAGCACCGGATCGAAATCTCTCCGGCCGGGGAATAGCAGTATTGTTACCGAGACCACGGCGATGCCGAGGATTAGGCCCCCCAAGAGGATCGCATCCCTTGCCTTCTGTTCGATCCATTGTGGCCGTGAGGAACCCCGCGGGAGCCCAGGGCCTCTCGGCGCGTTCGTCCACGCGGACATGAGCTGGGTCATACCAATTTGGCCCACCATTCTCTCCGCGACCGAAATCCGAGCCCCCGTTCCTATTTCGAATGCGACTTCCCGAACCTTTTGCTCTTCTCGTTCTGCGTAAGTCTCAGTCCATACCCGAATTACATCGCTGAACGAGACAAATGATGGGAGTCGAGGGGTGAACAGAGATGCTTTCCGGTATGGGGGGACAAAGCCCAGGTCGTACACGATTAGGCTCGACCTCGTCAGTTGATCCATTCCGGAATCGGCCATATAGAGGATAGCAAACCACACAAGCAGGGGTACGAGCGCTAGGGTGGTTGGCTGATTAGGCTGGCTCAAGATCTGTTCGGCGATTAGAAATGAAAGCGCGCTAGCTGACACAACGAGAACCGTCAGCAGTATTATCTGAACCAGCCGGATTCGCAAAGGCTTGCCCGAGGGCTGGACGTAACAAGGACCACGCGACGCCTCCGGATTGCCGGTCGACTCCGAGGGCAGCCAGCCACCTTCCCGGGAAAAGGCATCGACGAAACGCTACAATAATGAATCGCAGGAAACCCCTCCAACCCTCGCCTCGTTCTAGTCGGGGCCTTAGGCGACTTCGGCGCTCAGTAGTTGTCGACGCCCTGCGCGAGGGCCCGCAACCGCGCGATCCGCTCGTAGATGGGCGGGTGGGTGCTGAACATCCGCACGAGCGCTCCACCGGAGAACGGATTCACGATGAACAGGCTCTGCGAGGCCGGGCTTCCGAAGGTCAGGGGCCGACGCCGGTTCGCGATTTCCAGCTTTTCGAGGGCCGACGCGAGGGCGAGCGGCTGCCCCACCGTCTTCGCGCCGCTGTAGTCCGCCTTGTATTCGCGGCTCCGTGAAATCGCGAGCTGGACAAGCAGGGCGGCGATTGGCGCGAGGAGCATACCGACCAAGGCGAGGATCACGGTGATTGCATTGCCGTTGCGGTCTCGCGAGCCGCCGCCAAGCAGCATGTTCCAGCCGAACATCCGGGCCATGAACGAGATTGCGCCCGCGAGCGTCGCGGCGACGGACATTACAAGGATGTCGCGGTTCCCGACGTGGGAGATTTCGTGGGCGAGGACCCCGCGGAGCTCATCCTCGGAGAGGAGGCTGAGGATGCCTTGGGTGACGGCGACGACCGCGTGCTTCGGGTTGCGGCCCGTCGCGAATGCGTTGGGCGTCTGGGTTGGGACGATGGCCACCTTCGGCATCGGGAGGTTCGACTGCAGCGTGACCTCGCGGAGGATGTGGTAGAGTTTCGGGGCCTCCGCCTCCGTCACGAGCTTCGCGCGGTACGACCACAGTACGATCCGGCCCGAGGCGAAGTACGCGATCGCGTTCATCGCGCCCGCCAAGAGCAGGAACGTGACGACCGCGCCGACCCAGTCACCGAGCCACACGGTCCCGATGACGTAGCCGAAGAACACGAAGATGCCGGTCAACAGAGCGAATAGGGCGAACGTCCGCAGATGGGCTCCCATGGACTCCACACCCCACAGTCGTGGTACCCGGATTCACTCGGACGTCCCATATCAACTTGATGCGGGAACTCCACGCGGGAGACTTAAAGGCCGAGGACCTGGGCGTACCCTTCCATGTCCATGAACCCGTGGCCGCTCACGTTGAAGGCGATGACTTTCTTCTCGCGGTCTTCTTTGGCCTTCAGGGCCTCATCGATCGCACACGCGATCCCGTAGGCGCTCTCCGGGGCGGGGAGGAAGCCCTCCGACTGGACGAACATCCGGGCGCGTTCGAACACGTGGCGTTCGTCCGCCGGATAGGCGATCGTGTCGATCAGGCCGCGGTGTCGCAGGAGAGAAAGAATGGGCGAGCATCCGTGGTACCGCAGGCCATCGCCCCGGACGGGCTGCATCTCCGCGCGATGGCCCAGCGTATACATCTTCAGCATCGGCGTCAGCTCCGCGTGATCCGCGAAGTCGTAGCGGTACTCGCCTTGGAGGTTCGGCGCCGCGGCGCTCTGGGCCGCGATGAACTGGATGTCTTTGCCTCGGATCGCGTCCGCGAGGAACGGCAGCGTGAACCCGCCGAAGTTCGAGCCGCCACCCAAGCACGAGATCATGAGGTCCGGATACTCGCCAACGTGTTCGAATTGACGCTGCGTCTCGAGCCCGATGACGGTCTGATGCAGGAGGACATGGTTGAGGACCGACCCGAGGCAGTAGATCGCCTTCTCATCCCGACGTGCGTCCTCGAGCCCTTCCGAGACCGCGATGCCCAAGGAGCCCGGATGGGCCGGATGCTCCTTGAGGAGGGCCCGTCCCACGGAGGTCTCTGGGCTCGGCGACGCGTGGACCGTCGCGCCGTACAGTTTCATGAACTGCCGGCGCTGCAGCTTCCAGTCGTGCACCGCGCGGACCCAGTAGATTGTCGTCTTCAGCCCGACGAGGCTCGCCGCGTACGCGAGCGCGGTCCCCCACTGCCCCGCACCCGTTTCGGTCGTGAGCCGTTCGTACCCTTCCCGCTTCGCGTACCACGCCTGGGCCAGGGCCGTGTTGACCTTGTGACTCCCCGTCGGGCTGTAGAATTCGGCCTTGTAGTAGAGCCGCGCCGGCGTCCCGAGGCGCTGCTCAAGCCGCCGGGCCCGGATCAGCGGCCGCGGTCGACCCGCCTGGCGGTACAGATCCTGGATCTCCGGCGGAATCTCGATCCACCGCTCGGTCGAGTTCTCCTGGCGCAAGCACTCGGCCAGGAGCAGCTCCGGCAGCGCCTTGATGCGGGACGGGCCGGTCTCCGGGTCTCTCGGGGGCGGCAGGGGCTCCGGCAAGTCCGCCTGAATGTTGTACCACTTGGTCGGTCGCTCTTCCTCGGGGAGTTGGACGACGAGTGCGTCGGCCTGAGACATAACCCCACCAAAATCCGACCGGCAGGTATCGTCCTCCGACGTATCAGGCTTTGTTGGTGCGACGGGATCGAGCGGGCTAGACCTCAATCCCATGTCGCTCGACGATTTCCACGCCGCCCGCAGGCATCGCGCGGGAGATTTCCTCGATTGGGACGACGAAAGCAGTCGCGAGTTTCTTCGCGGCGGCTTCCCGGTCTTGCTTCCCGGGCACCAAGACGACGTACCGGGAAGATCGAGCTGTGACCGCCGCCATGGGCCCACCCATGATCTTGCGGTGGCCTTCCACCTCGGCCTCCCCGATGGCGACGCGGACCGGCAAGTCGTGGAAGTAATTCCGCTTCCCGCGGATCACGAACGCGCCGCGCGGCAGGAACTCGCCGGATTCCGCCTGCTTTGAAACCTGTTCCGGGAGGACCCAGTACGCGCTCCCACTCGAGAGCCCCGCGGACCACGCCTTGCTGTACGCGAGCGCGAACTCGCACGCCTCCCGAAGCGTGACGTCCGTGGCCTTGGCGCCGTCTTTGATTACGGTGGACGGCGCTCCGTGAACGTCCGCGTGGGCGTAACGGTCTCCTTCCTTCAGGTGTTTCTTCACGAGCTGGTCGTTCGTGCGCGCATCCCGCCCGCCGAGGATCAGGTGGCCTTCCGACGAAATCGTCCAGCGGTACGCTTCGAACCACATCGACTTCGTTGCTTTGACCCGCGGGCGTTTCGCGATCTTGATCGCCTTCGCTTGGGCCGACTCGATCTCGGCCCGGGTTGCGGCGATCGCCTCCTCGACCCGCTGCGCCTTCATGAGCGCGTCCTTGCGGCGGTCGTACAGGGCCTGGGCGTTCGCCGTCACGTCATTGTCGTACTCCAACGTGATCGCGTCGAAGTCACCGATCGCCAGGGTGACCGTGTGCGTCTTCCGGTCGATCGCTTTGATTTGAGCGTGTTCCGGCGGGGTACGGCCCTCGCGGATCGCCTTGAGGAGTTCGTCGAAGACCGCGTAATGTCCGTAGAGGAAAACCGCCTGGGCTTCGAGCCGCACCGCGTCCTCCCGCAATGCGTCCAATGACTCGCGCTGTTGCGTGATGCGCCGTTCGAATTTCGCGGGGACATCCTCAACCTTGGCCATCTCCGGCTCGGCGACGGTCAGGTAATGTGAGAGAGCCTCGTTGAGCGTCGGGAACTCCCGTCTCTCGAGGTCGCGGTATTGGAGGAGCTCGATCGGGGTGGCGTCGATGGCTCGACCGTCTTGGAAGACGACCCCCGGGCGGCGTTCCTGGTCGACGGCCACCGCAACGTTGTTGAGGGCGGTGTAGAGCCCATCGACTTGTGCCTCCGTGAGGTCCTTCACTTTCGTCGCCTTCTCCACGTGCGCTCGGAGACAGGTTTCTTCCGCGTACGTGCCGCCGAGGTTCAGGAGGCTGGCGAGGACGCGGACGACCTGCCCTTTCGCTCCGCGGAGCGCGTTTGCGAAACCGCCTCGGTCGAGTTCGAGGGGGTCCAAGCCTGCCTCGGGGAACCGATACGGTTCGCCAAGTTGGACCGATCGGTCCTTGAACGTTTGCGGAAAGAGGACCGCGGCGATGGTGGCTCCCTTCGCCACGACGAGATTGCCTTTGCCAAACAACTCGAAAACGAGGTCGCTCGATTCCCCGCTGCGTTCGAGATGGAACACGGCAATGCGGTCAAACCCTCGTTGCTCGATTCCTCGCACCCGCGCGTTGTCGAGGAGCCGTCGTAACGTTTGTGCGAAAGGTGGCGGAGTCTCCGGCTTCGTCTCGACCTCGTGGAGGCAGAGCCAACGGCCGGCCTTGTAGAACAATTCGGCCTTGCCGCGGACGGGTGCGTTGATTCGAAGGATGACTTCGTCTTCCCTCTGGTACGCTTTGTCGACGTGACCTCCGACGAGGTCTTGCCACTCCGCCACCAGGGCTCGGAGATCGAAGGAGGACACGGCGGTCTTCATTTCGTCTGAAGCGAAGACCCGTGCGTTACTTAATGATTAGTTCGCTGATCTTCCGGGGTCCGTCAGCGGCGCCCCTCTGAACTTCGTTGCGGCGACCCGCGGGAAGGGACGGACAGGCTCGGGGACTTTCTTCAACTTCGATACTTGGCCGCCAAGACTCTTATAGCCCCCGGACGACCCCGTTTCTGGGATCGCGTGAAGCGCCTCCGCGAATGGTATCACGGGCTCTTCCACCTGGCCCAAGTCACGATTCACGATCGCTGGGTCAAGCGACTGCGCCTCGTCGCGTTTCTCGCCGCCTCTTCGATCGCGACGCAGATTGTCCTCCGCAACTTCCTCGGTGACGTCGGCTTGGGGTACCTTCTCCCCAGCTCGGTCCTCACGATTCTGGTTGCTTCGGCCATCTGGCTTGTGGCGTACCCCGCGATGTGGCTCCGGATGCTGACCGTCGTCGTCGAGATGGAGGCGAAGAAGGAGTACGAAGCCCTTCTCCATGAGATCCATAAACTGCACCGTCATCACCACCGAGATGAGAAGGCCGCACGACTCTCCACGACCTCTCTTCCTGCGACGGGTCGCAAAGTGTAGTCCTCACCATCCGCGTGGGCATCGTCGGGGAGTATTTATGCCGCTCCGAAGTTTGGGCGCCGCATTGCCGCAGTGGCTTAGTGGTAGAGCGGCGCCTTGGTAAGGCGCAGGTCGGGGGTTCAATTCCCCCCTGCGGCTCTATTGCTGGCTGGGGCCGTGAATTCACTACACCTCGCCCCCCGGAGCCTACGAGAGACAGCCGACGTAGGACGTCGCGGCGACAACGTGTGCGAGCTGCATCTGGCTTTCCTGCCCGGCCGGGGTGGTGTCGGCGTAGTGCTCGAGCCAGATCCAGTTGAGGTTCAGTGCCGGGTCCGTGCGCCACTGGAACCCGGGGAACGCGCTGCCATTGCCGGGATGGAAGCTGTCCCAGATCCAACTTCCCGTGGGAAAGCCGGGGCCGAGATGGTTCTTCTTCGCGCCGTCGATCCAGAAGGCGAGCTCGCCGTTGGACGTGGTCACCGGGTCGTTCAGTTTCACCATCGTCTCGACGCACATCCATGTGTCGAGGGGTGCCCTCAGGCCAGCGTCCTGCAGGAAATCGTTTCCCCAGTAGTTGCCGTTGGGGTCGCCGTGCATGTCCTTCCAGTAGACGTAGTTGTCGAGGCGAAACGTGGAGGTGACGGGTTCAGTGGCAACGATGAACCGGTCGTCGCCCACCGGCCTCGTTCCGGCTTGGGGATTCGGCCAATCCACAGGAGGGTTCGCCCCGCCCATCCAGACACCGTTATGGTGCGGGGTGAAGGGGGAGCGGTACTTCACATAGTACCGAAGGTAGACGGTGTCGTCCTGGGCCCGTCCGTCCGCCGCGAGGTTCTTGAATAAGTGCGCACCGGAACGCACGCCGCCAACCGCGGTCATCAGGAGAGAATTCGAGGCAGCGCTCCCAGAGGGGACGTCCGCGACGAAGGACAGGTCGCCCTGGTTCAGGACATCCTCGTACCGCGCGGCGAGCGAGGCGATCGTGCCCTCGTCGAACCTCTCGACGAAGAACACGTCGGGATCGGTTTCGATGCCGGCGTCGCCAGGATATCTCGCGGCGATGCCGTCGGT
>VBMG01000156.1 GCA_005878485.1 Methanobacteriota archaeon | reverse complement strand
CGAGGGGAAAGTCGCCGATCTTGTGCGCCTCGCAAATCTCGAGGCACCGCTGCGCATGGAAGAGGGATGGCTCCGGTCGACCGACGACCGCGTACACATGGGAGATCTGCCACTCCCCAATCGCGAGCTCTTTCGGACCGCCGACGACGCCCCAGTGGTACCGAGACGCATGGGCCATGTGAATCATCGTGTCCCGCTCCTCCTTCGTGCGCCGCTTCTTCTCGATCAGCGTCCACGTGGAATTGAACAGATGCGCCGCCATCCTCCGATGCCAATCCGCGTCCGCCTTCGAAGTCATCCAATCACTCCTGACGCTCGGCGGGGACCCTCGCGGATGGGGCTGGGCAGATTTGAACTGCCGTCGCAGGCTCTTCTGCCCCATGGAGGGGTCCCAAAGCCCGAAGGATAGACCAAGCTACCCCACAGCCCCAGAGGCGCCGAACCGGATCACGCGATAAATACGTTCTCCCCTACGGGCCGGACGGTTTGCGGATGGACGACCATGCATCTCGCGCCGCGGCGCGAACCGCCTCCTCGCTCGTCCGACGCGGCCGCCATCCGGTTCGCTCCAGCCGCTCGATCGCGAGCTGCATCACCCGGACGTCGCCGGCCCATCCGCGACCCCCGCCCGCGCCGCCGGTCCACGCATACGCGACGTCGGACAGCCCGAGTTCGTGGCAGATCGCGTCCGCGATGGACCGCACCGTGATCGCGTCCTCGCTCCCGATGTTGTACACCGCCACGGGACCTGTCGTGGCTTGCACGCCCGCGCGGATCCCGGCGACGACATCATCCACGTGAACGTACGACTTCGCGGTCCCCGGGTCGGACCCGATGATCTCGAGCCGCTTCGGATCCCGGGCGAGCTTGCGGACCAGGTCCACGACGACGCCATGGCCGCTCCGCGCCCCGACCACGTTCGCCAGTCGGAAGATCACCGCCGAAATGCCAAACGTATGCGCATACGCCGACAGGAGGGCCTCGCTCGCGAGCTTCGTGGCCCCGTACACGGAGATCGGCTCGAGGGGCCCGTAGTCCTCGGGCGTCGGGACCACGCTGGCCTCCCCGTACACCGTCGAGGTCGAGGGGAAGACGACCTGCGGGACCTTCGCGGCGCGGCACGCCTCGAGCACGCGATGCGTCACAATGACGTTCTCATCAATCGAGGGCTTCGTTCCCGCGCGGCCCAACCGGACGTCCGGGTTCGCGGCGAAGTGGTAGACGACATCCGCTCGCCGGAAGATCGAACCTAAATCGCCGCGAAGGAGATCGCGTTTCACGACGGTCGCGCCCGCCCTTGTGGCTTGGGTCAGGTTCGCTCGCTTACCGGCCGAGAGGTTGTCCACGACCACGAGGTCGGATTCCAACGCGAGCGCGTCCGCGAGGTGGCTGCCGATGAACCCGGCCCCGCCCGTGATCACAATCTTCGATCGGGCCATGGCCTCCGCGCCGCAAGCCCCGCCGATGTAATCAAGATTCCTTCTGCGTCCTCAGGTGCGCGACGAGCGCCTCGACGGCGCGGGCGCGGTGCGATACCGCATTCTTCTCGGTGACGGACATCTCTGCGAACGTCTTCGCCGCGCCGTCCGGGATGAAGATCGGATCGAAGCCGAACCCGAATCTCCCGCGCTCGGCCTCCGCGATTATCCCTTGACACGCACCATGGAACACCTGGTGCGCCCCGGTGGTCCTCAGGAGGAACACGGTCTCGAACGTCGCAGCGCGCGTCCGGGCGCCCTCGAGAAGCTTCAGAGTCCCAGCGCAGCCGAGCCGCTTGTATACGTACGACGAGTACACGCCCGGAAAGCCGCCGAACGCATCGATGAAGAGCCCCGAGTCGTCGATGAGATAATCGCCGCGGATCTGGTCGTCGAGGACGGTTGCGGCGAACCGCACGACTTTCTCCAGGCGGTCGGTCTGGATCTCCGGATAGCTCCGGTCCTCATGGACGATCTTCACGCCGGCCTCAAGGAGCTTCGCCGAAACCTCGCGGAACTTGCCCTCGTTCGTCGTGACGAACGCGATCATGTATACCGGCCCCGCGACTCGATGTCCTTGACCTTCGCGATCACCTCGTCGGCGGCCTTCCCCATCGTCTCGCGGTAGCCCGCCAGCGCGGCGCGGAAATACGTGGACGCTCGGGCATGGGCGCTTACGAGGGCCTCCTTCAAGAGATGGAGGTCCACCCCGCGCGATTCGACGTTCGCTTCCTTCGCTCCCAAGCTGAAGTCGATCATCACGATCCCTCCATCCCGCACGATCATGTTCGATGTCGTCAGGTCGCCGTGGATGATTCCCGCCCGGTGCAAGCGACCCACGATCCGGCCGACCTCCCTCGCGGTTTTCAGCCCGGCGGGGCCCCCGCCCTCCAGGACGCTTTTCACGGTCGGGCCCTCGACGAACTCCATGACGATCTTGTTTTCGACGAGGTCGATGTCGTACAGGATCGGCACGGCCACGCCCGCGGCCCGCGCGTCCGCCATGAGGCGCGCCTCCATCCGGATCCGGGATCGCCGCAATTCGTCGTCGAGGGCCGCGATCCGATACGACTTCGGCACCCGGAACTTTTCGACCGCAGCGCGGCCCATGAATTCCGTGCGACGGAGTTCGGCTTCCGCGCCGTGTTTAATGAGCATCGCGCGGCGATGCGGCGGACCCGGAAAAAACTTGCTCCGGAACGCCGGGACCCTGGGACGGCGGGCCGAGAAACCGGCCCGCCTCCGATGCTGGCGTGGCGCAGGGCTGGGGTGCAAAATCGGGTGGGAGACACCGGGCGTATCGCGGCTCGAGGATCCGGCCCTCCAAGAGGATGATCGCCGCGCGGTCCCGCTCGCTCCGGATTGGACGACCGGCGGCCTGCAGGACCTTGTTCACCGCGGGGTAGACGTACGCGTAGTCGTAGCCCTTCTCGAATCCGAACTTGCGGGCGTAATAGTCTTTCAACGCCTCGACCTCGATGTTCGGGGGGCTGAGGGGCAGGCCCACCACGATGACCACGGAGAGCAGGTTGTCCTCGTAGTCGACGCCCTCGCTCAAGGACCCGCCCTGAACGCCGAGGAGGAGGGCCCCGCCGTCCGCCCGCGCCAGGCGCAGCGCTTCGAGCGCTCCGTCCCGCTGGGCCTTCGTCCACGTGGATTGCTCCACGAGGATCGACTTTTGGAGGCGGTGCGCCCGAATCCGCTCCAAGGCCTCGGCGAGCAATTCGTAGGATGGAAAGAACGCGGCGACATTGCCGCGAACTCCGGAGGCGATGCCGGTGATCTCGCCCGCGATGAGCCCGTGCATCTCCGCGCTTCGCTTCGCGTACGTGGTCGTCAGGAAGGGATGGACGAGGAGGAGCCGGTTCGATCGGGGGAACGGCGACCCGTACGTTCGGATCACGCGGCGGTCGCGCTCGATGCCGAGGAGGTCCGCGTACATCTCGGCCGGGAACAGCGTGCCAGACATCAGGACGCTGGCGTGGACCTGGCTGAACACGCGCTTGCTCAGGACGCTCGGGTCCATCAGCCGGAACGCGAACTTGCCCTCCGCGCCCGGGAGGACGAGGCGGAGAATCCCCTCGTCCTGGTCCCGCCATCGGGCCAGGAACTCCGCGGCGGATGGGAGCGAAGACGGCACGCCGCGTCGCACGGCATCCTCCGCCGCGAACGCGACCATCTCGACGAAGTCCGTATACCCGAGGGCCCCGCCGCGGCCCTTCCGCAAGCCGTCCTCCACGAGGTCGAGGAACTCTTCTTTCCGCGCGATCCGCTCCGATCGCAGGACGAGGAGGTAGCGTTCCATGGCCTTCGCCACGGCGGCGAGTTGGTGCGACACCTCGCCGTCGATCGATCGGGCTTCCTT
>VBMG01000099.1 GCA_005878485.1 Methanobacteriota archaeon | reverse complement strand
GACGACGACGAGGCTTGACAAAGTCTTATGGTAGCTCCGCTCGTTGAATGCGCGGGATGCACTCGACGGAGTGGGGTCGGAAGACTCATCACGAGTCGGCCCCGAAGACCGGTCTCCGTGCCCAGCTGGCCCGCGGGTTCCACCTGACGTTCGCAAGCCTTCGCGTGCTCGAACGGGACCCGCGGCTGATGGCGTTGCCGTTCCTCGCCCTCGTGTTCACCGGCTTCGTCTGGCTCATCGTCGTGGTCAGCGTCCTGGCCCTCGGCCTCCCTCCGGCCTCTTCGGCGAGCGGATTCCTCTACCAGGAAGTCTTCATCGCCTACCTGGTGACGTACTTCCTCTCCGTATACTTCATGGCGGCCATTGTCGGCGCGGCGGCGGTGCGGCTCCAAGGGCGAAGGCCGTACGTGCTCGACGGCCTCGCGGCGGCGAACGCGAGCTTCTTCCAAATCGTCCTCTGGTCGTTGTTCGCGGCGACTGCGGGCGTGCTCCTCCGGGTCACGGCGATTCGGTCCGAAGCGGGCGGACGGTTCGTCTCGCGGGTCCTCGGATACGGCTGGCCGCTCGCGACCCTGTTCGTCCTCCCGACGATGGTCATCGAGGGCCTAGGGCCGTTGAGGGCCTTCCGTCGCAGCCGTGCCCTCCTGAGAGAGCGGTGGGGCGCGCACCAGAAGGGTGTCCTCGGTACCGGCGTCGTCTTCCTCCTCCTCTGTTCCGTGGGGCTCGTCCCGTTCGTATACGGGATCCTCGGAGACCCGGGGAATTTCGGATGGGCCGTCGGCGCCGTCCTGTATTGGCTTGTCCTCAGCGCCCTGTGGTCCGTCGTGCACGGGATCCTCGTCGCGACGTTGTACCACTACGCCTTGGAGAGCGAAGCCGCCTTCGGGTTCAGCTGGCAGGCGCTGAACCATCCGTGGATCCGCTAGGCGCGCGGTCCCGGAACACTCGCCGGACGTCCTCCGGGGGCGCGTCCGTCTTGACCCCGCGCGGATGAAAATGGGTTCGGGTGGCCCGATAGCCGATTTCTCGTAGGCCGGCAGTGAACCGTTCGAGCTTCGGCGGAGACGCGCGCTCCTCCGCTGCAAGTTCGTCGGTCGTCACGAAGAACGGGGCCGCATCCGACTCCCCTTGCAACGACGCGAGGAGCCTGGCGGAACCGCCCGAGGTCCATGCCGTCGGAGACAAGCGGCCGAGGATCTCGGAACTCGACATCGGGCCGAGCCATAAGGGACCAATCCAGTCACCAGCCAGCCCGGAGACCCGCACAAAGTGACCGGGGCCCGCGCGGACCACGCGGCCGAGGCTTGCAGGACGGGACCTTGGAACGACGACGAGCAGGACCCGGACAAAGTGTTCCGCAGCGAACGCCAAGATGGGCTGAACGGATTTGCTGCGAGCCGCGGCGAGACGGGCGCAGTAACCAATCAGGATGCGTAGACCAATCTCCGTACCTTGCGGGCAGCGCAGAGGCCGGGCGTCGTATCGTCGCTGGCAAGCATCCGGATACGTGCCGCAGAGGACGGCCGTGTCGGTGGCCGTGACTCCGATTCCCCCAGCGACTTCGGGCGCCTCGAACGCGGCGGGAAGGAAGGGCGTCGGTGGCCCGAATGGATCGATGTCCACGAAATCGTAGTCCGCCTCGCTGAGACGGGTGCGAAGATCGCCTGCCCGGATGTCTGCATGGAGATCGTTCCGGCGGACGTTCTCTCGGATGAGGTCCACCGCGATTTCCGACCGCTCGTTCAGCGTCAGGGCTCGGACTCCCGCTTCGAGGGCCATCCGGATCCCCCAGGCGCCGGTCGCCGCCAGACCGTCGAGAACGGAGGTGAGCCGCTGCGGCCACCTCCTGAGTACAATCGCACTCAGATCGCGGTTTACCGCCATCGTGGGATTGTAGAACGGCCACGGTCCCGCGGTCGCCGGGCCGCGGCGACGAGGGACGTCCGGCACGAGAAGACGCGCAGCGCCTTCTGTCGTCTCGACGACAGGGAACGGAAAATCCACGGAGGTTCGATGGCGGGGGGCTTGATATCCCTTCGGTCTCAGAGGACCTCGCCTTTCATTAGCTTCACGATCTTGTAGGGCAACAGGTTCCGATTCACCATCGTGACCTCAAGGATCCGCACGTCGTCCCGGCGGCGGATGTCTTGGAGGAGCGGGTTTCGGGATTTCTTGTGCAGCGTGAGGAGAAGGGGCTTGTCGGCGTCGAGCGCGTCCTTGACCGCCAAGACGAAGTTGGGGGACTCGACTTCCATCTTCCCGACCTCGTCGATGACGATGACGTTGGCGTCCGCCGTCGCGCTGCGGAGCGCGTTGACGCCGACCTCCTCGAGCGCGCTAATATCCACGCCGAATCGACCGACCATCGTCTTCGACGTGATCTCGCGGGACGCGAACACCCGCTTCTCCTTCGTCGCCCAGTCCATCACGTAGAAGCCTTCGCGTCGGTTCCGCTTCACGATTGGCTCGGTGATCATGCCGCCGACTTTGAGGCCGTCGCCCTCAAGCATCTCGATGACTTTGAGAAGGCAGTAGGTTTTGCCTGCGCCGGGGAGGCCTGTAATCCCGATTTTGAGCGCCTCGCCCATGCCACCCACGCGGCGCCAGAAATATGCGTCGCGCTATAAAAGAGTCTTTATAGTTTTCGCGGCGCGAAACCACCCCGGCTCGAGAGGACCGGCGAACGGATGGTCGCAAGCGGCTCGGCCCTACGTGGGCTGCGGCGGCGGGCCGACGGGGGTCGGCAACGGACTTCGCAGGGGACCCCGCACCTCTTGGCGGCGGACTTTGCGGACCATCAGGGTGGGCGTCTCGGTCCGGCGGGCGATCTGATCTTGCATCGGGCCAAACGCGAACTGGGTGAGCCGCCACTCCGTGGAAGCTCCGAGGACGAGCAGGTCGTAGTTCTTCGCCTCGTCGACGACCGTGTCGACGATGTTCCGAATCTTCACGAACTTCTCCTCGAACGCGACGCCATGGGTCCGACACATCTCCGCGAGGCGCGCGCTGTACCCGCGCTCCTTCTCGAGCTCCCGGTCCGTCTGGACGGCGCTGAGGATCGTAATCTTGGCCCGGTGCTTCTTCGCGAGCAAGATCGCGTATCCCGTCGCGTACGACACGTGCCATTCCGGCGCGTTCATGACGAGGATCCGCTCGATCTTCTCTTTCAGCCCCACGGACTTGAAGACAACGACGTCGCACGGCGCTTCCTGGACGAACCGATCCACATTCGAACCGAGGATCCGCCCCTTGCGCCATCCCCCCCTCCAGCCGAGGATGAGGAGGTCCGTCTCATCCTCCCGGACATTATCTAGGACGGTGTCGATCACCTTGTGGCTCACCTCGACCCGCGCGGTCGCGTACGCGCCGAGTTCCTCCGCGCGCTTCCGTAACTTCCCGAGGTTCCATCGGACCTCGCTCACAAAATACCGGTCGATCGCGTCGATCGGAAGCGCGGGCGGCACCTCGATCACATGGAGCAGAGTGAGCTCCGCGTCCTCGACTTGGGCGACGAGGGCGCCGAACTCGACCAGCTCGACTCGCTCGAAGTCCTCGATTGGAAGCAGGATTCGATACCGGGGACGGCGACGCGGCAAAATCGACTCCACGACCTTCGTAACGCCGATCACAATTTCTTTCCTTTCGTGCAGATAGTGGATCGTGAGCCCGAACCCGATCCAACCGAGGGCGACGAACCACGCGATCGGCTCGATCGTCCACAGGCTCAGGGCGAGTACGAACTTCGTCGCGATGCCCAACATCGGGATGAGGGGGAAGAGCGGCATTAGGTAGTACCGCTTCACGTCGGGCATCGTCCTCCGGAGGACGATGGCCGCCCAGTTCACCATGAGAAACAAGAGGAGGAACATGACGTCGGCGCTCGCGGCAACCGTATTGAGATCGAGGGTCAGCGTGATGAACACGATGATGAGGCCCGAGACGGCAATCGAAATGTGCGGGGTGCGCTTCCGAGCATGGAGCTTCCCAAGGGCGCGGGGCAGGCCGCCGTCCCGGCCCATCGCGAACGCGACACGGCTCGAGGAGAAGATCAGGGAGTTCAGGGCCGCAAGAGCGCCCAGGGCAATGCCAAACACGATGATCGGGGTCCCATAGGGCATCACCTGTGCTGCGATCTCGGCGATCGCAAGGTTGTTGCCTACCTGTCCTCCGGGAGACGGCTGCAAGAGTAGGCACGATGCACTCGGGCCCCCGCCGCAATTCCCGGAAATCCCGATCGCGACGAACGCCACCAAGATGAAGATGAGGGTCGAAAGGCCGATCACGATGAAGTGGGCCCTCGGGATGTTTTTTTCCGGGTGGCGCACCTCCTCCCCGGTCTGCGCGATAATCTCATAGCCCTCGAACACGATGAACGTGAAGCCCATCGCTCCGAGGAGAGAGACAAACTGGAGCAGAGCCGAGTCGCCGCGGAATAACAGCTGGAAGTTTGCCGCCGGCACGCCGGTGTGTGTCAAGTGAAGCAATCCCGCGACGATGAAGGTGACCACGACCGCCACGAGGGCAATCGTCACCGCGGTCTCCGATCTCCCTGTGAGCTTCGTCCCGCGATAGTTCAGCACAATGAAGACGCCCGCGGCGAGGACGGCGAAGAGCTTTGTCAACGCTCCTTCATCGAGGCCGTAGAGTACCAACGACGGGGCATTGAGGATCGTCTTCACCGCGAGGACGAGGCCGAATCCAAATCCGTAGATGTAGAACGACGCCACGATGCAGTGGCCGAACCACGACATCCAGCCTCCGAGGAAGCCCCACGGGTCCCGCATCGAGCGGCGAATCCACAGGTATCCGCCACCCGTCTCGGGGAACGCGGACCCGAGCTCCATGTACGCCATCGCCGTGAACATCGTCACGACAAAGTTCAGGCCGAACGCGAGGACGAGGGACGGACCCGTGATGAAGTACCCGGGGCCGACGAGGAGGAAGATCGTCGTCCCGATCGTCGGGCCGAGCCCGATCATCGTGATTTCCAGGAGCCCGAGGTCCCGGCGGAACTTGACCTCGACCTCGCGGCCCTGCGCCATCGGCCGCCGCAGAAAGGGAGCGCCTTATTAGTCCTTGGTCCGCCCGGTGACGGCCTTCAAATACATGAGCGGATAGTCGAAATCCGGGACGTAACGCAAGGCACCGACGGCCCGTGCGGCGCCTACGCGCACCGTGACTTCCACATCCAACGCATCTTCCGTGACCACGCCGTATCGGTACGGCCCCCGGATTCGCAGACGCTCACGGTCAATGCGCACGCGGACGCGCTCGACGAGCGGCTGCACCCGCGTCGCCGCCTCGATCGCCCGCTCAAGCGACCCCGCGCTCGCCGACGTCAGCGGCGTCCCCACGTACTGGTGGAGGATCGAACCCAACTTGATGCCCGCCTCGAACGCGGCTCGGTCTCGGTCGGTTCCGGCGAAGTACGTGCGCGTCGGGTCGTCGGCCATCGGGGTCCCCAGCGCGGGATGGCCGGCCGTGGGATAAGGGCGACGCAAGGCTTTTCGGACCCTGTTCGATGAAGGACCGCGATGGGGTCGAAGTCGGGGTCGGGCCGCCGCGACGAGACGCTCGAGGACGTGAGCCACGTCTTCCTCGACGTCGGCGGGACGCTCCTCTATTCGGAGCCGTCCGCGTCGGACATCCTCCACCGCATCTTCGCGGCTCGAGGCCACTTGATGGACCGCGAGCGGATCGCTCGCCTCCTCCGGACGCCGGAGACGATCGTCACGTTCATCCGCCCGTTCCCCGCGGGCCGGGAGAACGAGTTCTTCCGGGAGATGAATGCGCGGATCGTCGAGCACCTCGGCCTGGAGCCCGACGACGCGATGCTCGACGAGATCCATGCCGAGTTCGACGGCGGGGTCGCGTGGCGACCCTACCCGGAGGCGATCGACACGCTCAAGGCGCTCCGCGGGGCGGGCTTCCGCCTCGGGATCATCTCGAACGCGTCCCACACGCTCCCGGAGACGCTCCGAAAGATCGGGCTCTCGGAGTACTTTGACACCATCACGTACTCGTTCGACGTCGGCGCGGAGAAACCCGATGTCCGGATCTTCCGTCGGGCCGTGGCCCAAGCGGGCGTCCCGGAGGAGCGGAGCCTCCATGCGGGGGACAGCTTCCAGGCCGACTACCTCGGCGCCCGCCGCGCGGGCCTCCATGCGGTGCTCGTGTGCCGCGAAGGCGAGCCTCCGGCGCCGTGCCCCCAAGTTCGCTCGCTCGAAGGCCTCGCGGACCTGCTCGGCGTCCGACGTTCTCCCCCATGAGAATGTTCCGGCAAAGGCTTAATGCAGGCGCGGGCGTGGCGAGGGATTCCCTATGTCGAGGAAAGTGGCAATCGGCGTCATCGGTGGCGGGAGCACCGCCTCCCCGGATGGTCTTGCCCTTGCCGAGGAGGTCGGATTCCTGATCGCCCGCGCCGATGCGGTCCTCATCTGCGGGGGCCTGAACGGCGTGATGGAGGCGTCCGCGAAGGGGGCGAAGCGCGGCGGTGGGATGACGGTCGGCGTCCTACCCACGGGGAACAAGGCGGACGCGAACCCGTTCATCGATCTCCCCATCGCGACGTCGATGAGCACCGCGCGGAACCTCATCATCGTCCGCACGGCCGACGCGATCATCGCGGTGAACGGATCGTACGGCACGCTGAGTGAAATGGCCCATGCGTTCGACCTGGGGAAGACCGTCTTCGGACTCCGGACGTGGCCCGTCGAGAAAGCGGGGGTCGAGGCAAAACTCTACGTGCCAGTCAGCACGCCGCGAGAAGCCGTGGACCGCGCCCTCGAGTACGCGCGAAAGGCGATGGCGGCCGAGACGCCGGGGCCCGGTTTCAAGAAGTGAGCCTCTCCCGCGCCGGACGCAGTTTTCTCGGAGGGTCCGCAGGCTTAAGTCAGTCTGCGGGATTTCGTTCGTGTGCCGCCGACGCTCGCCCTCGCCGACGTCGAGTCATGGGGATTGCCGCCGAGGCTCGCACGCGATTTCCTGTCCCGAGTAAACGGGGTCATCCACCGCGCCGCGGCGCCCCTCGACGCACATGGGCAGGAACGGCTTTGGCGAGAGCTGTGCGGGCTCCTCATGTCGGACGCCGATGCACGGTGGCGATTCGCGGCCCACCGCGCGCTGTTCCACCTGGCGTACGCGAATCGCGCCCCCGGGGACGGACCGGGGCCTGCCTGGTTCCCTGCGGCAAGCGACTTGCGCGAATCGAATATCGGGAAGCTGCTCGCGGAGCATCGGCTCACGACGTACGAGGAGCTTCAGCGGTGGTCGAAGGAACGGCGTGAGGAATTCTGGGCCACGATGGTGCGCAAGCTTGGGATCGTGTTCCGACGGGATCCGTCTTGGATCCTGAATCCGGCGTCGGATCCGCTCCACGCTGACTGGCTCCCGGGAGCCGAACTGAACATTGCCGAGAGCTGCTTCCGCGCGGATCCGAAAAAGACGGCGATCCTATCGGGCCGCGAAGGGTCGAAGGCGATTCGCCGCATGACGTACGGCGATCTCCGCCGCCTCAGCGCGCGCGTCGCGAATGGACTCGACGCCCTCAATCTCCACCAAGGTGCGCGGATTGCGCTCTACCTGCCCATGGCACCGGAGGCGGTCGCTGCCTACCTCGGAGTCATCCTCTCGGGGCGATGTGCCGTCGGGATCGCCGACTCCGCTGCGCCTCCGGAATTCCGGAAGCGGGCCCAGATCGCGGACGCAGAGGCGGTCATCACGGTCGACTCGTATGTTCTCGGAGGGAAGCGACACCTGATTTACGACAAGGTCGTTGAAGCGGACGGCCCACGCGCCGTCGTCCTCCCGCGCGCGAGATCGACCCGCGACCTCCTTCGAGACGACGACCTGGCATGGGAGGACTTCCTCGGCGACCGCGACACGTACGACGCCGTATCCTGTCATCCGGGGGAACCCACGAACATCTTGTTTTCGTCTGGGACCACGAAAGATCCGAAAGGGATTCCGTGGACCCACACCACGCCGATCAAGAGCGCGGCGGACGCGTATCTCCACCTCGATGTTCGGCCGTCCGACGTCCTCGCCTGGCCAACGAGCTTCGGTTGGATGATGGGGCCTTGGCTCACGTATGCGAGCCTCGTGAACAACGCGACGATGGCCCTCTACGTCGGATCGACGACGAAGCGCGCGTTCGGAGAGTTTGTCGCCGACGCAGGCGTCACGATGCTCGGGGTCGTGCCGAAGCTCGTGCGGAGCTGGAAATCGGACGGAGCCATGGAGGGCCTTGATTGGCACCGGATCCGGTTGTTTGCTTCCACCGCGGAGCCTTCCACGCCGGAGGAGATGCTCTACCTCATGTTCCTCGCGGGATACCGGCCGATCATCGAGTACTGCGGCGGGACCGAGATCGGAGGCGGATACATCACGGGCACGGTCGTCCAGCCATGCGCCCCGTCGACATTCACGACGCCCGCCCTCGGCCTCGATCTCGCGATCTTGGATGACGGACAGCCCGCGCGTCGAGGCGAAGTCTTCCTGGTCCCTCCGTCGATCGGCCTCTCGACGGACTTGCTGAATTACGACAACGACGAAGAGTACTACGCCGGCGTCCCAAAAGGTCCGCACGGGGAACGACTACGTCGACATGGGGACCAGATCGAGCACCTCGGCGGTGGCTACTATCGTCACCTCGGCCGGATCGACGACATGATCAACATCAACGGCGTGAAGACGAGCTCAGAAGAAGTCCGGAGCGCGATCGGGAACGATCTCGTGTACGACTCGAAGCCAATCGCCGTCGATCTGGACGGATCCGGACAACATCGCCTCGTCGTTTACGCCGTCCCGCGGGATGCACGGCTACTCGGCTCCGACGAGCTCCGCATCCAACTCCGCGGCGAATTCCAGCGATCCATCAAGGCGAACCTCAATCCGCTCCTGGCCCATGTGGAAGACGTCGTCCTCGTATCCGAACTCCCCCAAGCGGGTCCGGGCAAGACGCGGACGATGAAGGACCTCCGGAAAGATTACTTGGCCCGAAAGGCACGATCGTGATCTGGAACAGGGATCACGGACGATCGGTCGGGTCGGCGGACGGGACCGGCTCGGCGCCGGTGGGCCGTGGGCGCGCAGGTCTCTCCAACGCCCGATTGATCGTAATCTGGGCGATGCTGCCGTAGTACTTCGCAACGTGCTCGAGCGGTCGGAGGACGAGCTGGAACAGGCCGTTCGACCGCGGAGTACCGCGGGCCGGCGGGCTGCGCGACCGAGGACCGGATTCCGCGGCAGCCCGAATGTCCCGAATCAACGCCGCCTGGTGGTCGAGCGCCGTGTTCGCCTTCCCGAGATCGTTGGCGAAAAACGCCGTCATCGTCAGCTCGATGACCTCCTCGAGCTTTCCCTTCAGGTTGCCGACCGTCTTCGCAAACTCCCTCGGAATCCGTCGATTCGGCTTCAGAAACGGTCCGACCCCGGCCGCCGCTTCCTCCCACAGGTCGCCGACATTCTCCAGGGCGACCGTGACCACGCGATCTCCGAGGAGGTGTCGAGGCTCTGTCACCCCGATCCGCCCGGAGATGGTGCGGTTCTGCGCCGCGAGGAGGAGCTGTCGCACAACGAGCCAGTACAGCCGATCCACTTCGAGCTCCATGCGGCCAACCTCCTCGATGTTCCCCTTCGCATCCCCCGAGATGACGCCGAGCGCGAGCTTCTCCATGCGGGACGTCAGGTAATGGAGTCGCCGGAGGAGGCCGTCGATGGGGAACCGCGTCGGCTCGACGAAATTCTCGATCGTGACGAATTTCGGGCCTTGGTTCACGATCGTGAGTCCGGTCAGGCCGCGGACCGCCTCGTGGATCTCCTGCAGCTGACTCGGGGACAGTTCCTCTCGACTGCGAAGGCGGATCGTGTTGCATCCGACGATGTAATTGCCGGTAATCATTCGCGTGAGCGACTCCGTCCCGCTCCATTCGTCCGCGTCAATCGTCGCCTCCGCGGCGACCGGATATTCCTCAAGGGGACCGACCCGCACGCGGAGGCTTCCGTCGTCCTCGATCGCGAGGCTCAGGAGGGCGCCGGGGCGGATCCCGTTCGACGCGGCCCAGTCTTTCGGGAGCGAGACCCCGAGGCTCGAATAGCCGAGCTTTTGGACCTTGCGGGTTTCGAACTCCATGGATCGGCATACATACGCGCCCGAATAAATACATACAGCGTTGGAAGACACGGGCCCCCATAGGTATCGTGAGGGCAGGCGCCGTGCGGGGTCAGGAACCCGAAGGAAGCACCCAAAAGGCTCAAGAGGGATCGAGGAATCGGACAGGGTCGGATGGATCGCGAGGTGGATGTCCTCGTCGTCGGCGCGGGACCGACGGGGAGCACGGCGGCGAAGTATGCGGCCCTGGGGGGCGCCGAGGTCCTCCTGATCGAGAAGCGATCCGAAATCGGCACGCCGGTCCGATGCGGGGAGGGCGTCGCGAAACGGTGGCTCGAGGAAATCGGCCTCGCGCCGAGCCGCGAGTTCATTTGCCACGAGGTCGACGGCGCCCGTGTCATTGCTCCAGACGGAACGACGCTCGTCCTCGACGAGACGCGCGCAGGAAACGAGTGCGGCTACGTCTTGGAACGAGACCTCTTCGATCGGTTCCTCGCGCGCGAGGCCGCGAAGGCCGGCGCGGACATCATGATCAAGACGAGTGCGGTCGACCTCCTCCGCCAGGATGGCCAGGTGGTCGGCGCCCGCTGCGAGCACATGGGGGACACGTTCGACGTGCACGCCGACGTCGTGATCGGCGCCGACGGCTTCGAGAGCCAGGTCGGGCGCTGGGCGGGGCTCGAGACCCACCTGCGAACGAGGGACATCGACGCGTGCTTGCAGTACACGCTCGTCGGCGTGGATGGGGACCCGCGGCTCAACGACTTCTATCTGGGGAGTTGTGCGCCCGGAGGGTACGCGTGGGTGTTCTGGAAAGAAGCGGACGTCGCGAACGTCGGGATCGGCGTGAACCTCTCGAAGATTCGGGATCGCGCGGACGCGAAAAAGTACCTCGACGCATTGATTGAGAGAACCCCCAGTCTGGCTCGCGGAGAGATTGTCGAGGAAGTCGCTGGCGCGGTCAGTGTGTCGCTGCCCCTCGAGCGGACGGTCGCCCCCGGCGTCATGCTCGCGGGCGACGCCGCACGCCTCATTGACCCGCTCACGGGGGGCGGCATCTTGAACGGCTGCCTCTCCGGCAAGTATGCGGGCGAGATCGCGTCGGAAGCTTCGAAGCTCGCCTCGACGGAAGACCTTTTCCAGGCCTACGAGAGGCGGTGGAGGACCCGCATGGAAGAGGAGCTTGCCCGGCACTATCTCATCAAGGAACGCCTCATCCGCGTGGACGATGAGACGATCAACAAGGTCATCCGGGCCGTGTCCGACATCGGCGTCCAACGGATTTCGACGCAGAGCGTCCTCGATGCGATTCGCAACCGGTACCCCGAGGTCCTCCAAGCCTTCGACGGCCTACTGTGAGACGCCGAGTTACCCGAACCACACCGCCGCTAGTCCTTCGAAAGATCTTCTCCGCCCTCGAACGCCATTTGAACCTGGCTGTAGATCTCCTCGAATCCGAAGGTGATCTCGGACGAGACGGGATGGACCCGGCGATACACGCCGATCGTTTCCAGGCTCTTCAGAAATTCCACGTCGAGGAGGGTCTTCGCGGTGGCGGCCTCCTCGAAGAGGGCCTCGTACAGGGCAAACGGGTCGACGGACCACTTCACGATTCGTTCGAGTTCTGGCTCCGGGAGCAGGTCCGCCTTGCTCAGGACGTTGATGAAGGGCAGGCTGTGACGGAACTGGACCGTGGCGTTCAGGAGGACGGACGAGATGAAGCCACCCGGATTTCGTACCAGCGCGGGGTCATTCAGGTAGACGAGCGCGGCATCCTCTCGGCCGAAGGCATCGATCAGGACGGGACCGGAGGCCCGGAACGTGAACAGCTCGATCTGCCCCGGGGTGTCGATCAGGACGTAGTTCGTCTCGAACGTCTCGAGGACATCCGCGAGTTCTTTCGCATTCATGGCGACCATGTCGGCCGCGGCGACCTGCGCTCCGTTGGGTCCGAGTCCCTGCTCCGTCATGATTTCCTCGATGTTCACGTAGTCCCGGACATCGAGATCGGGCGAGTACTGGAGCGCCTCGGCTCCCGGGTCGAGGTTCACCGTGATGCAGTCGAGGCCTTGGGAGTTCATCCACAGCTGGAACGCGAAGACCATCGTGGACTTCCCCGATCCCGCGGTCCCGAGGAAGTAGAGGTTTCGAGCCATGTGCCTCCCGCGTAGGTGAGGGAACGAGATGAAGCTTCGCGGCGTTTCGAATCGTTGGAGCGAGGGTGGAGCGTCGCCGTCCCCCGTCTTCCACGGAGGTCGGAGGAAGGTTGAAAGCCGACCGAGGAGCTGGCATGGCCATGGCGACCGAGCGAAAGTTCTCCCGTTTCGCCACGAGCGACCGGACCCTCCAGACGCGAGAGATCCCGGAGGGAGGCATTTGCCTCTCCGCGTTCTTGGTGATCAGCCAGACCGGTCATCCGGAACGAATCCTCATGGGGCACCTCAATCCAAGCGGACCGTGGGACCACATCGGGGCCCTCGATGCCGAGCGGGCCGAGATGAACAGCAAGGGTTGGATGCTCCCGTCGTCGCACTTGATGCTGGGCGAATCGCCGCAAGGGGCCGCGGAGCGGATCCTGAAGGAACAGCTCGGGCTGCCCGCCCAGGCCCTCACCGGACCCCACGTGTTCTCCGAGGTGTATGGGGCCAAGAATCACTGGGATCTCGAATTCGTGTTCGCGGGCGAGAGAGATCAAATCGCACAACATCCGGCTTGGACGGAGCTCGCGTTCGTCGACGTGAACGAGACGTCCCGCGATCAAATCGCCCGGTACCACGAGGACATCCTCGCCCACGTGGGCCGGTGGGGTCCGGCCCGAGGTTGAGGCGTGCCGACGCAGCGAGGTGGGGCGTTCCCGTCAATACGCGAGGCGCTGGGCACGTGGGCGTTGCGCGATGCGGGAATCACCTGGGTGTTCGACTTCGAAAAGTCGGAGGTCCCCCGACTGGAACTCGAAACGATCGCGCGGGCTGAACGTCGGAAGTTCCTGCGCCTCGCTGTGACCTTCGGTTCTCTTGACCGAGCTTCCCGCGAGTACCGGAGCACCACGGCGGTCCATTTATGGCTGATCGGGCGCTTGCCTCGGACGGTCACGTGGCGCAAGATCTTCGTCCACGTGTTCACGCACGAGCCGTTGCACCACGCCATCAGCCTGTGCTTGGCGGAGATCGGCGGATACGGAGACCAGGAATGGGTCATTGCGCAGCTCGGTGACGGGCGTTGGTGGTAGCGCTCGAGGCGGTACCCGGTTTCCAGCGGGCAGAACTAACTTATCGCCATAGTCGATTCGGATAACCGTGCGGGAGGGGCGGAAGCTTGACACGGTTCTCTGGGCCGCGCTGATGTGCACGGGTGGCGCGGCAATCTACGGCGGTGTCGCCATCATGAACACCGCGCACACGTGCGACCCATACGGCTGCTCCAGTTCGGAGAATGCATGGCTCGGTTTCCCTCTGGCGTTCATCGGCGTGGGCCTTTTGCTCCATGGTTACGCGTCGTTCGTCAAGTCTTGGGGGGCCTGGCGACCGTACACGCCCTCGAGATATGGGGTGGAGGACCCGACGAA
The DNA here is from genome assembly GCA_005878485.1 of Methanobacteriota archaeon. Classification (GTDB taxonomy): domain Archaea; phylum Thermoplasmatota; class Thermoplasmata; order RBG-16-68-12; family RBG-16-68-12; genus RBG-16-68-12. Next base: position 914 of record VBMG01000099.1, on the reverse strand, counting down.
CTTCAATCCGGTCAAGGCGGCCCGCGCGGAAGTGCAGGCTCGGTTCCTCATCATCGCATTGCTTGGCCTGGCCCTCGTGGTTGTCGAGGCGTTCCCACTCTATGCGCTGTACCAGGAAACGACCAGTTCGCGCTATCCCACCTTCGACCCCGTCGCGTTTGCGCTGGACATCGGCATGTTCGCGATTGCCGACTTGCTGGTCCTAGCGCTTGCCTACGTATACCTTGACCAATGAGATGGCAGCGAAGCTCGGTGAAACACGGGGCGGAGGGCATCGCGAACCGGTTCACTGATTGGAGGCTCTCCAAACGAGCGGGCCCGAAGGGATTCGTGCCCTCTCTAAGAACCGATCTGGCAAATGGATTCCGATGTCGAACTGCAAGTCGAGGTCTGCGATGCCTAGCGGTTGCGGCGACGAAACCATCCATCGTAGGTCCGGTGATCCACGATTTCGACCACAACGATGTACCGCTCGCCGCGATCGCGCACGATCGAGTAGAGGAACCGCCAGAACGAAGGCAGGTCCTCCACGAACAGGTTCTCCAGTCCATGCCTGTCCTTCAGGGCCTTCGGGATGCGTTCGCCTTTCACGACCTCGCCGTGAAGGCAGTCCGCTAAGAGAATTGGCTTTAGGGCGCGAATCCTGCGCACAATGGACGCTGAGCTCGGGTCCGAACTCGTCTGGAGTTCCTCGAGCGACTTCGCTGCCGAGTACGACAGGACGATGTCCTTGGCCCGCAGGCCCATTACAGCCTCGGCCCCTCGCGAATTGCCTCGAGGAGTTCCTGCGAGGCCTCTGGCACCCAGATCAGGCCCTTGCTTCCTTCGGCGATCATGCCTTGGTCACCGAGGAAGTTCACGGCGGCATTCAAACTCTGCCGGGTCGTGGAATGGCCCCAGTCCCCGAGGATCGC
>VBMG01000067.1 GCA_005878485.1 Methanobacteriota archaeon | reverse complement strand
ACGAGAACTGCGGTCCGTTCGCGGGCGTGCGGGTCGAAATCGCCAAGGAGGAAATCCGCAAGGAGCTGACCTCGAAAGGCCAGGCGGATCTCATGTACGAGCCGAGCGCCCCCGTCGTCTGCCGCTGTATGACGCCCGCGATCGTGAAGGTCGTCGACAACCAGTGGTTCCTCGCGTACGGCGATCCGGCGTGGAAGGCGCAGGTCCACGAGGCGATTGCGTCGATGGAATTGCATCCGGAGGCCTTGCGGAAGTGGTTCGACTACGTGACGGACTGGCTTCATGACTGGCCGTGCACCCACCATCGCGGCTTGGGCACGATCCTGCCCTGGGATTCGAACTGGGTCATCGAGTCCCTGAGCGACTCGACGATCTACATGGCGTACTACACGATCGCCCATGCCCTGCAAGGCGGCGCGCTCCGGTCGGCGGTCCCGTGGGCGCAACGCCTCGACGACGCCTTCTTCGATTACGTCTTCCTGGGGAAGGGCAACCCGCGGGCGGTCGCCGGCCGCCTGGGCCTTGAGGTCAAGGTGATTGAAGACCTGCGCCAGGAATTCGTGTACTGGTATCCGGTCGACCTCCGCAACACGGGCAAAGACCTGGTGCAGAACCACATGACGTTCTGCCTGTTCGTCCACGCCGCCGTGTTTCCGAAAGAGCTGTGGCCCCGCGGGTACGGGGTCAACGGCTGGGTTCGCCTCGAGGGTCGCAAGATGTCGAAGTCGAAAGGGAACGTATGGTACATCCGCGACGCGGTCCGGGAATGGGGGGCGGATCCGGTCCGCATGGCGGTGGCGAACGCCGGGGACGGCCTCGACGACCCGAATCTGGACCTCGAGTTCGCGGCCACGGCTGCGGCGCGGCTCCGCGATTGGTTCCGGTTCGCGAGCGCCAGACACGGGAGCCGCCCCGAGCGGCACGGCATCGACGCCTGGTTCCTCAGTGTCCTGAACCGTGCCATTCAGGCGACTCGGGCCTCCATGGAGGAGATGAACTACAAGACGGCCCTTCGCCACGGGTACTTCGACATCCAATCGGCTTGGTCTTGGTACGTCCGGAGATCGGAGGGCCGCCCGAGCGCGGAAGTGCTCCGCCGGTTCATCGAGATCCAGACGAAGCTCCTCGCACCGTTCGCGCCGCACGCCTGCGAGGAGATTTGGCGTCGGATCGGCGGCGACGGGTTCGTCGTCAACACCGCGTACCCGGTCGCAATCGCCGATGAGATCGACCCGCGCGCGGAAGCCGCGGAGTCCCTGCTACAAGCGACACTAGCGGATGTCCGCGAGATCCTCAAAGTCACTCGAATCCAGCCGAAGCGCATTGCGTTGTACACCGCGCCGGATTGGAAGGTCCGCGTCTACGAGCTCGCGCGTGCGCTGGCGAAGGAAGGCCCCATCCGGATGAACGCCCTCATGGAGCGCGCTCTCGCGGAGCCCGGCATGCGGGAACGGGCGAAGGAGGTTTCCGCGTACGCGAAGCGCCTCGGTGACGAGCTCAAGCACGCGAAACCGGATGAACTGGATCGAATTGGATCCGTCGAGGAGTTTGCGATGTTCCGGGAGAACGCCCACTTCCTGACGAAAGAGCTCCGCGTTTCGGTCGACGTGTTCCGCGCGGACGATTCAAAACGGTGGGACCCCACGAAGAAAGCGGACCACGCCGTCCCCGGCCGGCCTGCGATTTACGTGGAGTGAGTCCATGAAGATCGCGCGGCCCTCCAAGCCGGAGGCGCCGTTCAAACGAAAGCGCAGCCCGCCGCCCCAGGCGACGAAGCTTCTCCGGTACTCCTTCCTTTCCGGCGTCGTCTTCATGGTGCTGCTGGCCATCGTGTTCCTCCCGCGGATGTTTCCGAACCAACCTCCCGTGGAGATCGTGAATCCGGGGGACAACGGAAAGCTTCGTCTGGATACGACCAACGGCACAAGGCTCGCCATCGATTCGACGACCGTCTCCCTCGAACTCGCGAAATTCAAAGCGAACTTCACCCGCGATGGAATCGTGATTGGGAACCTGAGCTCCGGCCTCGTCGGAGGGAACGCGACCCTCCGGTTCGTCGACGCAAATGCGGACAACCTCCTGGATGCCGGGGACTATTTCGCGGTCACCGTGTCCTCGACCGGCTGCTACCACTTCGAGGTCTTCCAGATTGACGTGGGCCGGGTCGCTGGCTTCCTGGAATGGGGCGGCGGCTGCCCGTCAACGTAACGTTTAATTGAACGCGTCCAATAGGCGCCGCCGCGGGCCTGTAGCTTAGCTAGGTAGAGCGATCGGCTCTTATCGCGCGCCCCGCTCGGACGTCCGAGGGACACCGATAGATCAAGGGTTCGAATCCCTTCAGGCCCGAACCCATCCCGTAGAATTGGTGTCAATCACCTAAGAATCGATGCGTACGACGGGAGTCTCCCAAACGCGCTCCAGATCCTTCCAGGCGCGCTCTGCGCGAATGCGCGCGTAGAACCGCCCTGTCGTTGCCGTTGAGAGATGCTGAAGTGCCTTGCTCATGGCCTCGACTGGCGCGACGCCTCGTGGTTCGAAAAATCAATGCGCTATCAAGCGCGTACCCCGAAGCGCGATAGCGTAGGAACGGCCCCAATCCTCGGTAGCGCTTGGTTTGGGGTCCGCTCTTCGCCGCAAGACCGAGGGGAGATAAGTGCCTCGCATTTACCCAGGGGAAGGACAGACCCCGGCTACGGCCGCGACGAGATGCAGGCTGTCAGCTACGCCCCACGCGCTCGAGCGACAGCTTCAACGAGGAATTGAAGATGAGGAAATCAGAAACATCATTCGCAGAGGGACGAGGATACGAGTCCGCGAGCGTGCCGTCCAGGGCGAAAAATACAAGTGGATAGCCTCAAATCAAGCCATAACGGCCGTCTTTTTCCTGCGTCCGTGCCTCATGCTTCTTAAGACGGTGATGCATACTTGACACCCATGGCGCGTTCTGGAGGCGGTTTCGCGTTGGGCAAGCCAGCGACGCGGCTATGCCCGGAATGCGGGTCGAGGTTCACTCGAACGCTTCTCCCTTTCGAATTTGAGGGAAAGCCTTTCGGGTTTTTCCCCGCTGATGTCTGCGAGAATGGGCATCAGTACTTTCCTCAAGACAGTAGGAGGCAGATCCAAGAGATCGCCAAGGCTCTTGGGCTCTGGGGGTCCAATAGGATTCCAACGACACCTCCTGTTTACGGATACAACCGCGAGGTCCCTGTCCCTGAGAACGATGTCGTTTTGGAGGAGACCAAGCCATCCGCCATTGGGAAGCCATCCACAAGTGGCACGACAATCACCCTGTTGGTTTCCCAAGGGAGAATCAAGAGAAAGATGGTCCTAGCCTCTGTCTAGAGAGTCCGCCGTGAGAGAATGAAATTGGTGGATTTCGAACTGATCAAAGAGGAGTGGACAATCGTAGAGTTAGAAGACGGGACTATTCTCCGCATGCGTCCCGTCCTCCTCTTTCTGCGACAAGGAGCTTCGAAAAGCAGAAAGAAAGCCCCGCCCAGAGCTATGCGTGTCCAATTGCAGTTCGGAGTATGGGCGAAGACTAAGGGAAAGCCGTCAAGAACGCCAATCACCCTTGAACATATGCAGAAGAACATTGTGCGGACAAACCTGAGCTTCCGATTCCTCCGACATGGCGAATCGACCTACCAGGTGGAAGGTCAAAATTTCCAACTCAAAGCGATTCCGATTCAGTTTGACAAGACCAGCCTAGTCGACAAGGATGGAGAGCCCACATATCTCGTCCAGAATGATTTCCTGGCCGGGTTTGAACAGGAATCAACTGGGAAATCGTAAGGGGCTGGGCCCCGCGGCCTGGCATGAGGGGAAAAGTGCCACAGTCCCGGAATCCAGACCGGCTTGTTTGACCGTCGTTCTAGTGGAAGGATGCGAATCCCTTCAGGCCCGCTTGTCTCGAAGGGGTCTGCACCCTCGATCCGTGGGATCGAATGTCAGTTGGCCTCGCGAATTCTTGCCTTGTCCCCACAACCCGCTCCCACCCAAGCGCGTGAGGTCGTGAGTGATTTGTCGGTAGTTCAGACCCCTCCCCAATCCGCCCGGATTCGCTGCGAAGCGCGGAGCGCCCATCCCGTTGGCCTAGGACGACCTCGTTGTTGCCCCTGAGTCAACCCCTCGCGGGCCAACGCTCACGAAAAAAAGCCGCAACGGACGAAGCTTGGGGCCATGGTGAGTATTAGAGGGCCTTCGTGATGACGGAGGAGCGGGTGACGAAATGGCCCGCACCAAGAGACGACATCGAATACGACGTGCTGCGAGTGAGCGTCAACGTGCACACCAACTGACTCTTGATGCCCCGACATGGACCAACTTGAGTCGGTTGGCACGACTCCATCGCACATCGCGGTCAGCGATCGTGCGGATGCTCATCGCTCAGGCAGTGACAATCCAAAGAACGGCCGAAGAGCGAGACACGGAGTCTCGACTACCTGACGCCCGTCCATAGTCGACCGTTCCAACACTTTGGATCTGGGTTCGAATCCGAGCCGGCCCGTAATCTGCCGGGAAGC
>VBMG01000098.1 GCA_005878485.1 Methanobacteriota archaeon | reverse complement strand
AGAAGGCAGTCCGAGGGTAATCCGTTTCTCATCCACCGAAGGGCTTAGGAATTCCGCGCCCATCCGGCGTCAGGGTTGGATTATGGCGGAGGAACGAAAGTTGTCGATGGCAGAAGTGCGAAAGACGATCTCGACGTCGCTAGGGTCGGCTTTCGGATTTGTGATCGCGCTCGTGTGGAGCAACGTGGTCCTCGGCGGGTTGGCCCTGACAAACGCTCCCATGACCGCTCCGAAAGACGCGCTGGGCCTCGTCATTGGAATCGTGGTCGCTCTGGTCCTCACGATCTTCATGATCGTCCTGATCATCGTCATCGGCCGCTGGGGAAGCAAGGCCTAAGCCCGAGTGAGTTGCGAGTCGACGGCGTCCGCGGGCGAAGCCCTTTTATCGCGGCCAGGGCATGGATTCCAGCCCATGAAGGTCGTGATCCTTGACGGCTACGTCGATGAGCCATCGAACTTCGGCGTGCCGCCGTACATCTCGCCGTACCCGCGGTACGTCGCGGGCGCGGTCCGCGACGCGGCCCACGAGTGGGAGTACGTCACGATCGACCAGGCCCGCGCGGGCCACCCGCTGAAGGGCGACCTGCTCGTCCTCCTCTCGGGCCCCATCGTCCCGGGCAAGTATCTCCGTAGTCTGCCGATCAGCGAAAGGGAGATCATCCACCACGCGAGCCGGTTCGAAGGACCGCGGGTCCTCGGCGGTCCGCTCGCTCGCTTCCGATACTACGACGAATCCCTCGTCGAGCCGTTCGACTGGGTCGCGCTGCGGGACATCGATGGGGCCGTGTACGACCACCTGACGGCGGGTGACTGGACGAACCGCGACCGCACGATCGAGGAGTGGGACCGATGGGCCGTGCTCGGTGCCGACGTGATCCGTGCCCATCCCGATTTCCCGGAGCCGCTCACGGTCGAGCTCGACACGTCGAAAGGGTGCGTGCGGTACATCAACAAAGGCTGCTCGTTCTGCATCGAGCCGATGTACGGCAAGCCAAGATTCCGGGAGGTGGCGGGCGTCCTCGAGGAAGTCCGGCGTCTCGCAGCTCTCGGGGCCGTGAATTTCCGCCTCGGAGGTCAAGCGGACTTCTTCAGCTACCAGGCGCTCGGCCTCGGCGCCTCGCCGACGCCGGATATCAACCTCCGCGCCATTCGCGAGTTGCTTTCCGGGATTCGCGCGGCCGCGCCAAACCTGAAAGTCCTGCACACGGACAACGGCGATCCGGCGATGATGATCGCGCATCCAGACGAAGCGATGGCGGCGATGCGGGACCTCGTTCGTTTCGCGACACCCGGCACGATTCTCTCGTTCGGCCTCGAGTCCGCGGATCCCCGCGTCACCGAGGCGAACAACCTGAACATCGACGCGGAGGGATGCCTCGAGGCAATCCGCATGGTCAACGAGGTTGGCCGCGAGCGCGGCGAGAACGGTATGCCGTGGCTCCTCCCTGGTCTGAACTTCGTCGCGGGTCTCGATGGAGAGACGAGGAAGACGTTCGACCTGAACCTCGCATTCCTGAAACAGCTCCTGGATGGGGACCTCTGGATTCGCCGGATCAATATTCGCCAGGTGCGCCCCGTGCGGCGGGAGTTCGAGCCGACGGGACTCTATCACGAGTTCCGGAAGTTCAAGGAAGCGGTGCGGACGTTGATCGACCACGAGATGCTGCGCCGCGTGATTCCCGAGGGCACGGTCCTCCGCGACGTCTTCCTCGAAATCCACGACGGTCATGTGACGTACGGTCGACAGATCGGCACCTACCCGATCCTCGTCGGCCTCCCGTACGATGCGACCGCGAACCGATTCGTCGACGTTCGCGTCGTCAGTCACGGCCAACGGTCTCTGACGGCAATCGAGTATCCGCTCGACGTGAACCGCGCGCCGATGGCCGCGATCTCCGCGCTCCCGGGCATCGGAGCCAAGCGTGCGGCACGCATCCTCCGGGCGAGGCCGTTCGACTCTTGGCCGGCCTTTGCCGCATCCCTCGATGACCCCGCGGTCGCGGACCGCGTGGCGCCGTTCTTGGGCTTGGCCGCGTGAGTCGGTCGAAGGCCACGGGGCCCGTCCCCCCGCATTCGGAAAGTTAACCTTGTTTAAGGTTGACTTACGGGGCGAACCTTTAGACCCGCGTCGGTCTTCCGGCGACTTGCTCGTGTCATGTCGGTCCCACAGAAGCACAAGGAACATGCGCCGGCCTCGGTGAAGTGCGGCGTCATCACGATCTCCGACAGCCGGACCTCGGAGACGGATGAGTCCGGGAAATTGGTGCGGGACCTGCTCCTCCGCGCCGGGCATTCTGTGCTGTTCTACGTCGTCGTCAAGGACGAGGCGAAGCCGATCCTCGACGCCGTGGAGCAGGCCTCGTGGACGTGCGAGGCGATCGTGACGAACGGCGGGACGGGCCTCGCGAAACGCGACGTCACGATCCCGACCCTCCTGCCCGCGTTCGAGAAGACGCTCCCCGGATTCGGAGAGCTCTTCCGTTCTTTGTCGTACGAAGCGATCGGCAGCGCGGCGATGCTCTCCGGTGCCGTCGCGGGCGTGTACCATGGACGTCTCGTGTTTTGTCTGCCCGGATCTCCGGACGCCTGCCGGCTCGCGGTCGAGAAGCTCATCTTACCGGAGCTGGGACACGCGGTCGGGGTGATGGGGCATTGAAACGACGCGGCCACGGTCCCGAGGACCGCGCGCATGCCGCGCGGGGGATGCGGCCTCTGAAAGCGCTGATCTCCCTCGACGAGGCAATGCGCCTCGCGATGGACTTGGTGCGTCCCATTGAGCGGAAAGAACCGGTCCCGATCCTCGGCGCGCTGCGCCGCGTTTGTGCGGAGGATGTCCGCTCGACGATTGACGTGCCGCTCGCGGATCGGGCGGCGATGGATGGCTACGCGGTCCGGGCGCGCGACACGGTCTCCCCGGACAACTCCAAGCCCGTCGTCCTGCGGCGAATCGAGACGTTGTTCGCGGACCGCGTGCCACAGAAACGCCTGACGACGGGACGGTGCACGGAGGTCGCGACCGGCTCGACGCTCCCGGACGGCGCGGACGCGGTCGTCAAGGTCGAAGACACGGACCACGAGGGCGATCTCGTGACGATTCGTGCGCCCGTCCACTCGGGCCAGAACGTCTCCCGTCGCGGGGAAGACATCGAGCGTGGGTCCGTCGTCGTCCGTCAAGGGGAGATCGTGACTCCCGCGAGACTCGGGGCCCTTGCGGCGATTGGACTCGCGCGGGCACAGGTGTATGTCAAGCCTCGCGTCTCGATCCTGACGACGGGCGACGAGGTGGTGCCTCCCGGCAAACCGATCCGCGCGGGCCAAGTGTACGACATCAACTCGAACACGATGGCGAGCATCGTCCGCGAAAATGGCGGGGAGCCGATCCTGCTGGGTCGCACTCGGGACCGACTCGAGCCGCTTCGAGCCGCGCTAAGAAAGGCGATCGTCAACGACCTCGTCGTGTTCTCGGGCGGTTCTTCGGTCGGCGAGAAGGACATGACGGTCGACGTCCTCAGGTCGATGGGCGATGTGTTGTTTCACGGGATCGCGGTGAAGCCCGGCAAACCGACGGTCCTCGCCCGAGTCCAAGGGAAGGCGGTCCTCGGGATGCCCGGAAATCCGACCTCCTGCCTGAGCAACGGCTACGTAATCCTCGCGCCGATGCTCCGCCGCATGGCGCGGCAACCACCCGCGAACCCGAGGATCGTCGAGGTGCCGCTCGCGGAGCGCCTCGTGACCCCGACCGGCCGCGTCAAATTCCACACGGTCCGAATCGTCGACGGACAGGCTGTGCCGGCGTTCAAGGAGAGCAGCGCGATCACGTCGATGGCCCATGCAGACGGGTACATCGAGATTCCCGCGGACGTCGCTCGGATCGAGAAAGGTGAAATGGTTCGGGTCGTCGTGTTCTAGAGGGATCTTGCTGAACGAACCCCCGGGAGGGTCAGTGTGGCGGAACCCGGCCGCCTGGGCGAAACGTCGTCAGAAGGCGGGTTGCCCGATCTGCCGACGCGGCCGTCCCCGAGACGTGGTCGCCGTCCTCTCCGCGTCATGGGCTTCGGCGCCCTCGCGCGCGCCGCTGCCCGGATACGTTGCGGTCGTCGCGAAGCGCCATGTCGTAGAACCCTTCGAATTGTCCGCGTCCTCCCGGCACGCGTTTTGGGAGGACGTCATGCTCGTCGCGAAGGCGCTTTCGGATCTCCTTTCCCCCGCGAAGATGAACTACGAGCTCCATGGCAATACGATTCCGCATCTTCACGTGCACGTGTACCCGCGGTACGTCGATGACCCGTTCGTCGGAGGCCCGATCGATCCGCGCCGTGCATCGTTCGTCCGGACACGCGATGAGCTCCTCCGGATCCGCCGCGCGATTCGGGACGCCTCGATGCGCGCTCGCAGGAGACAATCTTCCCGCCGCTAACGGACGTCGAGTGCGGCTGCCCAAACGCTTATGTTTCGCGTGACAGTGCCGGCGCCGGATGGTCCTCGTCGATCGCGCGAATCCGACGGACCGCTTGGACGTCGAACGACTCATCGCCGCGTACCACGCGTCGGAAGGCGCGAAGCCGAAGCCCGAGCGCATCTCCTGGGCGGTCGACCAAGTCCTCCGGAATCGCTTCCCGGGTGTCGTCCTCATCGGACGCGAGAAGAAGGCCGTGGTCGGCGTGGCCCTTGCGGTCTACTCCCCATCGGCGGAGCTCGGGCGGGTCCTCGTGGTCAACGACTTCTTCGTCGATCCGGCCGCACGGCGCAAAGGGGTCGGCCGGGCGCTCGCCCAGAAACTCCTCGAGGAGGCGAAAGCGATGCGGGTGGACCGGATCGATCTGGAGGTCCTCCCGACGAACACGGTCGCGTCGGCATTCTGGAAAGCATTGGGCTTCCGGACGCAGGGCCGGATCATCTACAGCCGAGATCTTCTCTGACGTCCGTGGACGACCGTCCGGTGGGCCCGGTACGCCTCCTGTCCGAACTCCTTCCCGCATTCCGGACACCGGACCCGCGGGCGCGTGCGCTCTGGATCTTGGGCCTTCAGCGCACCGAGCAGCTGGGCCATCTCGAAGGCGATTTCCTCGGACTCGGCCTCGGACCCGTGGAACGCGGTGACGTCCCGCATGAAGTCGACGTGCAAGTCGATCTCCGAACCTTTCGGGACGCGCTCGAGCCCGTGCGTCTCGAGGCGCATGTGGAAACGCTTGCCGTTGTACAGGGGCCGGAACGCGACGACGTCGAACGGCTCACGCTTCACGCGATACCCCAGGATGAGGCCTGCGGCCTCGATGGCATGCAATGTCATCCGCCTCGGCAGGGACGCTTTCATCGGATTGCGCCTCAGTCCCCGTAGTCGACCTTCGCGGACACGAGCGAGTATCCCAGCGGACAGTCGAGCTCCGGGCCGACCTCGACGACCCGGATCCGCGTGCCGGGCCCGATGCCGATCGGATGGCACAGCCGGTAGTTCGGACACGCCGCGTTCGCGCACACGATCTTCTCGTACGCCAACACGGCCCCCTCGACGTCCGCCCGGGCCGAGAGGCTGCAGTCGGGCGCCACCGGCTCGACTTCGACCACCCGGGCGCGTTCTTCGTTCAGGAGGCACGGATGGGCCACGTCCCGCACCCGCGTGATGCGATACCGACGGCCCAGATCCTGATTGAGACACGCCCGGCGGACCTTGCACGGGCCGCACTCGGGTTGGGGCCCGCGGTAGATGAATTCGTGGCCCGGCCGCGCTTGCCTCTCGCCGACGAGCGTGATCTGGACCACGACGGAGGCCTCGGACCAACCTATGGCAGGGCCCGGCTTAAGGGTCTCCGTCCGCGGGCCGCCGCAACTCGATTCCCGTGTCGATACGTTCAAGTCGGCGTCGACGATCGCGTGGACGGTCTCACGACCAGGAGGTTCCCGGCGATGATGTCTCCGTCCGTTTTCCGAAACGCGCCGGGAGCCGCGTGAGCTCGCAGCCCTTCCCGGCGTTCGTTTGCTCGTCCTGTGAACGCCAATCATACGAAGCCTATCGAAACAGATGCCCAACCGCCCCTACCTGGACTCGAGCGTCCGATGGCGCATCGACTCCGGGAACCTGTCCCTCGAAGAACCGGACTACGCGTCCGTCGTCGAGGCGATCCTGTCCGCAGGTCTTGCGACGGAAGTCGTGGGCCTGATTAGCGGAGGCAAGGAAGCAAACGTCTACCTGGCGCGGTACAACGGCGCGCCGCTCGCGATCAAGTCGTACCGCCTCTACCGGACCTCCCATCGGGGCGGGGGGCCCGTGAAACAAGACTCGATGGGGTGGCGGGCCGCGCACGAGTACGAGATGATGCGTCAGGCCTGGAAGGGCGGCGTCCGCGTGCCCACGCCCGCGCGAAGGGTCGAGAACCGCTTTTCGATGCAATACCTCGGGACCGAGGATGGTCCCGCCCCGCGGCTTCAGGATGTCCGCCTCGACGACCCGGGCGAATTCCTGCGGCAGGTGCTCGACGGCGTCCGTCGACTCATCGGCGCCGGGGTGGTCCATGGAGATCTGAGCGCGTTCAACATCCTCGTCCACGCGGCGCAGCCGGTCTTCATCGACTTCTCGGAGGCGATCCGAGTGGACCGAGCCGGGGCTTCTCCGTGGGTCCGTCTGACCGAGGCGCGCGCGGCGCTGGAACGCGGATTGTCGGCGCTTCAAGTCTACTTCCGCCGTTATCGCGTGCAGATTGAGATCGCCACATTCGCCGCCGAACTCGTCGAATCGGTCGACCGGTTCGGCGTGTTGCACTAGCGACCGACGACGCAACGGCACGCGGTCTCGCCTTCGGTCTTCAGACGACCTTCGTGATCTTCGCGAGCCGCTCCGCGGCTTCGAGCGTGAGCCCCTCGTCTCCCAGGATCGTGTACCGCTCCTTGTTGATCTCGTGCGCGTGGGTGAGCGCTTGTACGACCTCGTGGTCCGTGACGCCGAGGGCCCGCGCGGTCGTCGGCGCCCCGATGGCGAGGAGCGCGTCCCGCACCTCTTGCCAGTTGCCGCCGTGGAGGTACATCATCATGATGGTCCCGACCCCGCACTGTTCGCCGTGCAGCCCGGGCTTCTTCGCGATCCGATCGAGGGCATGGGAGAACTTGTGTTCGCTCCCGGACGCCGGCCGCGACGATCCCGCAATGGACATCGCGACGCCGCTCGAGACGAGCGCCTTGCAGACAAACCACGCGCTCTCCTCGAGGCGCGGCTTGATCGTCGACGCGTTCTCGATCACGAGGCGTGCGGCGAGCTCGCTCAGCGCGGCGGCATACGAGGAATAGTACTCGTTCCGGAGGTTCCGCGCGAGCGCCCAATCCTTGACCGCGGCGAGGTTCGAGATGATGTCCCCGCATCCGGACGCGAGCAGGCGGAACGGGGACTCCGCGATGACCCCGGTGTCCATGATGACCGCGATCGGCGTCTGGGCCACGAGGCTCACCTTCTCGCCGCCCTTCTCGATCGACGCGCGCGAGGACACGACGCCGTCGTGGCTCGCCGCCGTCGGCACGCTGACGAACGGCACGGCCGCGTTGAAGGACGCGCACTTCGCGACGTCGATGGACCGGCCCCCACCGACCCCGAGCGCGAAGTCGAGATTCCCTTTCCGGATTCGCTCCTCGCCCTCTCGGACCTCGTCCCACGTCGCGTCGGGAATCAGGAATTCCGTCGCCTTGATTTTCCGGGCCGCGAGCTCTTTCTCGACGATCGTCCCGGCGATCTTCATCGTCGTCTCGTCCGCGACGAGGAGCGCGCGTTTCCCGAGCTTCAGGGACTGGCAGACTTCGCCAACGGCGTGGAGTGCATCATGGCCGACGACGACGTTCCGTGGGAGCTCCATCGCTTTCGTCTTCGAGAAGGACTCCACGTCCATCGTCGACAATGCGTCTCCCTGGGCGCGGACCAAGGTCCATTCGCTACTTAAAAGCGCCGACCCGGTTCGCGAATGCTCTCATGCATGAGCCCCACCGGCGAACCTTTAAAATGGCCCCGACCCTGAGGCGCCCGCGATGGTCCTCCCCCTCGTTCTCGACCTCGCGGCGGTCCCGGCATCGGAGGATCTGGCCCGCGGTGAGGCGGAGTTCCTCCGCGGGAACACCCACTGCGACGCCCGGGAGTTCGTGGAAGCGCTCGCGTGCTACGACCGCGCCGCCGCGTTCGGATACGAGGACCACGTCATGTGGAACAACCGCGGCGTGGCGCTCGACGGCCTGGGCCAGCACGAGGACGCGATCGACGCGTACACCCGCGCGATGAAGCGCAGCCCGACGTACGAGGTCGCCGCGTACAACCTCGGGAACGCATTCGCGCAGCTCGGCCAGTTCGAGGAGGCCGTCGTCGCGTACGACCGTGCGCTTGCGATCAAGCCGGACTACGCGGACGCCCTCTACGACAAGGCGCTCGTCCTCGCGCGGATGGGGCGAGGAAAGGCGGCTTGGCAAGGGTACGAATCCCTCGTGCGCGCCGACACCGCGAACGCGGTCGCATGGACCCGGAAGGGTCAGCTCCTCGAGGAGTTGAACAAGTTCGAGGCGGCCGTCGATGCGTACAAGGCGGCGACGTCGGCCGACGCGAACGACGGAGACGCGTGGACAGGCCTCGGCGACGCGCTGTACGCCCTCGAACGGTACGAGGAGGCGGTCGAGGCGTACGACCGTGCGATTGCCGTCGACCCGAGGAAGGAGGAGGCTTGGAACAACAAAGGCTTCACGTTCTTCATGCTCGGGATTCACGAGGAGGCGCTCGCCTGCTACGAACGGGCGCTTGCGATCAACCCGGCGTACAAACAGGCGTGGTACAACAAGGGGTACACGTTCCACGGGATCAATCGGCTCGAGGACGCCGTCACCGCATACGAGAAAGCGATCGAGCTGGACCAGCAGGACGAGGTCCTCTGGAACAACCTCGGCAACGCCCTGTACAACCTGGGGCGGTACGAGCGGTCGATCCCGTACTTCGAGCGGGCGCTCGAGGTGAACCCGCAATACGAGATCGCGTGGAACAACATCGGCAACGCGCTCAACAAGATGGGCCGACACGCGGCATCCCTGAAGTATCACGACAAGAGCCTCGAGATCAAGCCGGACTTCGACTACGCGCTGTACGCGAAAGGCCACGCGCTCGATTCGCTCGGCCGCCACGAGGAAGGGCTTGAGTTAATCAGCCAGAGTCTCGAGCTCAACCCGAACTACGACCACGCTTGGATGGCGAAGGCGGAATCGCTCCACCACCTCGGACGGCTCGAGGAGGCTCGGGATGCGTTGAACAACGCCCTGATCTTGAACGGGGCGTTCGACGAGGCGTGGGTGTTCCGTGGCCTGATCCTCGAAGAAATGGGGAACGCCTTCGAGGCCGAACGGTGCTACGAGGAGGCGCTCCAGTGCTTCCGCGCCTCCCTGGAACTCGAGCCGGAGAACGCGGAGCTTCGCTACAACCAAGGGGTCCTCCTCGAGGATCTCGAGCGCGTCGAGGAGGCGATCGACGCCTACGCCGGCGCGGCGTCGAGGACCCATGGAGCCGACGCCCTCGTCCGCCTCTCGGCCCTCCTGCTCCGGGTCGGCCGGGCCGCGGACGCTCTCGCGCCCGCGGAAGACGTCTGTTCCCGCCATCCAACCGATTCGCGCGGTTGGCTCGCGGCGGGTCGCGCGTCGTCGGCCCTCGGCCGCGACGCCGAAGCCGAAGCCGCGTTCCAGAAGGCCGTGGAACTCGGCGCCGCGGAGGGCCGCCTCGAACTCGCGAGGACGTTGCGGCACCTCGGCCGGGCTTCCGATGCGATGACGATCCTCGACGGGATGGAGTCGTCGGACACCGAGGCCAGCTTGCTTCGCGCGGACCTCCACGAAGACCTGGGCCGGGCGGAGGACGCCCTCTCGGACTGCGATGCGGCACTCCGCATCTCGGCGGAAGGCCGGGATGTCGTCTATCGACGGAAAGGGGGGCTCCTCCTGCGCCTCGACCGTCCGAAGGAGGCGCTCGCGGCATTTGACGCGGCCCTCGGGCTGAATCCGACGGACCCGGAGGCCTGGTGCGACGCGGCGCGCGCATGGAGGGCCCTCGGCCAGGAGAGCCGCGCGCGGAAGATGCTCGATCAGGCGCTCCGCCTCGACCCGGGCTTCCCGCGGGCGCTCGACTTGCGCGCCGAACCCACCGCGTCGAGCTGATTTCCATATTGTCCGATGAATAAATGTCGGGGCCCGCAAAAAAGGGTTATCTCCCTCCGCCCACTTGCGGGAGTCGAAATGGCGTTGAAGATTCGCCGGCGGGCGCGCCTCCGACGGAAAGAGGCATCCGACTTCCTCCGCCGTCTCGCCGACGAGTTCGGCATGGCGGTTCCCGCGGACGAGGTGCTGCTCGACGAAGCGGAGGCCGGACCGCACCGGCTCTTGCTGCGGGAGAACGAGGCGATCGGACTGTTCCTGAACGGAGACGTCATCCCGACGATCCGCGGGCTCCTCGCGTTCCCAGCGACGAAGCGTGCCGTGACGGTCGACATGGGGGCGGTCCGCTTCATCTACAACGGGGCCGACGTCATGGCGCCGGGGATCGTGGATGCGGATGCGGGGATTCGCGTGGCCGACGTGGTCTGGATCCGGGACGAGAAGAACGGCCGGCCGCTCGCGGTCGGTCGCGCGATCATGGACGGCCCGACGATGGCCCGCGAGGAGAAGGGCAAGGCGATCGAGACGATCCACCACGTCGGCGACGAGATCTGGCGGCTCGGGGAGGAGGAGCCCTGACGTGGCCCGGCTCCGTGCGGTCCTTTTCGATGTCGACGGGACCCTCCTCGATACGCGGGATGCCTGGGTCGCGGCGTTCGACGCGGGCCTCGCGGCAATCCGCAAGACCTCGATGTCGGGCTCCGAAGCGGCGCAATGGATCGGCACCCCAATCGAGACGATCTACGCGGAGCGGTGCGGCCTGGCCGGGGACGAGCTCGTGCGGGCCGTTCGGGAGTTCCAACGGGTCGAGGCGGAGTCCGTCCGGGAAGGGATGCGCGCCTACCCCCGAATCCGGGAGGCGCTCGCCGACCTTTCGTCGTGGCGGCTCGCGGTCGTGACGAACAAGCGTCACGACACCGCGGTGGAGGCGCTCCGGGTGACGGGCCTCTTGCCGTTCTTCGCCCTCGTCGTGGGCGGCGACTCCGTGCCACACAAGAAGCCCGCACCGGATCCGGTTCTCCAGGCTGCCGCCTCTCTCGGCGTTCCTCCGGGGGACTGTGCGGTCGTGGGCGACACGGAGGCAGACGTGCGCGCCGGCAAGGCGGCGGGTGCCCGGTCGATTGGCGTCACGTGGGGGTACGGCACCCGAGCGCGCCTCGAAGCCGCCGGCGTCGACTACTTGATTGAAACGCCGGACGCGCTGCCGCCGCTCCTCCGGGCCCTCACGCCCAGTACGGCTGTTTCAGGTACTTGTATACGGACATGACCGCGGTCACCGCTTCGCCGCAGCCCGTCACGATCCGCTTGTCTTTCCCGGGATACGACACCATGTCGCCGCATGCGTAGATCCCGTGGACCGACGTGGACATGTCCGCTTTCACCCGGATCAAGCGCTCCCCTTCGAGCTCGATCCCCCATTTCGGCAGCGGGGTACTCTTCGGCTCGAAGCCGATGTTCACGATGACGGCGTCGACATCGATGACCGTCTTCTTCAACGTCCGGTTGTCGTAGACCACCGCGCGCTCGAGCTTCCGGTCTCCCTCGAGGCTCGTGACTTCCGAGTTGAAGAGCACCTGGATCGGGTTTTTCATGACCGCCTCCACGCTCTTCTCCATCGCGCGGAACTCCCCCCGGCGATGGACGAGGATCACTTTCTTCGCCCCCGCGACGATCTCGAGGGCGATCTCGAGGGCGCTGTCCCCCCCGCCCACGACCACGACCCGTTTGTCCTTGAAGTCGTGGCGGTCCCGCACCCGGTAGTCCACGCCTTTGCCTTCGAACTCCGCCTCGCCGGGCACGTCGAGGCGTTTCGGCTCCAGGAGCCCCATCCCCATCGCGAGGATGATGGCGCGACCCTCGTGCACGGTGCCGCCATGGGTCCGGACCGTGAAGCCCCCGGCCGCGCGCTGGATGTCCACGACCTCCTCGGCCCGCAGCTCCGCGCCGCTCTCCCGCGAATGGAGGACGAACAGCTCCGCGAGTTCGCCGCCCTCGATCGCGATGTAACTCGGATAGTCGTACACCGACTTCGTGGGATAGAGCCACTCGAGCTGGCCGCCCGTCGCCTGGGCCTCCAGGATCAGCGTGGAAAGCTTCCGGGTGCGGGCGTACACGCCCGCCGTGAGGCCCGCCGGGCCTCCTCCGACGATGATCACATCGTAGACCATGGGCGCCGAGCGACAAAGGCCCTTCCTTCTTAAAGATTATGACCGGTGGATGCTCCGTGGTACGCCGGCTCACGGCTATCTTATGGTCACATGAATAATTATCGGGTCGTTTGCCAACTCGGTTTCGTTGACCGCGATACCTTTAAATTCGTGGTGCTGGCTATGGGTCGGCGCAGAAGGGATGTGGGATGGCCTTCATCAAAAAGCCGTTCCGACGCCTGGCCGAGGGCGCCGAGGCGGACACGTACATCGACTTGGGCGAGCTGAACTTCGAGGGCGAGGCCGGGGTGCTGGGTGAGCCCGTCGAACACCTGGTCAAGGTCGCGGAAGTCTACCGGTACGAGGACATCGCGGACCTGACGACCCATGTGTACAACGGGAACATCCTGATGATCGACTACACGAGCCTCGCGAGCGACGACCTCGCGCTCAAGCGGATCACGGCGGAACTGAAGAGCGCGGTCCGGGATTGCGGCGGTGACGTGGCCGTGGTGGGCAAGAACATCCTCATGGCGACGCCCGCGGGCATCAAGATCGACCGCGCGAAGATCAAGGGCGCGTTCTGAGTCACGCTAGCGCCCGCGCCATCGGGACGGCCGGGGCGCCTCGTACGGTCTCGCGGCGAAGCCTTTGTCGTACGTGAGCACGAAGTAGTCCCGCGAGTGGTTCGTGTGTCGCATCTTCGCACACCGGAAGAGCAGCTGGACTTTCCCTTCGCCCGCGCCGCTGAACCGGAGCTCGAACACGCCGTCCGCGAGGAACGTGACGTCGTTCGCGACGCCGGCCCGCGACGGGTCCACGTTCGCGATGACGTACGTCGTCACGCCCATCGACCGCAAGAAGTGGAAGAAATGGAACAGCTCGTTCCGCACATCCTGGAGGTGCGCCATCGACACGAGGACGTCCATCGTGTCAATGACGACGAGGTCGATCCGCTCCCGCTGATTCCTCCGGACGAGGAAGTCCCGCAGGACGCGGAGCCAGTCGCGGATCTCCTCCGCGCCCTCGTGCTCGACCCGGAGCCGCGCGATGTCGACGAGGAACTCGCCGTCCGTCCCGAGGCCGTGGTGCCGCATCGTCCGCAGGATCGACTCGCGGCTCTCTTCCACGGTGACGTAGACGCCGCGCCGGCCCGCCGCGCGGTTCTTGATCAGGATGTACAGGGCCAGGGACGTCTTCATCGATCCGCCGGGGCCCGTGATCGCGATGACGCCGGCCTTCGGGACGCCGCCCTCGAGGGACGTGTCGAGTCGCGCCACGTATGTCGGGATGCGCGCGTCCTCGGGCATCGGTCGAGGGGATGTGGCGGCCAACGCAGCCACCTGCTCCCTCAGCCGCCGGACCTCATCCCGCAGTTCTCGCAGCTCCGCTTCGAGTTCCTCCGGGGGCCTCGACGGCTCCCCGGGCTTAGCGGTTCGAACCCACTCCACGTCCACACCCTGCGCCATCCCGTAGGGACATGTGGACCGCGCGCGTTAACCTTTTGCCGACGACGGACGTCGGCGGAATCCGGTATCAGGTCTGAGAAACGTGGACCTGACCTCGGATATCGCGTTGAGAATCAAACGAAAGCGGGCGGCGCAGAACTCTTAAATAGGCCTGACTCCCCATAGGAGCCGCCCCGAGGCGACCCATGGCCGTTAAGACGAAGTCGGATCGCGGCCCCGCCGGCACGCTGACCGTGGACGACCTAACCCGGGCGATCAAGAACTCGATCGACCGGACCGGGATGAAGGAGGAAGAGGCCCGGGCGATGGCCCAGCACGTCCTCAACTTCTTCGGCTATTCCGAGCGGATCATCGACAACGTCCTCGAACCGGAGGACCGGGACGCGTTCTACATGCTCGAGGACTCCGGCATCCTGACGACGGAGCGGGAGGAGACGACCCTCTACGACGGCCGGGAATGGCGGATCCACTACTGGATGTTCCGGAAGGAGCGGATCCACGAGCTCGTCGCCGCCCAGAAGGCAAAGGAAGAGGCGGAGAAGCTGGGATCCGTGTACGACGACGTCCCGGATGATTTCTGGGCCTCCCGCAAGGCGAAGGCGGAGCCGCCGAAGTAGCCGTTCAAGCGAAGGCGAGCTGCAGGGCGCCGCCGTGGCGGCGAACGAGGTCGATGGCCAACGAGTGCGGAAGGGCCATCCGGCCATCGCGGAAGGGGAAGGCCCGGTCGAACTTCTCGATCGCCCGCAACGCCTTCGCCCCGAGTTCGTCCGTCAGGTAGGCGCTGTCCTCCGAATCGCCCGAGACGATCAAGGTGAGGGGCAGCCGGAGCTTCTCGGCTTCGTCCCGGTTGAGGACGGACGCGAGCTGGTCGAGCGCGGCCCGGTCGAACGGATGCGCGTCCCCTTCCCGCGTGCGGCACGCGGGGTCCGGCTCCGCGAGCAGCCGGGCCAGGCTCTTCTTCTCGACGACGAGGCCCGCGTTGAGCCGTCCGAGTTCGAACGACATCCATCGGTCGATCGAGCCGGGCGCGACCACGGGTCGGCAAGGCCGTTCCCGGTTGAAAAATCCTCCTCCCCGTCCGAAAGCCTTTTCGGCGGGGCGGCCCATCCCCGGGAAAGGAGGGGTCAAAACTGGCAGCCTCGAACATCTGTCCGAAGTGTGGCTTCATGAATCAGGCCGGCTGGACCTTCTGCGCGAACTGCGGGAGTCCGGCCGCGATGGCGGGCGGGATGCCCCCCGCGGGGGGAGCCCCGACACCGCCCCCGGCGTATCCCGCGTATCCGGGGTA
>VBMG01000066.1 GCA_005878485.1 Methanobacteriota archaeon | reverse complement strand
AGCCCGTCGATGAACGTGGGGATTTTCTTCGGCTCCAACGCAGGCTACCCCCACCGCGTCCGGGAGAGCCTGATCCGACACGGACGACCGTTCATTCGCCGCCCCCGCGTCCGAGGATCGTCTCGACCTGTCGGGCGGCGCGTTCCATCGCCATGAGCACCAACCCCAAGTTCGCGTCGTCGTACACGAGGGCCACGAGGAGTGCCTCGTCACCGGCCCCGAGGCTCAGGAGCTTCCCCTCATCCGATTCGATGATCGCCCGGACGAAGCGGCCCTGGTCGAGCTGGATGGTCGCCATCTCGGACGTGCCGACGATCGCGGCGGTCATCGCGGCGACGATCTTGGGGTCCACGCCGTCGGGGAGGGTGTGCGTCACCACGAGACCGTCCCGTCGAACCACGGCCGCCGACTTGATGTCCGTCACCCGAGAGAGCTCCTCGATCGTCTCCTCGAGGCGGCCCCAGACATCCCTCATGCGGACACCTCCTCGGTTTTCAGGATGGCCGCGATCGACTGCACCGCCTTGTCGACGCTGAGCAGGACGAGGCCCATGTTCGCCTCGTTGCGGACCATTGTCACGAGGATCGCCTCTTCCCCTGCGCCCGTCGAAATCATCTTCCCGATCGGGGTGTCGACGATCGAGGAGTTGAACGACCCGAGGCCCATTTCGACCACCGCCATCTCCGACGTGCCGACGATCGCGGCCGCCATCGCCGCGATTTTTTTCGGATCCATCGTCTTCGGCAGCGCGTGGGCGATGAGGATGCCATCGCGTCGGGCGACGGTCGCGCCGAGCACCGCGGGAAGCCTCCGGAGTTCCGCGAGGATCCCCTGCAGCCGTCGGGTCACGTCGGCGATCATCACCGCACCCCGATGATCATCTCGGCGAGGATCAGGAGGGCGTCCCGCACGCCCTTGTTCTCCGTTGCCACGGTTGGGATCACGGGCACCTCGGAGGGCAGGCCCATCCGGTGCGCGATCTCGTCCGGCGGCAGCGCGCCTGCCAAATCGCTCTTGTTCGCCAGGATGACGTACGGAATCCGAGGCCCGACCAGGTCGAGCATCTGCCTCGCCCGCGCGAGTTCGTCCGGATGGTTCGCGTCGACGACGAGGAGGACCCCGCTCACCTCCCGGGCGAAGATCTTGAAGATGAATTCAAATCGTTCTTGGCCGGGCGTCCCGAAGATCTCCGCTTCGATTCCGGTGACGTTCACGTTTCCATAGTCGAATGCGACCGTGGTCCCCATCCGGTCGATGCTGATTGATTTCTCGGACAGCGCCTTCACGACCGTCGATTTCCCTGCGTTGAAGGGCCCCGTCACGAGGATCCGCGGGAAGTACACCGTCAGCCCGACGAGGTCTCGGAACGCGTACGGGATCCAGTTCGTCCGAATCCCGTCGGCGGCCATTTGCGAGATCCGCATCGAGTTCCGGATGATCCCGCCACGGACCGAGGACTGGAACTCGACCACGAAGTCGGACATCGCCCGGATCTCCTCGAGGTCACGCTCCATGAGGGTCCAGTTGATGAACAGGAAACAGATCACGGCCCCGGTGGCCCGGGCGGCGTCGATCAGCTCGCGCCAGAGGCGGAGGACGTCCTCCTTCGGGAAGCGGTCCATCAGGAATTCCATCGAGTCGACGACGATTCGCGCGGGGCGTTCCGCCTCCGTGGCCGCGATGATCGTCTTGCGGATATTCTCGAGGCTATCGATGTCGTCGATGTGGTATCGCTCTCGGCTCGGGAGCAGGAGCTGGGACGAGGTCGCGTCGACGAGGACGAGCCGCGTCGAGTCCGAGGGGCCGAAGCGCTTCAGCTCCCCGCGCGCGAGCTGCGGGGCGCGGAAGAAGTCCACGTAGACCGACGTTTCCCCGGCCTTCACGCCTTGAATCGCAAAATTCTCGCCGAACAGGCGCTTCTCCGTCGGCTTGTCGCTGAACAGGAGGAGCGTCGAGGGGCGCGGGAACCCTCCCTGGAGCCGATCGTCGAGGACCTGGATTCCGGTCTTCGCGCGCGGAGTGGTGGCGCGCGGCGGGGCCTGCATCATAGCCGGACCACCCCCTCCGGGAGCTGCACGAACGGGTGCCAGGCGGCGTCGACCTGGTAGCCCCGCATGTGGTGGACGCGCATCTCGGGGCCCATCGTGTCGGTGAAGCGCATCTCCATGACGCCGTCCACGAGCGAGCGAAGGAGGTTCATCGTCATCGGCTCGTGCACGCCCTCCTGGACCGCGTACAGGATGAACCCGAGGTTCGACTTCACCCGCGCCGTCACGATCTGGAAGAACTTCGCGATCGCCTGGGGGGAGTTATGGAGGAAGAGCGTGGACACGGTGTAGAAGTAGATGCGGACCGGCGTCCCGAGTTCCTGGGCCGCCTTGCTCATCGCCATCCCGATCCCCTCGAGGTTGCTGAAGCTCGAGACGAGAAACGTCTTCTTGCCGGGCGCTGACTCAGGACGCTCCGACGAGGTCGCGCTGTAACAGTCGACGAAGACGAACGTCTTGCCTTCCGCCGTGTCGAGGTCAAGGTGCAACGCTTTGGCCCGCGCGCGGATCTCGTTCGGCGGCATGTCCAGGGTGACGAAGACAACGCGTTCCCCGGAGCGGAGGTCTTCTCGGATCCGCGCGACGAGATACTCGAACTTCCCGACGCCGGGCGGGCCGCTGAGGAGCATCGAGTAGTTCGCGGGTAATCGGTCCTCCATTCAGGGCACCTCGGTCCGGGCTTCCGCTCGTCCGCTCGAAGGCGTCGGCTGATGCACCGAGCCGCTCGATGTTCCGTTTTGTCATATATAGGACGTGCCGTAGTTCTCAGGGCTGAGAATCCCCGCGCCACCGGGAGGGAAACGGGCCTGCGGGTCGCGACAAAAACATATAACGAGACGGTCCCATGCGGCGCGGGATGCCTCCCTCCGCGACGGAGCTCAGTTACCTCGAAAAGAAAGTCTTGCTGGCACTCGGGAAGCGGCTGAAGGCGTCGCCGGAGGAAATTCGAACCGCGGGAAACTTCCGCGAACTCGTCGAGGTCATGAACGCGGCCTCGTGGTTGCAGGCGAAAGGCCTCGTCACGATGAAGGAGCGAATCGCGCACTCGTACCGACTCACGAAGCCCGACGTTGCCCGGCGCCCGTTGCCGGAGCGGAAAGCGCTGAAGGCCGCGATGAAGGCGGGAGGACGCATTGCGGTTCCGAAGCTCAAGTCCGCCTGCAAGTTCGACGAGTCCGAACTCGCGGTCGCCCTCGGTTGGCTCCGGAGAAAAGGATGGGCCGACGTCACGAAAGGTCCGGAGGGCAGCTTCGTCGTCGTCGCGCCCGCAGGCAGGGCGGCAACTGCTTCGAAGTCACCGGACGAGATCCTGCTCGCCCGGCTCTCGAAAGGAGAGCTTCCGGAGGATGCGATCGATCCCCACGTCCTCCGCGAGTTGAAATCGCGACGGGAGCTCGTGAAGGAGCGGGAATCCGTGCAGCGGGAGATCGCCTTGACCGCTGCGGGCCAGAAGGTCGCCGCCGCCGGGATCGAACTCAAAGAGGAGGTCGCGCAGCCGACGACCGATCTCCTGCAGTCCGGTCGATGGCGCGACGTCGACTTCCGTCGGTACGACACGAAGGCGTTCGCCCCGCTCATCCACCCGGGGAAGCGGCACGTCCTCAGCGCGTACATCGAAAAGGTCCGGCGGATCTTCCTGAGCATGGGCTTCACGGAGATCGAGGGCGACTTCGTCCTCCCGGCGTTCTGGAATTTCGACGCCCTCTTCCAGCCGCAAGACCATCCGGCGCGCGACGAGCTCGACACGTTCTACCTCTCGAAGCCCGCCACGATGCCCCTTCCCGAGGAGGACATCGTACGCCGGGTCGCGAACGTCCACGAGACCGGCGGTGCGACCGGCAGCACGGGGTGGCGGTACGAATGGGACCGCACCGAGGCGGAGCGCGCGGTCCTCCGTTCCCACACGACGCCGATCACGCTGAAATGGTTGGCCGAGCATCCGGAGCCCCCGCAGAAAGCGTTCGTCGTGGGACGGGTCTTCCGTCCCGACGCGGTTGACTGGACGCACCTTCCCGAATTCCACCAGATCGAAGGCGTCGTGATGGAGGACGGAGCGAACCTCGCGCAGCTGATCGGGATCATCGAGGAGTTCTACCGACGGCTCGGCTTCACGCGCGCGAAGTTCCGGCCCGGCTATTTCCCGTACACGGAGCCGAGCATGGAGCCCGAGGTCCAGCGGCCGGACGGTCGCTGGATGGAACTTGGCGGGAGCGGGATCTTCCGGCCCGAGGTCACGGAGCCGCTCGGCCTGAAGGCGCCCGTCCTCGCATGGGGCCTCGGCCTCGAGCGCGTGATCATGGCCGTGGAAGGCATCACGGACATCCGGCAGCTGTACCTCAGCGATCTGGACTGGCTTCGAGACCACCGCGCGATCCTGTGAGCCCGCGGCATCCCGAATGAGAATCGCGAGCGAATCTTTATTTGCGCACCGAGACTCTGCGGCGCGGTCGTCCTATGCCGTCTGCCGCCGAAGCCGATGTCACCGCGGGCGAGCAGGCCCTCGGACAACTCGATTACGATTCCGCGTACAAGGCCTTCGACAAGGCGACGAAGGCGGATCCGAGCAATGCG
>VBMG01000065.1 GCA_005878485.1 Methanobacteriota archaeon | reverse complement strand
TCGCCGGACCATGTGACGGAGGAAATCGTCGTCGATTCCCAGACGCAAATCGAGCCCGTTGGGTTCCGGCACAACGTGTCGTTGTGGACCTTATACGACAGCGCGTACGGCCGATACCGCGCGACCGTCCATCTTCCGCCGGGGTCCACTGGGACTGTGACGGCGGCCGCCAACATCACGGTCGTCCCGATCGGCGTCGGCGCATGGTCGATCGATCCGGGCGGGTCGCCCAATCCGGGGTTCTCTCCCTCGGCCCTTGTCTACATCGACGCCGTCGCTCCGGGAGGTCCCGGCGGTGTCCTCCCCGTATCCGTGGTCATC
Organism: Methanobacteriota archaeon; assembly: GCA_005878485.1. GTDB lineage: Archaea > Thermoplasmatota > Thermoplasmata > RBG-16-68-12 > RBG-16-68-12 > RBG-16-68-12. The sequence goes on along the minus strand of VBMG01000065.1, from coordinate 5,309 downwards.
GTCGGACTCGCGGCCGCGTCCGCGATCGTGGTGGCGGTCGTCTCGATCGTTGTCGTCCTCATGGTCAGAGCGCGCCGACGGCGGGACGGTCCGCGCAATCCGCCGCCGGCTCCGCCGGGGGCGGTGTAGCCGAGATGCCCGGATTCCGCGCGTCCGGGTCACCGGAAGGGCTCTTGCGGGCGCCAAGCCATCGCATCCCCGGAGCGGCCTGCGTTCGGTGGGCCGCCCTCGTGCTGGTCGCATCGCTCTTGGCCGGTCTCTTCGCGGTTAACCCGACCGCGGCCGTCCGAGCACCGCCTCCGACTCCCTCCTCGTTCGCGATCGACCGGGATTACGACTTGATCAAGGTCGCGGACATGCCCAGCACGTGCGGATTCTTCGCAGCGAGGCTGGATGGGAACGACCGAGTGCACTATGCGTACGTGGCGAGCGGACGCCTCTACTACGGGGTCGAGGGTTCGGGCCTCGATCCGATCGTCATCTCATCGGGCTTCGTCGTGTGCGCCGACGTGGACCTCGCCTTCAAACCGGACGGCACGGCGGTCGTCGCGTGGATTGATCTTCGGAACGCATACGCCAGCGGAGACGGGAGCGGGGCGGGCTGGGACCTGTTCGTCGCCTCGGAGGATACGGGATGGCAAGAGACGCTCGTCACGGCCTCGTCCGACTTGCGCGTGCAGACGTTCCGCATGGACGTCGACTCGCGCGGCACGATCGACGTCGTCTACAGCCGGTTCACCGTGGCGAATTTCCCGTACGATCCCGTCCTCTTCTTCGCGAACTCGCCGCAATGGCAGGAAGTCGCGGTTTCCGGATCTCCGGTGTGGTACGCGCCGAGCCTCGCGATCGATTCGAGAAACCGGGTTCACGTCGCCTGGTCCTATTCGGGGGACCTGGAGACGGTTTGGTATGCGACGAGCGCGAACGGCTGGGCGAACGTCCGGGTGGACCAGAACCAATCGTCCAACTGGTGGGACGACCGGAGGGCCCCGAGCATCGCCCTCGACACACAAGACGGCGTCCACGTCGTATGGGACGACTTCCGGGACACGGACACGACATGGACACTGAATCCCAACCGGGTCGAAATCTGGGACGCCTCGCCCTCGGACGGCTGGGTGAACCGGAAGCTCGTCGTCCCGGACGATGCAGCGCCGACGCGGACGAAATGGGATCCGATCCTCACGATCGACTCGACGAGTCGATGGCACGTCGTCTGGTCGGAGGGCAACGACAACGGGAGTCTCTACTACGCGAACAGCACCGATTGGAACCGTGCCATCAAGTTCACGAACGCATCATCGACCTCCCCGTCCACGGGGTATTTCCCGCCGCATCCCGTGGATGCACGGAGCGGGCCGCCCAAGGTCGCGTTCGCCGACAGCCGCACGGGCTCCCTCGTCCTCTGGCGGAAGGATGACTGGGACTTCGGCCCCGACCTCACGCCTCCCGTCGCAGGGCCCCTGGCCAACCGAACGTTTGGCATCGCGACCGGCGGATGGCTTCACGCGATCGGGTCGTGGGATAACGACCGGATCGTCTCCTACGATTGGCGGTTCGTCGGTCCGACGACCGTCGTGGCGTCCGGGCACGACGTCTTCGTCACCTTCGCGGTTCCGGGAAGGTATGAGGGCACGCTTTCGGTCCAAGATCCCGCCGGATACCAGGCGAGCACGAATTTCACGGTTGAAGTCCTCCCGGAGCCGTCAAGGACGGGGTGGATCCTCGATCGCCGGCTCATGGACGTTCCCGGCTCGAACGGGAAGCTCACGATCTTTCCGTGGGACGGTACCGCTTTCCCGGTCTTGTACTGGGGCGCCTTCTACCTTCGGGTCGGACCGTGGGGCAACGTCCTTCAGGAGACGCAATTGAAACCGGATGCCCCGCGCGAGACCGGGGCCGTCGATGGATCGGGCAACGTGCACACGGTCGGATTCGATGGGTATGGGCTCGTCTATACCAAGGCGTCGCGGACCGGCGTGAATCTCATCCCGCCAACGAGCTTGGCACTCGGGGGCGTTCTTCCGCAGCACCCGTACCTGACGTTCGCCGACGACGCCCTCTGGCTCGCATGGATCGACCAGCGGGACGCCGGCGTGCTCGAGATCTACATGGCCTCGCTCGACCTGAACGGGAGCATCCGCTGGGGCCCCGTACGAATCTCAAACAGCCCGCTGGGGGCCGACCTGCCGATTGTCTCCGCGAGCGGATCGAGCCTCTGGGTCGTATGGACGGATGGCCGGGAATTCGCGGCAACGGTGTACGCGTCACGACTCAACCTGACGACGATGGCCTTCGGCGTCCAAGAAGTCCGTCTCGGCGACGGCGCCGCGTGGGACGCAAAAGCCCTCGGCTCCGGAGGGGTCGCTTGGCTCGGTGGCGCCGTCTGGGGCGAACCGTATCTGGCGTGGGCGAATGCGACCGGCGCAGCCACCGCACCCACAGCGTGGCCTTCCCTCGACGACGGCCTGGGCGGATTCTTCGGAGCTCTTGCGGTGGATTCCGGCGACAACGCCTACGCTGTCTGGTGGGACGGGGCGTACGGGAACGCGAGCGCGCTCCGATACGCGAAGGCCTCACCGAACGGAAGCGTCGAGCCCCCGGGAGGCGTGCGCATTCACGATGTCTTTGGGAGCGGCGGCTATCCGACGATGTCCATCACGCTCGCTCCCGACGGCGAGCCGCGAATCGCGTACGCCGTCGGGACGCCCCCAGGCTTCTCCCTCTTCCTTGCCGCGAGGGATCCCGTCCCGCCAGTCGCCCGAATTTCGATCGGCGGAACGCTCCGCGCCGGCGCTCCGATCGTCCTGGATGGTCGCGGCTCGACAGACAATTCGGGTGTGGCTGCGTACGCTTGGTCTGTCCGCGATTCGAACGGCGACACGAGGATGTACAACGACACCCCCGTCACGATTCGCGAGCACGCGGGCGCGTACACCCTCACGCTGACGGTCCGGGACCTGGCGGGCAATACGGCGGACGCCTCGAGCACCTTGACGGTCGCGCCGGACACGGTGCCACCCGTCGCGGTCATCGCGGGGCCCATGACAGTGAGGGAAGGGGACACGATCACGTACGACGGGACCGGGTCGTCGGACGACGGCGCAATCGAGATGTACCACTGGAGCGTGACCGGCCCGCAGACAGGCTCCGGAGAAGGCCCGACATTCCGCTTCTCATTCCCGGTCCCTGGCAATTACACGGCGCACTTGGTGGTGACGGACTTCGGGGGCAATTCGGCCTCGACGGACGTGCAAGTCCGCGTGCGGGACCTCTATCCGCCCACGGTCGTATTGAACCTTCCCGCGACGGTGTACGAAGGCGACGAGGTCACGCTCGATGCCTCGCGTTCAACGGATGAAAGCGGCATCGGGACCGTCGTTTGGTCCGTGGTCCTCAGCGGAGCGGAGGTCGCCCGACTGCAAGGGATCAGCGTCCGTTACCGCTTCGAGCGCGCGGGAACCTACCAGGTCTCGGCGACGGTCGCGGACGCTCTGATCGAATGGCGGAAAGCCTCTCGTCGACGACGAGGCCGCTAGGTCCCGGGTCGATTACTCACTCGATCGCCGCGTCGAATCTCTCCCGCGCGGGGCCGTATCCGCTTCCCGCTCGGCCGCGGAATCTTCCTGTCGGGAGGCTTCGGCCGCCGCGCTTTGGGGGCTTAGTCCTCGCTCACCTGGAACTCGTTCCCGTCGGGGTCCGCGAACCAGAAGATCGTGCCCCACTCTCCCTTCTTGACCGGCCGCGTAATCTTGACGCCGTTCTTGCGCAGCCGGGCCTCCTCTTTCTTGGCGTCTTTCGTGGAGAAGAGGTATCCCGTGTTCCCTTTCTCCGGGCGGGAGTCGGGGCAAAGATGCAGCCGGACATTCGCGCCGCGGGGCGCCACGGTGACCCAATGGGGGAACGAGGTCACCACGCGGAAGCCGAGCTTGTCCTTCCAGAACTTCGTTGCCTTCTTCTCATCCCGCACGACGACCGCGACCGTCTCGAACTTGAGCATGGACGCAGCAATCGGCCGGTGAGCCATAAGGCTTCGGCGCTTCCCTTTTCGTCCGGCGGCGCTAATCGCTGCCGCGACATCTGCGGCTAGCCGAGCTCGACGACGATCTTCTCCCGACCTTCCGGGCGCACGAGGGCGTCTTCCCCACCCTTCAGCCGCAGGAATCGCGCCAGTTCCGCCGGGATCCGGACGACGAGAGAGTTCCCGGACTTGGCGATCGACACCTTCTTGGCAAGGCCCCAGAGCCCCATCGCCTTCGCCCGAGCCTCGATCTTCTTCATCGCTTCCGAATCAACAAAGGCTTCACCGCACGAATCGCAGACCTCCGCGGGATATTCTCCCAGGTCGACCCCGAACATCTCCTCTCGGACCTTCCCTCGGCGCAATCTCCCCTTGCCGCAGACCGGACACGTCGCCATCATCTCACCATCGGAACTGAACCGTAATCACGAACGTGATCTCTCCGCGCACGACGTAAACGACTTCGAAGTAGGTGTACGAAGCAACAATCTTGCCACCTTGAGTCCTCTTTGTTCCCTTGCGAAGTGCGTCACGTACCTCACGTTCGGAGATGCCGCGGAGAATCATCCGTTGCCGCGCGTGGCGGCTGTACAGGATTCGCCCCGCCACTCATCATAATAATACGTGTATTACTTAAACTTACGTGTCGGACCCGAGAAGTCGCGTGGCATGCGGAATGTATCGTCACGCATTCTGACGACCTCGCCCTTCACTTCGTCCGGCCGCGCCGCGACCGACGGTAGTCGCGCTCCATCGCGACGCCGAACCGATTCCACGCCCGGAGCGCGTTCGCTTCGCGCTGGGCCTTCGTGAGCTTCGCCGCCGCGGGATCCTTCGGTCGCCGGCTCCAACGGAGGTCCAGCTGGGTCCGGCCGTCCGGGAGACGCGTCAACAGATAGTCCGCCGTCACGTCGCGATGGTTCCCGACGCCGTCCATGTGCCACCGGTTCGGGGGACGCAGGGCGACGATCTCGCGGGACCAGCCCCAACCCTCCTTCGTTTCCTCGAGATCCTCGAAGATGACGCGACGAGCGTCCCGCTCAACGATCTTCCGCTGGTACGACTCGCCCTCGAGTTTCGCGTCCCCCGGGGTGTAGTCCGTACACCAAGCGAACGCGAAGTCGAGCGGCACGCGGAACGTCGCGGTGATGCGGTACTCTGGTCCCCATCCCGTCCCTTGCCGGTGGCCCTTCATGATTTCCCGCTCCCGATGAACGTCGAGGACCTGGACTCAGCGATACGCCGTGAGGACGATCCCCATCGCGCTGATTGCGATCGCATGCTGAAT
>VBMG01000064.1 GCA_005878485.1 Methanobacteriota archaeon | reverse complement strand
CGCGGCAATCTGATTTTCGAAGACCGCGGCGTGGGGTACCTGAGACATCCACCAGATGACGAGGTACGAAGCCGTCCTCATCTCGACGAGCCTCCCGGTGTCGCAGCGCCTGTGGGAACACACGTGCAAAATCGTCCGCGGATCCGTTCTTGCCGGAGCCACAGCAGTTCGCGGTTCGGGGAATCGATGTCCCAAGCCCGTGGCTGATGGTTGCGGTCCGAGTGGACGTGGGCGACGGCACGGATCAAGCCTCGGTTCAACGCTTTGTGGATGAACTGATAGGTCTCGGCGCGGGAGAGGTGGAGGAGTTCCAGGATGTCTTCCGCGGTGGCCGGACCTTGTCGGCGCAAGTACTCCGTCAGGGTCACAAATGCCCGTCGAGTTCGGATCGAGTCGCTTCCTTTCCGAAACATCCGTTCCTCGCGTGAGCATGTTCGCCTCCCGACTTGAAGGGCAGGATGCGCCCCGGATTGAGCCGGGTTGACCCGAATCGTTTCGATGCCGTCGTGCGCAAATGTTTCGCACGGGGCAGACCTGTGTTTCCACTGGTGTTTTCTGGGTCGGCCCTCGGTCCCGTCCATCCCTCGGCAACGGCTAGGTAAAGGGCGCCTCGACGAAGAACTGGGAGAGCATTTCGTCCGTGCCCAGAGCCTGGCTCGGAATCCCTTGCCACTGACTCAAGACCTCCCGATTGCGATCCTCGAACGAGAGCAGGAGATCCCGCATCTGACGTCTCAGTTGGTCCGACTCCTGACCTTCGAGGACGACCGTCAGGTACGCGTACCGCGCCCGTTCCATGACGAGGACGTATGGTCCTTGGACGATGGCGCTGAGGGACTTGCCGTGTAGCATGGGAAACGATGTGCGCATGAAGTTCTGAATGACATCCAGAGTGGCACCGAACAAGTCTTGATCGATTGCCGTCTCGCCGGGCCTCGCCTTCGAGCCGATCAGCGTGCCATCTTCGTACGTGAGGAACACGGCCTTAATTAAGTAG
>VBMG01000063.1 GCA_005878485.1 Methanobacteriota archaeon | reverse complement strand
CAACGTCGAGAATGGACGCGGCACGCTCGCGTATTGGGGTGAAACCTCCAGAAAGCCGTTCGTGATGAGGCCCAGCACAAGCGTGAGGGAAAACGTGATTAACAGACCAGCCGCGCGACGCGCGAGCGGCTTGCTCGTTTCCCGAACGATCTTGTACAAGCGGTAAAGGTTCCAATTGCCGACGCCGGCGTAGACCACGAGATACACGAGGAAAACTTCGAACAATAGAGGGCGGAACTCTGCCCGGTACAAGTCTCCGCTATTGAGCGGCGCCACGACGCCCTCGACACTCGCCATCACGGCGAGGAGGACCGCGCCCGAGATTACCGCGAAGCCCCAATACGCCCGTCTCATTCGATCGAGGTAGACAGAGGTGAAAAGTAACACGAAGAGGGCGGCGAGTGTCAAGCTGGATAGGCTGGCGATGGCGGCAAGCTGGGCGAGGTCCGGGCGACTAGGATCGGCATTGAAAAACAGCCAATCGCTGACGGCGTAGAGTCCCGCGAAGAAGCAAGCCGCGAGGAAGAACGTCTCTGTCCATGTGTGCCATCGGTCGCGATAGACCTGAAGGATGGCGAGGAGGAACCAGGCTGCAGCCGAGACGAGTGGTGCCTGGCGGAGGATGTCTGTCAGCTCGACCGTGGGGAGTCACCGAGGGCCGTTATTCTGGGGACGGAATAATATTCTGGCTAGATAATACCCGGCACGCTATTCCCAGGGCGCGCAGGCGGCATTTCGTGTCGCCGCGTCGGCGGAGATGAAACTATTTTGGGATAAGTAGATTCTGGTACGTGCCGGGTACCGTGCGGATTGTTGGCGCGGGGCTCGCCGGCCTGACCGCTGCCGTCATATTAGCGCGTGGGGGCCGATCTGTGGAAGTCTACGAAAAGAAGACGCGCCTGCTCCCGAGTTCAGGCCCCCACACGGAGGGAATCCGGAACTACGGCGCCATCGACGCGCTGCACGAGCTCCGAACGCAGGGTTTCGAGTTGGAGCCGTTCGGGGTGGTTCGCCGAACGATCCGCTTCTCTCCAAAGTTCCGAAACGTGCTCCACGGCCCGGCGTACTACCTGTTCATGCGAGGTCGAGAGGACTACACGGTGGATCAGATGCTCTACGCACGCGCAAAGCAGAACGGGGTCAAGTTCCACTTCGGTCGAACACACGATCCGTTGAACGCGGACATCGTGGCGACGGGCCCCCCGAGAGATCAGTTCAACATTCTCGGAGCGGGTTATACCTTCACCGAGGAAGGCAGTCACTTGGAGCCTGACACGGTCTATGCCCTCCTGGACAACGGCACCGCTCCCGGCGGTTATCTCGTCATCACTCCTGGGATCCGGTTCCATTCGGTTTACAGCGTGTCGTGGAGGGAACTTCGATTCGAGAAGCTCTTGGCCATGACAGAAGCTGCCTTCGAGATTCCCTGGATTCGAGCGATTCTCGGAACGAGCCGTTGGGTCTCGAAGATTAATGGTCGCGCCTATTTTGTCCGCGACCCAATCGAGTCGGCGGAACGCCGCGGTTCCCTGTTAGTCGGCGAGGCGGGCGGATTTCAGGATGCCATCGCAGGATTCGGATTTCGCTATGCGGTCCTCACGGGAGCCCTCGCGGCTCGTGCGATCATGGACGGCCAGGACTATCGTGGTCTTTTGAAAGGGAAGTTCGGGGACGAGTTCCAGAGGGCATCCGATTTCCGCGGCTGGCTAAACAGGGCCACCAACGAGGATTTTGACAAGCTGGTCGCGTCGATGGGGTCAGAAATTACCCTCGAAGAGTACCTTCGGCAGCGAGGATCTCGCGCACTCTAGGTCCCTGGTGGTCGTACATGTCGAAAATCACGGAAACCCCAAAGCCATCCGAGAAGCCGTTTGTCTTCTTCGATCTGGGGGAGACAATTGTGGATCTCAAAGATACAATTCGGGTCCTTGCCCGTTTGGTGGCCGATCAGTATCCCACCGGAGCCCTGTGGGCCTCCGACCTCGCGAAATCCTGGTTCCTCGAGTTGGCTCGATCACTGCCGCGGAAAGAGACCGAACCGTTCGAGACGCAGGAACAGGTCGGGACGCGCGTGCTGACCCGTCTGCTTCGGGACCGCGGAATTCCGGCCGAGGCGGTTGAGGCCGGACGTCTGTTACGGCGCGCTTGGGACGAGTGGCAGGCCCACGCCAGGCTCTGCGAAGGCGTGACTAAAGAGTGGCTCGTAGAGATTCGCCGTCTTTCCGCCGGCATCGCTGCGGTCACCGACGGGGACCGGGAAGACGTCGGTCGTCTCATGGAGGAAACGGGACTTGAACCGTATTTCGACTTCGTTACAACCTCTGAGGAAGTCCGGGCATACAAGCCGAACCCGAAGGTGTACCAGGCGGCGATGGACCGCATGAATGCGCCCGCGCATCGCAGCCTGTTTGTCTCAGACTCCCCGCTCGATCTCGTGGGTGCAGCCGCGGTTGGGATGGGGTGCGCATGGCTCTCGCGAGTTGCCGGCGAAGAGCAGGAAGCCGTGCCCAGAGGCACCGTGCGGCTGCGCCGGCCTTCGGATCTCAACCGAGTCCTTCTCCAGTTCGTGGGCCTGCGCCGATTCGTTCAACCCTGAGCTCATGCTCGCGGCTTCTTCGCCTGCTTCAGCTGAAGGCGATACATCTCGAGCAGCTCCTTCGTGGTCGTCGCATCCTCGGGTCCCTTGTCGTCTCTCCATCGCCCCGTGAAGCGCGGGAAACGAACCGCAAGGCCCGCGCCTTCCCGGACCGCGCTCCATGCCGCGGTATGGACCGGACTCACCGTGATTTCCGCGCCGCGCACCTCGAGGACGGTTTCCGGCTCGAACCAAGCATCGGGCTCGAGTTTCGAGTCGACCCGCGCGGGTTTTCGGTCCCGCTTCGCTCGCTTTAGTTTGTCGGGCAACGCGAAGAGAATCTCGTCCGCGAATCCCGTCCCGAGCTTGCAGGTGGTCCGGAAGACGTCCCCCTCGTCGTCGTACGCGGCCATGAGGAGGGCCCCGTACGTTCCCGCTCGTTTCCCGCGACCGGCGAACGCACCGACGATCACGAGGTCAATCGTGTCGCTCAGGGCCGCACTGTATTCTTTCTTGAACTTGATCCATTGATACCCGCGGGCCCCCGCGTCGTACGTCGAATCGAGCGCTTTTGCCATGAGACCCTCGCATCCCGCCTGAAGGGCCTCGTCGAAGAATGCCTCGGCCTGTTTCACGTCGTCGGTAACGCGCATTGTCGCAAGGCGAATCGACTCGTTCGGCTTCAGCACCGCCTGCAGCGCCTTGCGGCGTTCTGTATACGGGCGAGACGTCAGGTCTTCGTCTCCGCTCGCCCGTGTTCGGGTCGACGGGAACGGCCTCGCCCTCAATGATCGCCGCGCGCTCGTGAATCGCCGCCCGCAGGCCTTCGACGATCTCCGGGAACTGTCCCGTCGTGTTCTCGAGGTGGCGGGAGAAGAGTTCGATTTTCTTCGGCGACACGTGGGCCTGCACGCGCAGGCCGTCGTACTTGTACTCGAGCGCGGCCTTCTCCATCCGCGTGAAAATCTCTTCAAGGGTTTCGAGGCGCTCCGCAAGCATCGCGCGGATCGGGCGGAAGGGCTTGAGGTGAATCTCCTCGAGTCCGTCAATCCCCCTCGACGCGAGGACGCGGGTGACTTCGCCGAGGTCTGACGAGACGTTGTAGGCCCGTTCGACCCGGTCCCGATCCGCTTTCGTCGCGAAGGTCGATGCCAGCGCGTCCACGATCGTCATGTCGGCCACGCCGAGTCGCATCTGGCCGACGACCATCCGGACGATGTATTTTGCCTCGCGCGGCGTCGCGTTCCCGAGGAGGTCTGACAGGAGGCGGATCTTCCGATCTTGGCTCCCTTCCCCTGCCTCACGAGCAATCGCGTCGAGGTGTTCGTAGACCTTCGCGGTCGTCAGCGGCGTCGATTCGAGCGGCTTCTGCCGTCGCGCCACGATCGCCTGCTCCGCGACGAGCCCCAGGTCTCCCTTCTCCTTCCATGATCGCGCGATTCGGTCGTCGTCGAGGCCCGTCGCGTGCGCGAGGACC
>VBMG01000062.1 GCA_005878485.1 Methanobacteriota archaeon | reverse complement strand
GGCTGCGTTCGCAGGATCTTTCGCGAGCTGATCGAAAAGCTGAATCCCTTTTTGGTGGTCGAACGTTGGCAAGAGCGCGAACAGTCGATCGAGGTCCGATGCCACGCGCCGAAGGAAAGGTCGCGGCCCCTTTTAGGTTGCGGGTCGTGGGCCAGGACAACTCTTATGCGGGACCGGGACTTTCAATTTGCGGCATGCCCCCATACGACGTCATCGTCCTTGGTTCCGGCCCCGCGGGCCTCACCGCCGCGATCTACGCGACGCGCGCGAACCTCAAGACACTCGTGATCGCGGGCGCGGTCGCGGGTGGACAGCTCATGATCACGACGGACGTCGAAAACTATCCGGGCTTCCCGAAGGGCGTGCAAGGCCCCGAACTCATGGAACTGTGGCGCCAGCAGACGGTGCGATTCGGCGCAGACTTCGTGGACGACAACGTGACGAAGGTCGACCTGTCGAAGAGCCCGTTCCGGGTCTGGACGTCCGAGGGAGAGCACGAGGGCCGGTCGGTAGTCATCGCGACCGGCGCGAATGCGAAGTACCTAGGGCTTCCGAACGAGGATCGGCTCAAAGGTCGCGGCGTGAGCGCCTGCGCAACGTGTGATGGATTCTTTTTCAAAGGCCTCGACGTCGTCGTGGTCGGCGGCGGCGACACCGCGATGGAGGAGAGCCTCTACTTGGCGAAACTGTGCAAGACTGTCACCGTCGTCCATCGCCGACACGCGTTCCGCGCGAGCAAGATCATGCAGGACCGGCTCTTCAAGACGCCAAACATCAAGGTCATCTGGGACTCCGAGGTGATCGACGTCCTCGGGGACCAGCGGGTCGAGGGCGTGCGAATCAAGAACGTGAAGACGGCGCAGACTACGGACCTGAAAGTCCGGGGGCTGTTCCTCGCGATCGGCCACGAGCCGGCGACCGATGTTCTGCGTGACCAACTGAGGTTGGAGAAAGGATACATTGTCCTGCGGCCGCACGACGGGTTTTCGACCGCCACATCCGTTGACGGCGTCTTTGCGGCCGGTGACGTCCACGACTTCCGCTATCGGCAGGCGGTGACCGCCGCGGGCTTCGGCTGCATGGCGGCCCTCGACGCGGAGAAGTGGCTTCAGGGCCACGAGTAGCTCCGCTGGTCGAGCCTGAGGATGCAACGGCGCGGTTCGGACTCCGTCCCATCGAGGTGGTGCAGCTTGAATTGGGAAAGGGCCAAGTATCGTCTCCGCCCATGGTCTGCTTGAGGGAAGCCACGAAGAAACCCGCGTTCGCTTGGGTCATCACGAGCGCAGCGTTTCTCATCGTCGCTTCGTCCCTGGCTCTACTCCCGCTGGCGAGTTCGCCGAGCACAGTAGGCGTGACCGGAGACCTTCAATTTGCAGGGACCGCGCCCTTGCCAACCCAGGCCCAGGGCCTCACTGGCACTTGGACGAACATCAGCCCCACGTACGCTCCTGCGCCCTTCGCGGTGCCAGCCATGGCGTATGTTCCCACGCTCCACGGATCCATCCTCTTCGGAGGCTCTCTCCAGTCCAGCGAAACATGGCGGTATCGCTCGGACGAGATGAATTGGTCCCAGCTCTCTCCGCAATCAGCTCCTCCGCCGATGATGGGCGCTTCGATGGCGTACGATTCGGGTGTTGGCAAAGTAGTTTTGTTCGGCGGGATTTGGGTTCGGAGCGATCACTCCATCTGCGCCGGGAACGACACGTGGCTCTACGACCCGGTGCGCAACACTTGGACGAACGTCAGCCCGCACGGTTCGCCGCCTTATCGATGGCACGCATCGATGGTCTACGATCTGGTGACGCAGCGCATCGTCCTCTTCGGCGGTCATCACTTCCGTTGCGGACTCGGCATCCCGGAAGACACCGGCCCCCGTATGAACGACACCTGGATTTATGATGCCCCAGCCGACGCGTGGACCAACGTGACGGGCCCGATCGCCCCGCCCGCCCGGTCCGAGATGGGACTCATCTACGATCCGCTGGATTCGCGGATCGTGCTATTCGGCGGAACCCCGGTTGATCCGTTTTACCCCTCGAGCTCCGTGTTCGGAGACACGTGGGTGCTCGATCCAACCACCTATGTATGGGCGCCCTCCAGTCCGGTTGCCAAGCCTTCGGCCCGGTACGGACTCGGTATGGCGGTCACCGCGAACGCGACGATCATGTACGGCGGATGTTCGACGACCGGATGCTACCAGGACACATGGTCGTACGACATCGCCGCGGGTGCCTGGACCGCGATTCCATCGAATCCGGGCCCGCCGTTCGCGCCGGGGGCCGCATTCACATCGGATCCGAGTGGAGTCGTCGTGGCATTCGGGAAATCCGAAACCTGGGAGCTCCGAGTGACCGCTTCCACCCAAGGAGGCCCAACCGGGAATCCCCTCACCTCCGACTATCTGATCCCATCGGCTCTTGCGATTGCAGGTGCCGGCGCCGTGTTCGTCGGTGCGTGGTGGTTGCGCGCACGAAGCCGCCGGCCCAAAGCCCCATAGCGCCCCACAGCTCGAGCCGATCCCGCTCGACTGCCAATCGCCTCGCATTGCGAGCCGTCGAAATTTTGAAGTAAGTCAGGCCCTTTGGAGCAGGGCCGGTACGAGATCCCATGGTCCGCATCTTCCGGGGTGGCGTGCTCGATGAGCGCTTCGAAGGTTCCGTCGTCGTGATCGGGCCTCGGCCGACGACGATGACCGGCTTGGTGCGGGGCGACTTGTTCGTCCGGGACAACAGCGTATGCGACGTTACCGGGATGGTGTCCGGGAACCTCCTCGCGGAGCGCACGGGCAAGGCGGTGCTTCACGGCCTCGTCACGAAAGCCGCGAAGGCCGCGGGTGGCGACCTCGAGGTCTACGGGATGGTGCAAGGGGACGTCGTCAACGAAGGCGGGCGATTGTTCGTCGACAAGGGCGCGGTCGTTCGAGGCAAGGTCGTCGGCCAAAGCCACAGCGCGCCGCTGCCTCCTCCCGAGAAACCGGCGACGCCGGCTCCCGCGGCGACTCCATCGGCGGCGCCTCCCGCCGCCTCACCCGCGAGCCCGAAACCCCCGACGGTGCCGGGTCCCTGAGATTACGTCTCGATCGTCGGCTCGACCGGGGTCTCTTTCAAGGGCATCTTTTCCGGCTTCTTCTCGCCGACGGCGAAGAGCTGGAGGTACGGGATCAGGTTGCCGACGATTCGGTTCTCCGCTTTTCTCAGGTGCTCCTCATAGGTGGACCGGCTGATGCCGAGGCTGCGGGCGATGTTCTCCGTCGTGACCTCCCGCGGGGAGGTGTAGTACCCGTACCGGTGCGCCTTCAAGAGCGCGTCCATTTGCTTCGACGTCATGTCGCCGAAAAGACTGTTCACCCAGACGGTCGACGGCAGGACATTCAGCGGGAGCTCCCGCTTCCGAATCAGTTCGGTCGGCCCTCGCTTGTTGAAGTCCCGGAATAGGTCCCGTGTCCGGACTTCATCGAACGCGATGACCCGGAAGTGGCCCCAGCCATCTTGGAAGATTGCGGGCGGCGCGTCGACCGCCTCATGGGCTTCCCAAATGTTCCAGGGGCTGTCCCATTTCGCGCAAGAGCAATTGAGCATGAAAATCCGAGACTCGCCGGCTTCGGCCCAGCTGTCGATGCATTTGCCTGCCTTTCGAATCTCCTTCTCGATCTCTTGGAGGACGGTTTCGTTTAAGGTCGGCACCTGCACGAGTTCCCGGTTCCAGATGCACCACATCGAAATCGGGAGGCCGGGGTGGCGGGCCGAGATCTTGATGAACGGGTAGTCGTACTGGGTCCGGAACGAGATCTCCCAGAGGCTCATGGGCTGTCCATCACGGTCCTTGACCATATAGCTACTGCCGTCATTCGACGGCCGCCGAAGGCGGGTCAAATAGGTTCGTTGCGGACGATATTCTCCCGTCCGAGGCACAAGACATGTACCTGATCGGACCGAACAACACACAGATTTGGACGGACAGCAACCGCAACTTCACCCTACGCCAGTACGGCCGCTTGGAATACGGCTCGCCGGATGTACGGTGGCTCGTAATCGCGGCGAAGGCTTCGCGGCCGACGCCGCCCAAACCCCCGAAGCGCTCCCTCGGGACGCGGCTGCGGTACTTCCTGAACTCCTTCCGCGGCTTCGCCGCCTTCGATGTGCACGGCCACGACGACACCGCCCGCGACTGAGGCGGCTCACCTTTTTATCGCACGGCCCCCGTCCCCACGACCGATGACGGAGGTCGTCATTCGTTTTTGCGTCCCCTGCCGATATCAGCCGAAAGCGATGCAAGACGCGGATGCGATCCTCAAGGAATTCGGCGAGGCGCTCTCGGACCTGCGGCTGGTCCCCGGCGACCGCGGCATCTACGATGTCGAAGTCGACGGCGACCTCGTGTTTTCCCTCGACAAGGCGATGCGGTTCCCCGAGACGCCCGAGTTGATCCGCAAGATTCGAGCCCGGATCGCACCGCGGCGGACGCGCCGAAAACGGTGACCTCGCTGGATCATCCATGGGGAGGGTGTCTCGTCGCCCGTCGTATGACGGCCGTCTATGGCGGGTGAAAATCCCTCACCCACCGCGTCTTTCTCTCTGACATGTTCGGAAGCACGTATCCAACCATCCACGCCAGCGACATTGTGAGCGACCGTATCCGCGATCCCGACTTCGCGGCGTACGTCCGATGGGAGTACCTTCCCGCGGATCGTGCGCGCGTGATCC
>VBMG01000081.1 GCA_005878485.1 Methanobacteriota archaeon | reverse complement strand
AGAATCCTCGCTCTCCATCGTGTACCCGTAGATCTGCACGCCGTCCGCGATGAGTGCCTGGGAGCCCGGGGTCGACGGGTCTGCGTCGAGGACGGCCCAGCGGTGGGACCAAATCAGGTCCGAGCTGCCGCCGCTTTCCTGGCCGGCCCCCGCATGGATGACCGTGAGGTGGTCCACGACGCCGTCCCCGTTCGCGTCGAAGGCCGCGAAGTTGACGGTCGAGTTCGCGAGCCGCACCGTCTCGGTCACGAGGCGGTAAATCGGGCCGTTCGCGTCGTCGGGAGGGCGGGAGCCGTCCGCGCCGTAGTACGACATCGGATGGGCGCTGTGGAACCAGGTCGGAATGACGGTCGCCTGGACCGTGAGCGCGCCGAGCGATACCTCCGAGTAGTACGCACGGAACGATTTGGCGCCTGCAGAAGCGTTGTTGTAGAAGCTGTCGAAGTATGCCCCGGTATGGGCGGCCGCCGGCGGAACATCCTGGAAGTCGACAAGGAGGACCAGGACCCGAACCGTCCCCGTGGTCTGCATGGGAGAGGGCGCCGGCAGAGGAACGCCGCGGTTCGCTCCTCTCGGCCACGTCTGCTTGCCGGGTTGCGGCGGGGTGAGCTGGGCTTGGGCGCCCGCGGGCTGATCCCAGTGCAATTCGGGGCCTCGGCCGAAGGCGAGCGCGGCGGGCGCCACGAGGAACACGGCGAGGAGGAGGGGGATCGCCGCCCGCATCGTTCGCCGACGGAGACGGCGTTTATTTGAACCTTCACACCCGATTTTCAGCGGTTCCACTCAGGGAGCCGGCTTCACAACGTCGCCTTGTCGAACATCGTCGGGTCCGCTCCCATCGGGCGCGTCGCGTCGATGCCCATCTTCGAGGTGAAGCCGTCCCGCGCGCTCGGATCGATCGAGGAGCCGCGGACGTCGTGCAGCACGACGAGTCCCCGGTCCGCCTGGAACCGCGTCGCGATCGCCCATTCGACGTCGCGGTCGTCGAACACGTCGACGTCCTCGTCCACGATCACGACCTGCTTCATCGAGGTGTGGGCGCCGAATGCCGCCATGATGGCGTTCTTGCCGTCGCCCTGGTGTTGCTTCCGAATCGAGACGACCCCGTGGAGCCATGCGCAGCCGCCTTCCGTGAGGCGGACCGCCTTCACGTGAGGCACCGCGCGCGCGACCGCTTGGTAGATCACGGGCTCCCGCGGCATCCCCATGAACATGAAGTGTTCGTCGAGCCCGCCGACGATGATATGGAAGATGGCGTCCTTCCGACGGTACATCCGATCGACGACGAGGACGGGCTCCTTCCGCACGCGATCGTACGTGCGGACGGCGTCGACGAACGGCCCCTCCTCGTGGGTCTCGTTGATGAGTCGGCCCTCCAGGACGTACTCGGCTTCCGCCGGCACCGTAAGGCCGTTCTTGATTCGGACCATCTCGACGGGCTTCCCCAGGCACGATTGGGTCAGCGCCGAGGCGATCCGGCTTTCGTCCACCCCGTACTCCACGGACGTCCCGCCGGCGAGGAGGTTCCATGGATCGAGGCCGATGCACACGGCGACCTTCAGTTCCTCGCCCGCCTTCATCGATTCATTGTACATGTGGCGAAGGTGCCGGGGCACGATGCGACATGCGCCCCGATTCTTGTCCAGGACCAGGATCCGGTGGAACGAGAGGTTCCGGGCGCCGTTCCACTCCGCCACCCAGACCCCTGCCGTGACGTACCGGCCCGCGTCTCGCGGGAAGAGCTTCGGAATCGGCAGCGAACGCAGGTCCACATCGGTCGTGCTTTGGGCGAGGAACGGGGCGCTCTCGACGACGCGGGCGTCCGTCGGGCGAACCTGGGCTTCCATGAGTTTCGGGAGGAGCTGCTCTTTCGGGATCGCGAGGGAGGCCGCGACGCGGTCCCGGGTGGACCACAGGTTGCCGACGGCCTCGCCCCCCTCCAGTTTCGTGAAGTGGACCGGCTGACGCGGATGGCTGAGCAAGATGCGCGTGCAGTCGATTTCGCGGCTCGTCGGGTTCTCGACCCGGACGACATCGGCGGCGAAGCGATCGAGCCACGAGCGGATTGCCATGGAGGGACCTCCTGCGTCGGAAGGACCCGAACGTCTTTTATCCGTTGCGGCGGCACGGCGTTTCGGTTCGGACGATTCCGTCGGAGTCACGGCGGTCGGAGCGGCGGTGGCGATTCGTCCGGGGGCTCCGCGGGCGGCGGCTCGAGAGATCGCGGCTCCCGAGGGGTGAGGAGGAGCCACGCTGCGACGAGGACGGCGGCCACCCCGGCCGCGGCCAATCCGAGGACGAGGAGGGCGGTCGCCCACGGGAACTCGCCGCCGGTCGGGGGCGGCCGGGTGACGGCGACGACTTGCATCCGGAACGTCTTCACGTTGTCTTCCGAGTACGTCTCCGCGGGAGTCACGTTGCCGACGACGATTCGCAACGTGTGGTTCCCGACCCCGACGGCGATGAACGATGGCGCGTACACAACGGCGGACGCTCCGGGGGCGAGCGGCCCGAGGAGGTGGGTCTGACCAATCGCGGCCGGCGTGCCGTTCGGCCGCTCATCCGTGACGTCGATTGTCGCCGACTCCGCCGAGGCCTCGCCGTGGTTCACGACCGTGATCGAGAGGGTGACGAGGTCGCCTTCCGACGGTTTGGCAGGGTTCGTCGCGGCGGCCACGGGCGCGAGATCCGGTGCCTGTCCTGTGGGAGGCGGCTTCGGCTGGACGTCGACGGTGACCGGAGCTCGTCCTTCGTTCCCTCGCTCATCCCGGACGACGACGGTCGCCCGCCGCGCCCCGACGTTGGTGTATGCGTGGCTTGCGGTGGGCGGGACCTGATCGACGGTGCCCGCCCCGTCGCCGAAGTCGAATCGGTACGAGACGATCCGCCCGCGGCCGTTGTCGTGACCGACGCTGCCCGACGCATCGAAGTGCACGGTTTGACCGACGATCGGAGAGGCATCGTCGACGGTCAAGGCGGCGGAAGGCCCGCCGGGGATTGCGGTGGCGACCGCGAGGATCTCGAACGCGATTGCCCACACGAGGAGCGCGACGCCCGCCTGCTGTCGGAGCGATAGCGCTCGCCACCCCCGGCCCACGTCGGAAGACGTTCCCCTCGGACCTTATAATTTCTCGCCCGCGTTCGAGGCGGCCGCCGAAGGCCTTAAGACAACTCGGACCTTCGGACGATTGTGGGCATCGAATCCGCGCGCAAGTTCGCGTTGCAGAACGCGGTCCTTCACGAAGGCAACGCGGACGCGAAAGCGGTCCTCGGCAAGATGCTCGCGGCCGACCCGTCCCTCCGGGCGCGGGCGCAGGAGGCGGCGGCGGAAGTCGAGCGCGTCGTCGCGGACGTGAACCAGCTCGGCCTCGAAATGCAACGTGCGGAGCTGGCCGCGATTGCGCCGGAACTCCTGGAGAAAATCCGGCATGAGGCCGGCCCGAAGGAACTCCCGCCCCTCCCCGACGCGGCGGACGGGCGGGTCCTGTTGCGGCTCGCGCCGTATCCGAGCGGCCCCTTGCACATCGGCAACGCGCGGGCCTTCGTCCTGAATGACGCCTACACGAAGCGCTACCACGGGAAGCTGCTCCTCGTGTTCGACGACACGATCGGCTCGGAGGAGAAGCCGCTGCTGCCCGAGGCGTTCGATCAGGTCAAGGAGGGGCTCGACTGGGCCGGGGTCGAGTACCACGAGGTCCTCTACAAGAGCGACCGGATTCCGCTGCACTACGAGTGGGCGGAGCGACTCCTGGCGACAGGCGAGGCGTACGTGTGCGAGTGCGACGCGGAGACGCTGCGGAAGAACCGCGAGGCGATGCGGGCATGCGTGCACCGCGTGCAGGACGTCGACGAGACGATCGCGATGTGGAAGGCGATGCTCGCCGGCGAGTACGGCGAGGGCGAGGCCGTGATGCGCCTGAAGACGGACATGGCGGATCCGAATCCCGCGTTCCGGGACCGTGTCTTGTTCCGCATCGCGGAACGGGAGCATCCGCGGGTCGGCACGCGCTACCGGGTGTGGCGGATGCTCGAATTCTCATGGGCTGTGGACGACACCCTCCTGGGGGTGACGCACGTCTTGCGGGGGAAGGACCTCGTCATGGAGTACCAGATGGAGACGCGGATTTGGGACATCCTGCAGGTCGACCGACGTCCCCGGTTCGTCCATTTTGGGATTTTGCGGTTCAAAGACCTCGAGCTTTCGAAGTCCCGGTACCGGCGGGAGATCGCGGAAGGCCGGCTCACCGGGATCGACGATCCGCGCACGTGGACGCTCCAGTCCCTCCGACGCCGCGGGATTCGGCCCGCCGCCCTGCGAGAATTCGTGCTGTCGTTCGGCCTCAGCCTGAACGACATCGAGGTGGCGGCGGAGACATTGTACGCGGAAAACCGCAAGATGATCGACAAGGACTCGAACCGGTACTTCTTCGTGCCCGACCCGATCCCGATTGAGATCGCGAGCCTGCCGCCGGTCGAACGCGTGAAGGCGCCGCTCCATCCGGACTTCCCCGGGCGCGGGGTTCGGGAGATCCCCGCGGGGCCGAAGGTCGAGGTGGCCCGCGAGGA
>VBMG01000080.1 GCA_005878485.1 Methanobacteriota archaeon | reverse complement strand
GAGGGCCGGGCGTACCGGAAGGCGATGGCCGCGATGCTCGATCGTGTGGTCGATACGTTCGGAGGAGCGGCCGTTTCCTATGTCTTAGAGAACCCGGGTCCGGTCGACGAGGCACAGCTGGCCAGCTTGAAGTCGCAGGTGGATAAACGGCGGTCGAAGGAGAAGCGGGATGGCTGATCTTCTTCATGTGATCGGAGAAGCCCTCGAGGCGTACTGGCTTTCACCGCTATCGCTCAGTGTCCTCGCAGTGTGCGTCGCTTCAATCGGGACGCTCTTGTACGTGTTCGTGACAAACGCTCAGAACCCGAAATTGCGCGTTAGTCTGCTCACAGGACTGTACGCACTTTCGATCTTCTTCTGGGCCTTTGTGGGAGCGTCGTTTGTGCTCTGTGTCTCCCAAGCCCGCATGGTCGCCTATGCCCGGAACGGGGTTTCGTTCGCAGTATTCGGTGCGGTTGTCGGGGGGCTGGCCGCGTCCGCAATCATCTCCCTGCTCGTCTGGCGGTACGGGAACGCGGCAGTCATAAGGAAGTTCACTCCACGGAACCCGGCACCGAACGAGACGTGGCTGCAACAGTATGTGGACCTGCTCGGGAAATTCGAGCGCGTGCCCGGAGTGAGAGTCCGAATCGTGGAGTCAAACGATGCGCTCGCGATGGCGGTCGGAGGAGCACATCAAACCATCCTCGTTTCCAGCGGTCTGCTCGCGCTTCTTGAAAGGGACGAAATTGAGCCCGTCGTGGCGCATGAGCTAATGCACCTCAAACATCATGACGCCGAATTCAAGGTCTTCTCGCGGGTCTTGTCTCGGATACTCTTCTTCGACCCGTTCAGCAAGTTCTTCGATCCCGCCGTGCACCGCGAGCGTGAATACCTAGCGGACGAAGCAAGCGGACGGACCACCGGAAAGCCGGCGACTCTTGCGTCTGCACTCCTGAAACTCGTCGATCGCGCCCCTCCGGCTCAGTCCGCCTGGGGCCTCAGCATCTTCGGGCCGGGAACCGGTCTGTTCAGTCGATATCCTCCTGTCGGAGAACGCGTGCAGCGACTCCTGCTTCTCGCAGAAATCTTGGGGAACCGGTCGAATTCGGGAAACTCGTCAAGTAGGCCGGCGGGATAGGCCCGCGAACGGGGGTGAGTGGCGCACGCTTGCGACGCGATCAAGCCCGCAAGAGCCGGCGGCTCCCGCGAGGCTGTCATCCCAACCGATCGAACCGATCCTTCCGGACATCCGGGAACGTATTACGTTCCTCGTTGGGACCGCGGTCTCCAACGGAAGCACCATTTCAGTTGATGAACTCCGGTCGCTGATGCCGGGCAACCGATTTCCGACCCGCGGTGTACTGAAGCAGTTTCTGACGACCGACGACCGACTCTCGCGCCTGCTCACGGAAGTGCAGGGTGAGATTACGTTGCGTGGCAAGGAGGATCTGGCAGAAAGTCGACAATCTCAACGAATCCTCGCCCATGCTCGCCTTGCCCAGGCCGACGAGTTCCTACGGACGCTGGGACGCTTTTGCCCGTGGATTGAGCTCGCAGGAATCTCTGGCTCGACCGCCTACACCGGCGCAAAAGCGGAAGATGATCTCGATTTCTTTCTCGTGGCGGAGCGGCGCCGGCTATGGATTTCGCTCCTCCTCGCGATGGCCACGGCCCGCCTTCTGCGACTCCGATCCAGCAGCTCTCCCGTCTATTGCTTCAATCGTATTGTCGAGCGAGCCGACTGCGAACAGACCTTCCGAACAACTCGGGAACCCCTGTTCGCCCGGGAGGCTCTCAATCTCGTCATCTTGCGAGGCAGCCGGCTGTACAGTCATCTCCTGGCGTCGGCTCGCTGGATGGAGACTGTGTTCCCGGAGCTGTACGCCATGCGACTCCGAGAGGCCGGAGCAGCGGATGAAGCTACTATGGGGAGAAGCCCTGCAGCCGGTACAGTCGCGAATGCCGCCGCTTTTCTTGTACTAGGTCCGTACCTTTGGCTCGCGGGAATTGTCCGCAACGCAGGTCTGCGGCGGGCAAGGCGCGACAAGGAATGCTTCCGCACGGTGATCCGACCGGACCGTTACGCTACTGAGTCAATCCTGTACGACGAACTTCGCGAGGGGTACCGAAAGGCGTTCGAATGAATGACATTGTGGAATCTCCTCGGGAAAACAAGGTCATCTCGGAGAACCATACAATCAGGGTGCTGGCCGAACGTAATGGCGTGTTGATTTCGCTGACCACGAAGAGGTATTCGTACTTGTTCTTCCTTTCCCGCCCGCTCATCGGCGTCCGAAAGATCATCACCCGGGACCGGATCGTGGCCAGGGCCGGGTACGATATCCGGCGGACGCGCGAACTCATCGACGAACTATACGGAGCAGGCGGACTCTAGACTGAAGGCGGAGCAAGATGCTCAGCGTCTCACAAAGGCTCTCCGTGGGCGTGGTGGTGGCTGGACTGGTCTGCGGCGCATTCCTCGCCATCCGCCCGTCATCATCCTCGACGCCCCTGAGCGAACTCGCCATCACCGTCTCGCCGGGATGGACGGACGTGTCCCCTTCCCCTTCACCTCCGGCTATGGCGGGTGAGATGATGGCTTACAGCTCGAAAGCGCATCGGTTCGTCCTCTTTGGGGGGTGGGACGCCGTCGCGGGCTTGAACGGCACCTGGGTCTACGATCCCGGCAACCGGACGTGGACTCAACTCCATCCGGACATTAGCCCGCTCGGTCGCGGCGACGAAATGTTCGTCTACGACGAGCGAGCGAACATCTTCATTCTTTTTGGCGGTTGGCACGAACTCCCGAACGGGACCTACATCCGGCTCGCCGACACCTGGGTGTTCTCTCTCGAGAGCGCGACGTGGACGGAACGCCATCCAGCTGTCTCCCCGCCGCCCCGCTCCGACTCCGAGGTAGCCTACGGCCCGTTGGCGGACGCGGTCCTGCTCGTCGGTGGGTTCAACGGCACGGACTACCTAGGGGATGTCTGGGCCTATGCGCCTAGCAACGACAGTTGGTTCCCTCGGCCAGCCGCCGTCGAGCCCTCTCCGCGCGCGGACGGGCGAATGGTCTACGTTGAAATCCAAGACCGGTTCATCCTGTTCGGGGGAAATGACTACAGTGGACCCAACCCTCCTAACCACCACCTCGCGGACGCGTGGACGTACAGATGGAGTTCCAACGTGTGGAAACCCCTGTCCATCATTGGAGGACCCAGCGCTCGCGACTACCCAATCTTCTCATTCGACCCGGCTACCAACCTGGTCTTCCTCAACGGAGGCTTCGGAAACACAATCCTGGACGATCTGTGGGCTTTCGACGTCACGAGCGACGCCTGGGTCAACCTGACCCCCGCGCGCTCCCCGCCACCGCGGTACGCAGCCGCCGGTGGATTCGATCTCGCCAACAACGTCCTCGTCGTCTTCAGTGGTTTGGGAAACACCGGTCTATTGGCAGACACTTGGCACTACTCGCGCGCGCCTTCATCCGGAGCGCCGGTTCTGCTGTCGCCAATCGTAGCGGTCGTTGTGGCGTCCGTAAGTGTCGCTGGCATCGCGATCGTATTCCGACTTTCTAGGAGACGTCGGGCACGCGGTCTGATGTAGACGCTGTCTATTGGGCTCATGTCAATTTCCCAATGATTCGCCGCCAAGACCGCCTCTCGGCGCGGACATCTCATGTTCGCCTGAGGTATGCAGCGTTGCACGACGGAAACAAATGCAGAAGCTATCGCGTGAAGTAGACCCGAACGAGGAGTGGTTGTGGGGTGGGATTATGAACCTCCCTATCGGGACAGGCTAAATGGCTCGACGGCCCTGGTTCGCGCACTTGAAGTCAACGTGGACCCGCGCGGTTACGCGGGAATCGTCAGCCAATTGAGTGCCGCTCGAGCCCAGCGGCGGGAGCCGAGACGGACAAGCGCCAAGGACACTAACGTCCACCGAGGGAGCCACGTCTTGCGCCGGCGAAGGAGCTCCAGGGCCGCGCGCGCAACGCGATGTGTGGACTCTCCCTCATCTTTGGCTGCGGCTATGATTTCCGCCATCGAAGACATCTGCCGGACGGGGACGGCCCACACTTCGGGAGGAAGGAACGAGAGGATCTTCTTTGCGTCGGCGGAGAGGTCGGGTGAGATTGAAGCCAGGCGAGCAAACCGTGCACGTCTGCCCTGGATGCGTGTCGGTGTCGCGTTCTCGGAATGAAACCGAACGGCCGTGAGCGGTCGACGATCAATCACGAGCGCCGCGGAAGAGCACCAAGCTCTATAGAACAAGTATGGGGGGCCGGACATCTTGATTCCGCCAAGCTCCCCGATGTACGGCTCGAGGAGGCTGCGCCGTACTACGATGGAACTTGCGTTGTATCCCGCCCCTCGGTTCCAAATCGTCTGACAATCCAAGGTCTCCCGAAGTGCGGGCGGAATCCGAAACCGGTCTGCTCTAGGAAGCGGTGAACGGAATGGCGGAGGCTCTCCGTCCCGAAACGTTACTTGAGCGTTGTGGAAGAACCCGAGGTTGGGATCCTCTTCGAACTCACGTCGGATTTCGTAGAGCCTACGAGGATGGAAGAGGTCGTCGTCGTCAAGGAACGCGATGATTGAACCACGGGCGGCACGAAGGCCGTCCGCGGCCTTCCCTCCCCACCCCTCTTCGCGGGAGACGACCCACTTTCCCTGGCGTTCGCGCACTTCTCGCTCGAGGCCTTCATCATGAA
>VBMG01000079.1 GCA_005878485.1 Methanobacteriota archaeon | reverse complement strand
CGAACGGCGAGGGTAGGCTCGCGAAGTCGCTCTCGACGACCGCGATGTCCCCCGCCTCGATGCGCCGGAGCACCTCGCGTGCGTGGTCCAGATCCATGACCATGTGGAGGATCTCGTTGTACGTCTCCTTGACCACCGGGAAGTCTTCAATCTCGTGGAGCCAGTCGAGCACCCGCTGGGAGCGGAGCTGCTGGCGTCCGATCGAGACCTCGCGGCCCTTGTAGTTCCGGAGGATCATGAACGACCGCGTCGCGCAGTGCCGGAATCGCTGCTTGAACAGCTCCGTGTTCCGGATCGCTCGGCGCAGGTAGTCCTCGAGGTTCTCGCTCGTGACGAGCTTGGCGAGCCCGGTCAGTTCGATCCGCCGCGGGACCGTGATCATGAAGTTGTCGTCCGTCACGCTCACGCGGACGTTCGTGTGGTGCGCCTCCGTGATCGCGAAGGCGTACGCGCGGCTCAGTGCGTCGTTCACACGCCGCCCGAAGGGGAAATGGAAGATGACGTTCCGGTTGCCCTTCACGTCGAGGTAGCCCTCGAGGAGGACCTGGCGGTCCGTCGGCAGAGTGGGGATGAGGGCCACCTGCTCCATGGTGTACGAAACGAGCGACTGCGCGGAGCCCGCGTCGACGCGGTACTCTTCCATCAACCACTCCTTGGCGGCCTTCTCCCCGTCCTTCCCGATCTTGGCCGCGAGGTCGCGCCGGAATTCGCCGACCTCGATCGACAAGTCGAACGACCGCGGGAGCATCTCGCCGGTCCACGAGGGCACCGTGGGCCGCCGGCCGGACGCGTCCTTCACGTACACGGACGTCCCGCGCGCGCGGACGAACTGGTACGTGCGGCCGCCGAGGACGAAGATGTCGCTGGGGCTCAGGTACTCCACGAATTTTTCGCTCAGTTCGCCAAGCGGAGAGCCGCGTTCCGAGAAGACGTGGTACGTCCCTTCCTCCGGGATCGTCCCGACGTTCGTGTAGTAGATCATCCGGGTGCCTTTCTTCTTGCCGATCCGGCCTTCCTCCTCGTCGAACCAGATTTTCGCGAAGACTTTGATGTCCGGATTTCGGGAGGAGAGGTAGTCCAGCACCGCGAGGAAGTCTTTCTTCGGGAGATCGTGGAAGCTGTACGACCGCCGCACGAGCTCGTAGGCCTCGTCCACGTCCCACCGTTTCTCAAGGGACATCGCGACGAGCGCCTGCGCGAGGACGTCCAGGGGATTGCCGGGGATGTCCACCCGATCGATGCGGCCGTCGTACGCGGCCTTCGCCAAGGTCGCACATTCCATGAGGTCCCACGGCTCGAACGCGATCATCCGGCCGACTGCGGTGTCGCCGTATGCGTGGCCCGCTCGGCCGATCCGCTGCAGGCCTTTCGCGACGGACTTCGGGGAGCCGATCTGCACGACGAGGTCGATGTACCCGATGTCGATCCCGAGCTCGAGGGACGTGGAGGAGACCGCGGCCTTGAGCAGGCCGTCCTTCAGCTTCTGCTCCACGTCGAGGCGCGTGACCTTCGACAAGGAGCCGTGGTGGGCCTCAAGGTCCTCGACGCCTCGTTCCTTCAGCTTGAACGAGACGTGCTCCGTCCCGCTCCGCGTGTTCGTGAAGATCAAAGTGGTGCGATGCTGGTCGATCAAGTCGCTGAGGACATCGTACATCCGGGCGTTCGCGACTTCCATCGGTACCGCGGTCATGTCCCGGACGGGGCACAGGACCGCAAGGTCGAGCGACTTGCGCGTGTCGACCTCGACGATGTGCATGTCCCGGACCTTCCCGTTGGCATAGCCCGCGAGGAACTTCGCTTCCTCCTCGATCGGGGCAATCGTCGCGCTGAGGCCGATCCGTACGAAATCCCGCCCGGTCTGCTCGCGTAACCGCTCGAGGCAGATCGACAGGAGGGAGCCGCGCTTCGAGGAGCAGACCTCGTGGATCTCATCGAGGATGACCCACTCGACGTTCGCGAAGTGCTCGCGGAACTTCGGCGTACTGAGGATGATCGCGATGCTTTCCGGGGTCGTAATGAAGATGTGGGGCGGCCGACGCACCTGCCGCTGGCGTTCCTGCGGGGACGTGTCCCCGGAGCGGACGCCGACCCGGATCGCGGGCACCGGCTTCCCTTCCCGCTGCGCGAGCTCCGTGAGCTCCCGAAGCGGTTCCTCGAGGTTGCGGTGGATGTCGTTCGCGAGGGCCTTCAGGGGCGAGACGTACAAGCAATAGATCCGCTCCTCGAGTTCACCCCGGAGCTGCTTCGCATACAGCTCGTTGATAATCGAGAGGAACGCCGTGAGGGTCTTGCCGCTCCCCGTCGGCGAAGAGACGAGCACGCTCTTGCCGTCGTGGATGAGCGGCACCGCGTAGGCCTGTGGCTCGGTCAGCCCCTTGAACTTGGACGCGAACCAGTCTCGGACGAGGGGCTCCATCAGGCCGAGGACCTCGTCCTTCGTGGCTACCGTGCGTACCTTATGTAACAAGCCTAGAGCCCCGCGGAGAGTCGGAAATCACGGGGCATAGTACCTGGTCCTAAAAGAGTTTGCGGGATGGAAACCATCTCCTAAGGTTTTCCTGAAGCGATCCGATCCCTGCCGTCACCTTCCTCCCACGCGATGCGGCGCAGCGCGCGCCTCCCTTGCCTAGATTCTTGGCCGGAGATGAGATGTCCTTTGGGTGTTACCTCATGACAAAGAAACCTGATGTTACCAACGCCGTGCTTGAAGACCTCGACAACATCCGTCGGGAACTCTGGGAAGTCTATGAGAAGGCTCCGGAAGGCGATGCGCGCTTTCGGTTCACGATCCTGAAAACTCTTGCAGCTCATACCTTCAGACAAGCAGGGCTAGCGCTTTCCGCCAAGGCTATTGTGCGCGAGCGGGAGAACTTCGTAACCGACCTCGAACGTGCCCTGGCGGACGCGATGTTCGACATGCCTGAAGAGCAAGTTAACCGCGTGGCCGCCCGTCTTCGTACTGCGGCTCGCCAGGTGCTCAAGGAAGCTCGAAGATCGCCCGGGACGCAGGTTGCGGAACCGGACAACCAATTCGAGAGGCTTAAATAAGTCGAGCTTGTTTATCGCACTTGGAGGGTGGTCCCCACCGGGGCTGCTCTTGGCACCATATATCATACCTTCCAAGCGGTTCAAACAATCTCGCGGAAGTTGGCCTCATCTATTCGGTACAACGTCTTGAGTTTCTCTTTTTTCGCCTCTCCATCCGGACCGTAGAGGAATATGAGGTCTTTCCTTGGGTTAAGAAGAGTTCCGTCCTGATCAAGATCGAAGGCCTTGAATCCTGTGTTGTTGTCGAAAGCGGAATTCACGGGGACGTCCGTCACCTCTGCAAGAAAGCGCTGACGATCCCACTCGTCCCAGTCGACCCCTCTTGGCCTGTCCTCGTGAAGGATAAACATCATGGGGTGGTAAACATAGTCCCTGATGCTAATTGGGAGTGGGCTAATCTCGGTTATGTCTCGGTAGTGGGGCTGTCCGATGAACATCGACGTTCCTGGGAATCCCATGTCTTCGAGGACTTTCTCGATTACGGAGTCTCTGAGACTTCGATCCTTGAGAGCTTCACCGGCTCTCGCGAGTAGCACGTCCGCCGTGGAGATCAGCGGATTTACCTCATCGCCCTTGTGAAAGACGAGAGGGCGATGTAACTTCAGCTCGTTCCAGGCGTTAGTCTCTGCTCCCTGGAACGCATCGAGAAGAATCGCAGTCGAAGGTCGCCCAGCTTCTCTCGACCATAGCCACGCGCACCAGGATGGATACGATTGGCTGTGAAGCTTCATGTAGTCGAGCGGCGGCAATGCCCGTTTCTTTCCACGGCTGTATATGAACGGAGTGTTAACCGCACTGACCTGGGTGTGGAAAAACCAGACGTGGCTGACCTCGTCCACGACTATCTCCAAAAACTTATCCGCAATCTTCGATGCATTCTCGCCGAAGAAATCGACCAAAGTCGCGAAAGAGTAGGCACGCCGCCGGCGAAGGGCTTTTCGCTTCTCGAAAGCCGCTTGCATCGCAGTATCGTAGGCGGTCTTGAACCGTCCACCTTCCCGCGTCTCGACGGCGAGACCAATTGGTGCAAAAAAGGGCATGTGTACCCCGGAGTGGAACTCCTTCGAGTCAAATGCTATGGCAGGCATGGGACGACGCCTCGTCGCGAGAGCATGCGTGATCCGTTGATCATGTCGCGCCTCGGCACAGGCATTTTGAGGAACATCCGCCCCACATGAAAGCCGGGCACTTTGGAACAAGATTAGGGTTCTTGGCCTTCTCTGCTACCCGGATTTCACTGGCTGCCTGCGTGATGATTCGCCTAATCGAGTCAAGGTTTGGAAAGCTTACGTCGTAAGCCGCAACCTTCTGGTCATCATCGGGGTAGACCACGAACAGAATCCCACGTGACGAATCGACCACGGCACACGCCACAGCGAGTTCGGCTACGAACCAAGGCGCTACCTGCCACTCCCTCTTCACGGATCCATGCTGGGCTCGCGCAACAAAAGGTACGATATTCGACCCTTCCTTTGCTCGCATCGCCTGAATGAGTCCCGGAGGTGCTCGGATGCCTAGATTTGCAGCCCTTTCCCTCGCGGCCTGATATCTTGCCCTCCCCGGAGAGAGCCCCATCGCGTAGACGCCTTCCTCAAGCAACCACCGGGCAGCGTTTTTCGCGCTATCGGAGCCATATGTGGGGGCCTCGTCAAGAAATCGACGACGTGGAGAGAACAGATCCCACCACCAAATCTCGTCTGGGGTGAAAGCGGCGTTGGCATACGCCGCGGCCGCCTGCCGCTCAAACTCGACGTCGTGCT
>VBMG01000097.1 GCA_005878485.1 Methanobacteriota archaeon | reverse complement strand
CCCTCGTCTTCGCGATCACGTACGGCGCGACCGCCGCGACGAACAAGAAAGCCGCCGTGATCATGCTGCCGGTCCTCGATGTCTTGCAGTCCGTCCCGATCCTCGGCTTCTTCCCGGCCGCGCTCGTGTTCTTCGTCGCGACGTTCCAAGGCAGCCCGGTTGGGATCGAGCTCGCGGTCGTCTTCCTGATTTTCACGAGCATGGCTTGGAACATGGCGTTCGGGGTCTACGAGGCCCTGACGACGATCCCCGTGGACCTCGAGGCCGCGGCGGCGAGCTTCGGCCTTCGCGGGATGCTCCGATTTCGTCACCTCGCCTTTCCCGCCGCGATCCCGAAACTCGTGTACAACTCGATTCTGTCGTGGAGCAACGGCTGGTTCTTCCTGGTCGCAAGCGAAACGTTCACCGCCTTCGGGGGGACGTACACCCGACCCGGACTCGGTTCCTTCATCGCGAATGCGGGGCTCGTCGGCGACAACGCCGGCATCGCGATTGGAATCGGGGTCCTCGCCGCGGTTGTCGTGGCACTCGACACCTTCCTCTGGCGTCCCCTGGGCGTCTGGTCCGAGCGGTTTCGGATGGAGACCACGGGGCGAGAAGTCCCGCGGGTGCCATCGCCTTATGAGCGATTCCGTTGGCTCCCCCGATTTCCGCGGTTGCGCCGGACGTTCTTGACGAGCGTCCAGCCGGTCGTGACGAAGTACCGTCGGGCCTCCGTGCGCCTCGACCGCACGTATTCCGCCCATCCGCGCGTGCTCCGGGATATCCGAATCTTGGACCTGGCCCTTTTCGGCGCAGTCTTCGCCCTTGTCGTGGTCGCAGGTCTCATTGGGCTCGCCCGGCTGTTCCTGGGCCCGCTTCCCGCCGGCGCCTCGGAACTGCCTCTCGCGGCAGCGTCCTCGTTCGTACGACTCTCCATCGCGTATGGCATCTCGCTTGCCTGGACGATCCCGTTGGCCGCCTGGATCGGACGCAGCCCCCGCGGATCCCGATACGTCACCCCCGTGCTCGAGGTCGCCGCGTCCCTCCCGGCGACGGCCCTCTTGCCGATTATCGTTGGATTCGCGTTGTTGGTCACCGCGACGCTGGGACCCGCGGCCGAGCTCTCCGCCATCCTCATCGCGTTGTTCAGCATGCAATGGTACCTGTTGTTTAACCTGATCGCGGGGGTTCGGGCCATCCCGGGGGATCTCCATGAGGCCGCGCGATCGTTCGGCCTCCGCGGGAGGACGTATTGGCGTCGGGTCCTGTTCCCGGCGATGGTCCCATCCCTCCTCACCGGGAGCATCACGGCCTGGGGCGCCGGATGGAACGCCTTGATCGTGTCCGAGTACATCCCCTTCCTCCGTCCGCCGCCGCATGTGAGCGGCCTCGGCTATCTCCTCGACATCTCGACGTTCAGCGTCCCGCCGAATAACGAGATGATCCTCCTCACGATCCTGATGATGATCGTGATCGTTCTCGCGATGAACAAGCTCCTCTGGCGGCCGCTGTACAAGCGCGCCGCGGTGAAGTACCGCGTGGAGATTTGAGGATGGAAGCCCCCCTTCTCGAAGTGAAGAACGTGACGAAGTCGTACTTCGAGAACGGGAAGGAGTTCAAGGTCCTCGACCTCGTTCGGTTCGAACTCGCCGAACGGGACTTCGTTTGCGTCGTCGGGCCCTCCGGATGCGGGAAGTCGACGCTGCTGCGCATCATCGTGGGGCTTGAGGCTTCCACGACGGGCCAGGTGTTGTTCGAGGGTTCCCCCATCCGCGCGGATAACCCGCAGGTCGCGATGGTCTTCCAGTCCTTTGCCCTCTTCCCGTGGCTCACCGTGACGCAGAACGTCGAGCTCGGGCTCGAAGCCCAAGGGCGGCCTCCCGAAGAGCGTCACGCCCGTGCGCGCAAGTTCATCGATGCGGTCGGTCTCACCGGCTTCGAGAACGCGTTCCCTCGTGAACTGAGCGGGGGGATGAAGCAGCGGGTTGGGCTGGCGCGCGCCCTCGCAATCGAGCCGCTACTCCTCTGCATGGACGAGCCGTTCTCGTCC
Organism: Methanobacteriota archaeon; assembly: GCA_005878485.1. Lineage (GTDB taxonomy): Archaea > Thermoplasmatota > Thermoplasmata > RBG-16-68-12 > RBG-16-68-12 > RBG-16-68-12. The sequence goes on along the minus strand of VBMG01000097.1, from coordinate 26,744 downwards.
CTGGACCCCCTCACCGCACAGAACCTGCGGGACGAGATCCTGCAACTGTGGGAGAACCCGGATCTCCCGCCGGAAGCCGTGCTCATGGTCACCCACTCGATCGAGGAAGCGGTCTACCTCGCCGATCGCGTAATCGTCCTCTCGAGCCGACCCGGGCGGCTGGTCGCCGAGTTGGAGATCGACCTACCGCGGCCACGGAACCGGAAGGAACCGGAATTCTACGGGTGGGTCGACGAAATCTATTCGTTGATCGTGTGATAGAGGCAGGTCAAGTGTCAAATATCGGGGACGATGTTGGACGGGAGACCCCCGTGACGGACTTCCGTTCGATGTCGAAGGTTTCCGTGGGCCAGATTCTCGGACTCGTTGAGGCGGTCGATGAGGTCGGCGGTGCCGCGGACGCCGCGACGATCTCGCGGGAGGCCGACATGGACGTCGATCGTCTCGGCCCGATCCTGACCGCGGCGGAGTTCCTCGGACTCGTGACGGTCCAGGACGGCGACATCCGAATCACGGATCTCAGCCGCAAGCTTCTGACTGCGAGTGTACGCGAACGCAAGCGAATCGTGCGGGAGATCATCGACGACCTGCCAACCTTCCGACTCGTCATGGACATGGCGCGAAACGCGGGCAGTCCGCTCGGCCGACAAGAGGTCCTGCAAGCCCTGGCAGACCGCGTCGGCAGCCATCAAGCCGAGGACGTCTTCAAGGCGCTCGTGTACTGGGGGCGCTACGCGGAACTCGTGCGGTACGACAGCGAGTCCGAGCAGCTCACGGTGCGCCCGGCGGCACCGATGTAACCGTTATCCCGTCGCGCCGAAGAACTGCCGCAAGACAGGATGCATCTCCATCATCTGCTCCCGCCCGATCGCTTCGTACAGCTGAATCATGATGCCGACCGAGAGCAAGACGCCGGTGCCGGAGGCGTTCCCCACGGTCCCGATCATGTCGGCGCCCGCCGCGAGGGCGCCCACGGAGGCTCCGGATATCACCGCCACCACCGGGATGTACCGGTCCAACACGCGACGGAGGATCCGCGGGTCGCGACGGAATCCGGGGATCTGCATCCCGCTCGACTCGATCTGCCGGGCGACGTCCTCGGGGCCCATGTTCGTCGTCATGATCCAGAACTTCGCGAACATCACGCTGCCGCCGATGAAGACGGCGAGGAAGACGACGATGTGGAGTAACACCTGCCAGTACGCGAGGCCGCGGAGATACACGCCATACGTCGACGGATTGAACAGCGGTAAGAGCCAGTCCTGCACCCCGTTCACGTTCGAAAAGTAATACGCCAGGCCCCCGATCGGCGTCGTCCGCTGAATCTGACCCGAGGTCACGCGGATGTCGGTCGCCTCGGGGTAGGCCCCGAGCCACGACGCGTGGCCGAGGACCGGCCACTCGGGATGTTGCCAGAAGAGGAGGGAGAACATGCTGACGTTCGCGAGGACCGCGGCGACGAGGATGACGGGGATGTTCGAGGCGTACATCAGGCGAATCGGATACCGACCGCGAGCTCCACGCGCCATGCCGTGGGCGAGGGGGAGCTCGATCCGGGTCGATTCGACGTAGGCGACGAGGAGGAAGATCGCAACGGTGCCGATCAGGGCGATGAGGGGATTCGGAGGCTGGACCATGATCTGCTCGATCCCCCCGCTCGCGAGCCGGGCCCCGGGGTAGTTCTGGAGATACCACACGGTCTTCGGAATCGTGCCGGCGGGGACCGGGCTTCCCGCGCGAGACGGCTCCCAGTTGAAGGTCCCCGTGAAGATCTGTTGCGCCACGCCACCCGCGATGAACAGGGAGATCCCGGACCCGATTCCCCACTTCGAGACGACCTCGTCCATGAGGAACACGAGGTACGAGCCCGCGAACAGCTGGACGACGATCAGGAGCTTCGCAAGGAGGTCTCCGTGGCCCGGCGAGACGACGCCGAACAAGAACGATCCGTTCAAGTGCGTGACGAAGGTCGAGGACGGCGTCAGGAACCCGAAGACCTGCGGGATCGCCTCGACGAAGATCATGACGATCACGAGGAATTTCTGCGTGCCCTGGTAGACGCTCTTGTCCTCGTCGTCTTGCAGGTCGAGATTGATGATCTTCGCGCCCGCGAAGAGCTGCATGATGATCGAGGCGGTGACAATCGGACCGATCCCGAGATGCATGAGGGAGCCCTGGGCCCCCGCGAGGATGGCGCGCAAGCTCGAGAAAAAGTCGATGACGTTCCCCTGGTCCAGGCCGTAAATGAAAATATTCGTCATGGCGAAATACAGGATCAGGATCGCGAGGACCCAGAACATCTTCGTCCGGAAGTGGACGTGACCCTCCGGCCGGGTGACCGCAGGCAGGCGGTCCGTCAGCGGTTTCAGCGAATACAGCCGGCTCTTCTTCTTCTCTTCGAGGGGCATCGGCCTACTTCCCGGCGTCCCCTGGGAGGACGACCTCGCCGCCAGCGCCGGAGACCTTCGCGACGGCCGCCGAAGAGGCCTTCGCGACGGTGATCCGCATTGCGATCGTTACGCGACCAGACCCTAATAGCTTGTCGATTCCGGCGGCCGTCAGGTCGACGTTGATTCGAGAATCGTCCTTCTTCGCGTGCCCTGCGGCCTCGAACTCGCCGATCCGACGCGCGAGGTCTTCGAGGTCGATCGAGTTTGTCTCATGAGGCTGTGAGTGACGGGTGAAGCCGTGGCGGCCGAAGTGGTCCGGCTCGTACTTGATCATCCACTTGAACTTGTGCTTATGGAGCCCGGCCATCCCGGTGCCGCCGCGCCCGCCCGCGCCGCGGCCGTGTTTCTTGCCACGCCCATGGGTGCGGCTCCCCCGCAATTTGCGGGTCCTAGAGACCATCGGTTGCCTCCTCGATGATCATCCGCTGCAGGAGTTCGTTGATCGTCTTCCCGCGGTAGCCGAGGTCGCCGCCGTCGTGGTATCCGCGCTTGATCCCGCGGTACCCTTTGCGGGGCGGCGGCAGGCGAATGACGGGCCGCAGCTGCCGGACGTCTTGCAAGGTCGCCTCGCCTTTCGCGATCGCCTGGCTCAGGTCCCAGATCGACTTGTACTTGCTGTGTCCCTTCACGAACGCATCGTCGATCGGCTTGTCGCCGACTTGGCGCCCGCGACGGAGGAGGAGTTTCGCGAGGACCTCCGGGTCGACCTCGCCCCATGTGACGTAGTCCTTCACGAGATGCAACATGCCGCGGACCGTGGCGTCCTCCGGGACGATCGAGCAGTGGTTCTGCCGTGTCAGATGGAGCATCCGCAGGGTGTCTTTCACTTGATGCCGAAGGTCGCCTTTCCCCCGAAGGCGAAGGACCGCGAACGTCATTCTTCCGGAGCCTCCCCTTCCTCCGCTCCTTCCGCCGGCTCTTCGGTGAGGGTCTCCCCCTCGACCGCGACCTCCTCGGGCAGTTCCGCCGGGGGCTCCGGCGTCGGTGGGGCCTCGATCTTGCGGACAAAAACCTGCTCGGCGCCCGCCTTGATCTTGAGGCGCTGCGTCTGCTCCGCCCGCACCTTGACTTGGACCGTTTTGCGCAGCGCGTCGAACGTCGCGAGCGCGTAATTCACCGTCGTCTTCGTGTGGCCCTTCGTGAATCCCCACGCGTCGGTGATGCCGGCGAGACGCAGCACGCTCTTCGCGACGTCGCCCACCGCCAGGCCGACGCCTTGCGGCGCGGGTTTCAGGACGACCTCGACCGAACCGCTCCGTCCGGTGACCTTGAACGGCAGTGAGTGGGCGCGCATGCAACCGCACTCCCAGGAGCCGCACCCCCGTTTGATTTCGATCATGTTGAGCTTCGCGTTGTCGATCGCCCGCCGGATCGACGGTCCGACCTCGCGCCCTCGGGCCCGCCCGAGCCCCGCGAAGCCGTCCTTGTTCCCGACGATGCACGTAATGACGAAGTTCACCCGACGCCCGGAGTCGGTCATCCGCTGGACCATGTTGACATCGAGCACCTCGTCCTCGGTCTCCGGGAGCAGGATATCGACAATCTCGGGCTCGCGGACCGGCAGGCCGGTGCGAATCGCGTCGCCAAGCGTCGTCACCTGCCCCGCGATGACCATCCGTCCGAGCTTCGTCTTCGGAAGCCACTCGCTCAGATTCCTCTCCGGTCGGGCGGCGCGGGCCTGCCGTTTTTGGCGGCGTCCGCCTCGCCGCTGGGGCATCAGGGCGCCTCCAGTTTCGTCTTCACGGCGTCAAATTGACTCGCGAGGCCCTCGCCGATGTGAGCCCCCCGAATGCGATCCTTCGATGGTAGCACCTCGGGACTGTGCGGTACGCTCACCCCGGAGTCCAAGAGGCCTTGGAGCGCGGCGAACAGACGGCCGCCTTTGGAAGGCCGCTGTGTTCCGAGATCGAGGATCCCATCCGTGACGCCCTTCGCCGCGGCCCGCTTGCCCGCGAGGTAGCCCGTCAGGTAAGCGGCGGGGAGATTCCCGGTGCCCGCGGCCCATCCGCGGTCCTTCAGCTCAAGCGACTGCGCCGAGGCGAGGACTTGGTCGCCCGCCGCCTCTGCCCGAACGAATTGCACGATCGTCTGACGGAGCGTCTTGCGAACCACGATGCGCGGCTTCCCGCTCCGGAGGAGTTTCGATCGCGTCCGATAATCCGTGCGGCCTTCCCGGCGACGCCGGAACGGCGTCCGATAGTGGGGACCTTGGGTCATTTCGCCGCCTCCCGAACCGCGCCTGCGGCGCGCAGCTGTTGGTCCAAGTGTGCTTTTGATTTGAACATCCCGCCTTTCGCCTGCGCATAGAACCGGCGGTAGGTGTGAACGTCGATGCGGCCTTGGTCTCGGAGCTCCCGCAGATGGCGGCGCATCCCGCGGATCACGCTGATCCAGCGCCTCTTCTGCGGCGTTCGCGCGTTCAGCGCGCCTTCGCGGCTCCCATGGCCGCGCCGACGACCTTTCGCCTTCTGCGCCGCACGATATCGAGCCCGACCCCGGGAGACGCCCTGCACGGGGCGCTTCTGGATGATGTTCCGACGGATCAGATTCCGAATCCCGTCGCGCGTGATGGCGTCGAGGATGTCGTCCTGAGCCTTCGGGTCCGTTGTGATCCACACCCGGTTCACCCCGATGCCCAGGATTGACGCGGCGAGACGCCGCTGGTAGTCGAACCTCATTCCGTCACCATCCGGTTGAGCACGCGCAGGCCTTTGTCGTCGCACGCTTTCTCGATCAGCTCCCGTTTGCGGGTGCCGACCCCGTGGGCGACGCGGACCGCCTGCGTCGCTGCGTCGAGTCCTTCGAGCTCCCCTTCGTTGTGAACGAGGACCTCTCGGAAGCCGCTCGGGTGGAGTCCGCGGACGGCCCGCGGTCCCCGGTACCCGATCGAAGGGAGATTCCACCGATAGCCGAAGTGACGGCGCAGCTTCGATTGGCCGCCTTGCGGCTTCCGCCAGGCATCGTCGAACTTGGTATACCGGAACCACTCCTGGCGACGGAACTTTGGCCGCTGGGCGTTCTTCGCGGATCGGAAGGCGAGGAGTCTCTTCAGGCGGGGTTCGAGTTTCGGCTTCGCTCGCGGCTCGTGAACTTCTGCCTCGGCCTCTTCTTCCTCTTCCTTCTTTTCCCGTTTCGCCTTCTCTTTCTTCTCCTTCTTGGTCGGCTTCGGTTTCTCCTTGGGCTTCTCGGCTGGTTTCTTTCCCGCCTTCGGCGGCGCGGGTTTCTCTTCTTCCTTTGCGGCTGTCTTTGCCGCCTCTTTCTCGACGTATGCCCGAAGACGTTTGCGAAGGTCGTCGACTTTGCCTTCTTGGCTCAGCGCGTACCGTTCGGTCCAGACGATCAGCTCGGCTTTCTTCGCGGTGCGGATCTCGCCCGCGGTCGGGAGCGCTTGCTTGGGCTCGGGCGGCGCCTCGGGGACGGCGGTCTTTTTCGCCTTCTTAGCGACTTTGGTCTCCGGTTTCGACTCCGTCTCCTCAGCCATTCAACGCCTCCCCGGCCTTCTTCGTGATGTAGATGCCGTCCTGGAAAATCCGCGAGTCAAATCCCCGAATCCGAGTCGCCTGCTCGATGTTCGCGGCCGTCTGACCGACCGCTTCGACATCGGGGCCCGTCAGCACGACCGCGTCACCTTGGACCTCGACTTTCGTTTCGCCGATGATCCTCGTCTTCCGCGGGAACTTTTCCCCGAGGAAGTTTTCAATGATGAACTCGGAGCCCTTCACGGTCGCCTTGAGCGGAAAGTGGCTGTATACGATTTTCATCTCGTACGTGAAGCCGTCCGTCACGCCGACAATCATGTTCCGGAGGTGGGCCGCGAACGTCCCGACCAGGGCGGCCTCGCGCCGGTGTGGAAATTCACTGCGGACCGCGGCCTGCTTCCCCTTGACGGTGATCTCCACGCGCGGGTGCGACAGCTTCCGGCGCAACGTATGGCCATGGCCGGCGACAATGACCGAGTCCCCTTCGACCCCAACTTCGATCCCGTCCGGGATGTCGACCAACTCTTCTAGCAATCCGGAGACGGGCATGGGGCACCTCAGTACACGTAGGCGATGAGTTTCCCACCTACGCCGATCTGTTTCGCCTTCGTCTGGGAGATCACGCCTTCCGTCGTCGTCAGGATGAGCACGCCGAAGTCCTGGGCCGGCAGGTAACGGGCTTCCCACTTCTCGAGCTCCGTCCGCCGCACCGCGAACCGCGGCTTGATCACCCCGCAGTTGTTGATGCTCCCCACGAGCGCCACGCGGTACAGGTTCCCCCGGCCGTCCTCGATGAGTTCGAACGAGCGGATGTACTCGCTCTCCTGCATGACCTTCAGCACGCGGCCGATGAGCTTCGACGCGGGCCGGATCATGCATTCCGCTTTTCCAGCGGCCTCCGCGTTGCGAATCGTCACCATGGCGTCGTTGAGCGCATCTTGAAGCATCGGATCCCCTCAGCTGTATTTCCGGAAGCCGAGCTCGTACGCGATCTCCCGGAAGCATTGGCGGCACAGATGGAGGCCGTACCGCCGCACGATGCCCCGCTTCCGGCCGCACCGCAGGCAACCCTTCTTCCGCCCGAAGTCTTTCGTTCGCCTCACTCGACCACCTCGACCTTGAAGTGATCCTTGATGAACTGCATGCCCTCGGTCCGCGTCACGCGGTGTCGCCGCGGAATCGGACGGGGGTGTATCGCCCGGCGGGCGACGCGCCACCCGGGTCGCTGGAGGCTGACGCTCACGTCCATCCCGAACACGCCGATCTCCGGATCGTACTTCATCCCCCGGAAGTCCGTGTAGTCCTGGATGCCGAACGAGAAGTTCCCGGCCGGGTCGAAGCTGTACCCCGGAAGCCGGTTGTTCCGGATCGACAGCGCCTCTTTGAGGAACTCCTCCGCGGGCGCTCCGCGGAGCGTGACGCGGGTCCCGATCGGCATGTTCCGGCGGACACCCCAGTCGCGGATGGCGCGGTGACTCAAGGTCTGGACCGACTTCTGCTTCGTCACGAGCTCGAGGACCTTCTGCGCTTTGACGAGCTTCTCGCCGGCCTCGCCCACGCCGACGTTGACCACGACTTTCTCGATCCGGATCTCCCGCATTCCCGCCATGGTCCCACCTAGATCGCCGGCGCCTCCGGCATTCGGATCGACGGGGCCTCCTTGCCGACGACGAAGACCTTGCCCACGTCCGTCGAGAAGCCTTCCGTGAACGTGACCGTGTTCGCCCGCGGGTTCCGTGTCCGCTGGACCTCGAGCACATGGGCGATCTCCCCGACGTGCTGACCGCCGGTGACGAGAACCGGCGCGCCTTTGTCCAGCTCGTAGGCCTCCACGACCTTCTGGTCGGGGATCTGGACTTTCAGCGTCGCGCCGGTCTTGTATGCATCCTTCGGCAACAGCATGTTCCGGCCATCGTGGAGATTCAGCTGCGTCTTGCCGCCCCGGACCGTGGTCTTGTCCTCGATCCGACACAGCTTCCACGTCGCATCGTTACTCTCGATCGGGACGAGCGCCATCCGTCCGCGGGTGTTCACGAGCATGCGGAAGTTGGCTTTCGTCTCCTGCAGAGAGAGCACATCCATGAGTCCGACCGGGAATTTCGGGTCGGTCACGACCCGGCCATCGACCCGTACCCCGCGATCGTTGAGGACGTGCCTCGCCTCCCGAGCCGAGGCGCAGACCTTCAGCATGTCCCGCAAGATGAGCCCCATGGGGACGCTGGCGTCGATTGGGTGGGGCCCCGCGGACGGCCTCAGGACCCAAAAGTCCGTCTTCCGCGCGATCGTCCAGCTGCGGGGCGCTGGCAGGCGCTTCAGGTGCTTCTTCACGCCCTTGCCTCCTCGAATTTCCGCCGCCGCCATGGGTCCGTATCGTCCATCCGGATGATCATCAAGTTCGACGCGTGGAGGGGCCGTTCGACCTTTTTCTCGTCGACCTTCTCGATCGTAATCCCTTCGATGACGACCGTGCCGTGCACCCGGTCGACGGAGACCACCTTGCCTTCGCGGCCGCGGAATCCCCCGCGCATGATTCGGACCGTGTCTCCCTTGCGGACCGGGAGGGCGCGCGGCAGGCGACCTTTCGCCTTGTCATGAAGTTCCGGCGCGAGATGGGAGGACGCCAGCAAGCGTTTCACATGGAGCGGCGCGTTCGCCGCCCGTTTTCGCTGGGTCCGGGGTTTGGAGCTCGTCATGGGGAACCTCACACGATCATGCTCGCGGTCGCCGCCACCCGCGGCCATCGTTCCGCGGCCTCGCGGGCCACGGGACCTTTGATATCGGATCCCTTGACCTCGCCTTCCGGCGTCACGATCACGCAGGCGTTGTCCTCGAATTGGACCATCATCCCTTCGGGTCGCCGGAACGGACGCCGCTGGCGCACGACCACGGCGTTCATCACCTGCTTCCGGGTCTCCGGCGTCCCTTTCTTGACCGAGACCACGAGGAGGTCCGCGATCCCCGCGGAGGAGATGCGGTTCCGGACGCCCCGGTACTTCATGACCTCAATGATCTCCACGATCTTCGCGCCCGTGTTGTCGATGCACTCGAGGCGCGCGCCTTTCGGGAGGCCGCGCGTCTGGCGACCCGGGAGGCCCTTCATCCGGCGACCCCCTGGTTGTGGATCGCGACGAAGTGGACGGTCTTCCCGAGCGGACGGCACTCCATCGCCAAGACCCGATTCCCGACCTGGAGGCCGAGGCACGGCGGCGCGTGGACGTTCACCCGGCGCGTCCGCTTCTCGTACCGCTGGTACTTGCGGATGAATCGTAAGTGTTCCCGTTCGATGACGACCGTGTTTTGCATCCGGGTCGAGACGACGACCCCTTCCAGGGTCTGGCCCCGGACCGGCAGCCGCCCGTGGAACGGACACTTCGGATCCGTACAGGTCTTCTCGGGGACGGGGACATCGATGCCGACGTCGCGCACTCCCGGCTGTCGAGGCTTCGGCCCCGCCGTGGGAGCCGCAACGGCCGGCTTCTTCTGCGCTTTCTTTCCTGCCGTGTCAATCACCGAGCTTTCTTCACGCGGTCTTCCGGTCGGTAGCGGATCTCGTCGCCATCGATCTCAAAGCCGCCTGGAACCGCAAACCGGAACCGGGTTCCATGCTTCGGGATCCGCTTCTCTTCGCCGCGTACGTCGACGATCAGCATGTTCCGCGTCTCGTCAACGACCCGGCCTTCGAGATGCGCCTGGCTCGGGTCGCTCGCGCCGATGACTTCGACGCGCAAGCCGATCAGCTCATGCTTCCGCAGATTCACGGCCCATCCCTCGAAGCCGCGTGAGTCCGCGTCCACATCAGCTCTCCTCTCCCGCGGGAGCCGGCTTCTTGCCGGCGGCGGGGACCTGCCCGCGACCGAGTCGTTCTTCCTCCCGCATGATCGTAAGAATCCGGGCGATGTTCTTTCGGAGGGCCCGGATCTTTCCCGGATTCGGCGGGGCTCCGCCCATCGCCGCCACCCCGCGCTCGTGCATGAGCTCGTCTCGAAGCTCCACGAGCTTCTTTGCGATCGCCTCGGCGTCCATTCCTCGGATCTCTTTCGTCCGTAGCAGCGGCATTAGGCTTCGTCGCCTCCTCCCGCGTCGATCGTCGCGTCGACCCCGAGCTCTTTCACTTCCTTCGCGACCTTCTTGAGGCGCTTCGCCGCAACCTTGCCCTTCTTCACTTTCTTCGTCGTGGCGTCGGATTCCTCGAGGACCGCGAGGACGTCAACGTCCTCGGCCGCTTCGCCCTCCAAGGCGGGCGGCGCTTCCAACGGGACTTCCTCCAACCGCTCGACGGTTTGCGGCACCACGACAGGTGCCGCCTGCGCGGCCGCCGCGGCGGCCAAGTATTCCGCCGAGGGCTGTTTGATCTCGACTTCGTCCGGCAGCTTCGCCCGCGGATCCATGATCTCGACGGTGACGCCGATGATCCCGGGCTTGAGCTTGGCGGCCGCGAACCCGCGGTCCATCCACAGATTGCGCGGCTCGCCGCAGTACTTGATGTGGCCCGCCTTGAATTTCTCCGTGCGGTGCCGCTGCCCCGTGAGCTTTCCGGCGATCACGACGAGGCAACCTTTCGCGCCGGCCTCCATGATCCGGCGGACTGTCGAGTGGCCGGCTCGGCGGAAGTGCCAGCCGCGCTCGAGGGCGTTCGCGAGTTTTTCCGCCATAATCTGCGCATTGAGCGCCGGGCTCCCGACCTCTTGGACTTCAATCTGCGGGTTGTCGAATTTGAACTGGCGCTCGACCGCCTCGGTGAGGCTCTTGATCGCCCCGCCCTTCCTGCCAATCACGAGGCCCGGTCGCTCGGCGAGAAGCGTGACCCGTGTGCCCATCGGCGTGCGCTGGATGTCGAGGCCCCCGAAGCCCGCGCGGCGGGTCTCGTTCATCAAGTATTCTTTGAGCAAGACGCGTCGAACGTTCTCGACGATGATCCGTTTGTCCTTCCGCTCGACCTTCGATTCCCGCGCCATCTCAGACGACCTCCTCGAGCACGATTTCCAGGTTCACGGTGTCCGAATTCCACGGACTGCTCCGGCCGTAAGCGCGAGGTCGGAAGCCTTTCGTCGTCGGCCCCTTGTGGGCGTTGATTACTTTCAGGACCATCGAATCGGGATCCTCTTTTCCCGTGAACTCTGCGTTCGCCACCGCGCTCTCGAGGATCTTGAGGAACGCTTTCGCCGCTTTGACGGGATACCGGGCGGGCCCCGTCCCGGACTTGTGGGCCACCCACCGCTTGTATTTCTTCATCGGCACGGGCTGCTTGAGGCTGATGACGCCCTCCAGGTAGTCGCGCGCCTGGTCGACCGTCTTGCCTCGCAGCTGTCGCGCCAACTCGACGGACTTCTTCCTTCCGCGTCATCGCGAACTCGCCGATGTAATGCCCGATCATCTCGGCCTTGATCTCGACCGTCACGAACTCCTTCCCGTTGTGGACCGCGACCTTCTTGCCGATGAAGTCCGGCAAGATGGGCACGTCGCGGCAGTGGGTCCGGACCGCCTCGTCGCTCCCGTTCGCGCGCAGCTTTTCCACGAACGTGAGGCGCTCCTCGTCCAGCCCTCGGATGAACGAACGGCGTGGCCTCGCCGGGAGAAGTTCGATGATCTCCTCGAGGGTCATCGCCTTCATCTCGTCGAGCGTGTAGCCTCGATACGTGAACTCCTTCTTGCGCCGCGTCTCGACGAGCCCTGCGCGCTTCCGCAGCTTGCGTCGGGCGGCTTTCGCCAGACCCCCCATCTTCTTCGCCATGTCACGTCCTCCGTCGCTTCGCCTTCAGCCGTTTCGGCTGCGGGCCCATCCGGCCGACCTTGCGGCCAGGTGGCACATCGTAGCCCACCGTCGACGGTTTCCCGACGTGCTGATGGGAGCCGCCGCCATGGGGATGATCCACCGGATTCATCGCGACGCCGCGAACCTTGAACATCGCCTTGCTGAAGGAGCGGAACGAGAACCACTTCTTGCCCGCTTTCGTGAACGGCTTGTCGCCCCGGCCCGCGCCCGCAACCGCGCCAATCATCGCGCGGCAATCCGGGTGGAAGCTGTGGAACTGGCCCGACGGAAGCTGAACGACCGTTCGGTCGCCGTGACTCACCACCACGGCCTGGGTCCCTGCGGCACGGACGAATCGGCCACCGTCCCCGGGCCTCGCCTCGATGTTGTAGACGAGCGTGCCTTCCGGGATGTCGCGGAGCGGCAATGTGTTCCCGCGATCAATGTTCGCCACGCCGTGCGTCACACGTTGGCCGACCGCGAGTCCATCGCACGCAATCATGAGGATCTCTTGGCCGTCGAAGCGAACTCGCGCGAGGGGCGCCGTATGGCCGGGAGCCTGGAAGATCTCCGTCACAATCCCGTCCCCGCGGCGCGCGGGAAGCGTCACGGGGCCCGGATGCCGATGGCTCGGGGATCGATACGTGGGCGACGTACCGCGCCCCCGACGTTGACCCCGAAGATTCTTCCCCATCAGAACACCCCGATCCGCATGCCAATCTCTTCCGCGGAGAACCCCGGTTTCAGCTTGATGATCGCGTGCTTCCCGTCGCGACGTACGAACGTGTTGACTTTCGCGACTTTCACCTGGAAGAGCTCTTCGAAGGCCTTTTTCACCTGGTCGCGGGACGCCTCCCGCCGGACGAGGAACTCGAGTCGGTTTCCGTCTTTCAGGTTCTGTGCCGGAGTCCCTTGCATCATGTTCAGCGTCTTTTCGGTGACGTACGGATGGAGGAGAATCTCGTGGGGTTTCATGCGGGCCAACTCCGGAGGACCTCGAGCGCTCCTTCGCTGAACACGGTGAGGCGGCCCGGATCCCCACCCGGCGCAAGGATCTCGGCGTTCAACGCCGCGGGGCTCACGACCTCGACGCCGGGGAGATTGCCGAGGAGGCGCCGGACCTTCTCCGGGCCCTTCACGACGATCAGCAGGCTCCGCGGCTGGCGGTACCGCCGCCCGCGCATCTTGCCTCGGCCCGCGCGAACGTGTCGACCGTCCTTCGACCGTTCTACGTCGGCGAGGAGGCCGAGATGCTTCAGGATCTTGAGGCCCTCCCGGACCATGCCGCTCTCCGGCTCGAGTGTTTCGAGCGCGTCCTCCACGACAATCGGGAGACTGACGTCCGCATCGAATCGGTGTCCGCGGGAGGCGACCATCGCGGAGTCCTTCAACGCGGCAATCGCCGCGTTCCGCGCGAGGCGTCGTTCGTGTTCGTTCACTTTCTTCGCCCAGACCTTGTCGGGACGCGGGGGATGTGCGCGTCGGCCGCCCATCGTCCCGGGCGCCTGCGCGCCGATCATCGTGCCGCGGATGCGAGGCACCCGGGAGACGCCGTGCCCTTTCCCCGACCATCGCACCGAGTGTCGCATCCCCGCGTGAGATGAAGGACCGTACGGCTGTCGTCGGTTCGCTTGGAACGCGGTAACCGCGCGTCGAATGAGGTCGACTCGAATATCCGACTGGAACACGCCCGGAAGCGCCACGGTCTTCACGACGTCGCCGTCGAGCGAGTACACGTGGACGTTACCCGCTGGAGGGCGCGGCGCTTCCGCTTCCTTCTCCTTCGCCTTCGGCGCCTTTGTCGCTCTCGGCGCCTTTGCGGGCGGCTTAGCGCGTCCTCGGCGCTTCGGCGCCCGCTTCGACTCCGCGGATCTCGTCGGCGTCGCGTCGTTCTCCTCGGGATCCGCCGTCGCTTTCACACTCCTTGCTTCGATTGCCGCGAAACGTACGTGAGGTCGGGAGACTTCTCGAGCTTGACGTATCCGCCGCGCGCCGCATCGCGAAACCGGATCAGGCGTTTCGTTGGCCCCGGAATCGAGCCGTGGAGGAGCACGTACGGATTTCGGATATTTCCATAATGAAGGAACCCTCCGTCCGGGGTGACGTCATCTCCCTTTTCGCCAATCTTGAGGATGCGCTTGTTGTACTCCGTGCGCTGATGGTAGCCGAACTGTCCGCCTTGCGGGACGGTCGGCCGCACGTACCCAGGTTGGAAGTTCCCCAGCGTTCCGATGTTCCGTCGGTGTTTCGAGTTCTTGTGGCTCAGGAGCCGCGTCCCCCACCGCGTGTGGTGCCCCTGCCATCCTTTCCCCTTGGTGATCGCCGCCACGTCGACCATCGACCCTTCGCGGCAGAATTCCGTGACGGGAATCTCCTTACCGAGCAGTCCCCTCGCGTACTTGATCCGTTCCTCGATCGACCCGCCGCCGACTCGATTCTCCATGAGATCCGGTTTCTTCTTCGGGACGCCGGTCACGAGGGAGGGCTGTGTGTACGTAATCACGCGGACCTCGTCAATCTGCGCCGGATCGACGGATTTCCACGCCGCCTCGACGTCGTAGTCCTTGGGAATCGGGAAGACCCGCCGGAGCTCCGCGTCGAGCTGCGCAGCCCACACTTCCGCTTTTGTCTGCAAGCCTTCGGGGTTTCGGCGGTAGAATCGGATTGCGGCAACCCGCATTGGAGGAACCTCGACGACCGTGACCGGAACCTGAACCTCCTGACCGGAGGTCGTGGAGGTTGGCCGGTAGTCGACGACGATCGCGTGCGTCATGCCCGCCTTGTAGCCCGCGAATCCTTGGAGCTTTGGTGCGCTCCCGTCGACGTCGGGCCAACTCGAGAAGTGGGGAATCGGGCTCTCGCTGCGCTTGCGGGGCGAAAAGCCCATCGAGCCGTGTCGCGGTCGGTGTTCCTTCGGCACAGGCCACTCCTCCGATAGAGTGGTCTCTCGTCGCGTTCGAAGAGGCGCGGCGTTCTGTCGCGTCACCGTGACGCTGCCTGCGACCCCACAAGGATCGGGCCCGCATTTCCGGGATCCGAAAACGGATTGCCCGGGGTCGTCTGGTCGACGCGCTGGGCCGCCCACATGGAGGGGGCGTATATAACTCTTTGCGGAACGAGGCTCCGCCTCCCTGGGAATTTGTCGTGGGCGATCCGCGCAATCGAGGTTAGCGAACGAGCGCCCGCGGTTTTGTCTTCAGCGGCTCAAGCGGCTCGATCACGATCGGCTTGACGATCGGTTCGTCCGCCTTCTCCTCGTTCTCGAGTTCGTCCGGGTCTGCGAGCGCCCGCCAGAACGCTTTCATGCGCGCATCGTAATATTCGTCACACATGGCCGCGCCTTCGCGGCGACATACTCGACGAGGATACAAAATGGTTCGCCTTTCAGCCGATCCCATTGGGGCCATCGAGACGAACGCGAGGCTCGCGCGATTCCCCTGTATCGTCGGTGATAACACTCCCATAACGTTTAAGCGGGCCACGCAGGCTATGCCGCGTCGTTGGGCGGTTCTCCATGGAAGTCAAGCGGATGAAAGTGAAAGTCTGCCTCGTGGGTGAGGCGGCCGTTGGCAAGACGTCCCTCATCCGCCGATTCGTCTTGGAGAATTTTGACGACAAGTACATCCAGACGCTGGGCACGAAGGTCTCGAAGAAGGAACTCACCTCGCGGTCCCCGGACGGTTCGGGGGAACTGAAGATCGACATGACAATCTGGGACATCATGGGCCAGAAAGGCTTCCGTGAGCTGCTGAAGGAGGCGTACTTCTACGGAGCCCGCGGGATCCTTGCGGTGTGTGACGTCACGCGGAAGAAGACCCTCGATGACCTCGACGACTGGATCGAAGGCGTCTACAGCGTCACCGGGAAAATCCCGATCGAGTTTCTCGGCAACAAGATCGATCTTCGAGATCAACTCCAGATTAGCGAGGACGAGATGGTCCAAGCGGCGCGTGCATACGACAGCCCGTTCCACTTCACGTCCGCGAAGGCCGGTGTGAACGTCGAAACGGCGTTCCAGTCGCTCGCGGAGCGCGTCGCGAAGGAGCGGTACGCGAGAAAAGTGCTCCCTGATGAATAAAAATTATCAGGGGCGATACTCGCGTCCTCACGGTACATAAGACCGTGCTCGATGGGTGACGCATGATGGCCACGCCCGCCGTTGTCGGGCAAAAGCGCCTCAAAGCGAAGGTATGCCTGGTCGGGGACGTGGCGGTCGGGAAGACCTCCCTGATCAAACGCTTCGTCCAAGACGAGTTCGACGACCGATACATCGCCACGGTCGGCACGAAGGTCACGAAGAAGACGGTCGACGTGGTGTGGCGCGGTGCACCCGCGACGCTCGACATGATGGTGTGGGACATCATGGGTGAAAAAGGGTTTCGGGCTCTGCTCCGGGACGCGTACTTCGAGGGCTCCCACGGTGTCATCGCGGTCTGCGACATGACTCGCAAAGACACCTTCTACGACCTGAACAACTGGGTCCAGATGATCCGCAAACAGGTCGGCAACGTCCCAATCGTGTTCCTGGGGAACAAGATGGACCTCACGGAGCGGCTCGTCGTGAGCCAAGAGGAATTGGCGCGCATGAGCACCATCCACGCGGCGACGCACTACTTCTCATCCGCGAAGACCGGATCCGGCGTAAACGAGGCGTTCAAATCACTCGCGGAAGCGATTGGACGCCGCGGCGAAGCGTGACGGAAAGCCGTCCTCCGAATCGTACTGAACGGGCTGCTGTTATCTCAAGAGATAACCGCTGGCCAACGGATTTATAACCTAACACGTGTCCGAGCGCAGCGTCTGGCTCGAGGACGGAAATGGACCGCCAGAAAATGAAGGTTAAGATCTGCCTCGTCGGCGAGGGCGCCGTCGGCAAGACGTGCTTGATCCGTCGGTTCATCCAAGACCAGTTCGACGATCGATACATCTCGACCCTCGGCGCGAAGGTCTCGAAAAAGGAGATCCGGGTTGATGGCCCGAACGGCGGGATCGATATCGACATGACGATTTGGGACATCATGGGTGAAAAAGGGTTCCGCGAGCTGCTGAAGGAAGCGTACTTCCACGGAGCCCAGGGCGTGCTCGCCGTGTGCGACCTCACGCGGAAGGAAACGCTCGACGACCTGGGCGACTGGGTCGCGGCCGTCGTCAAGGTCACGGGCAACGTCCCGATCGCGTATCTGGGGAACAAGTACGACCTGAAGGACCAGATGGTCGTGAGTCGGGCGGATCTCCAGGGCGCGGCTCAGGCCCACGGCTCGCCGTACCTCTTCACCTCTGCCAAGACCGGCGAGAACGTCGAAGTCGCCTTCTCGAAGCTCGCGCAGATGATCGCGCAGCGGGCGTCGTAGCGCGTCGGCAGCTCCTCAACCGGCTTCAACTTCGCAGAACCCGTGCGCGTCCCCGGAGGACCGCCCATCCGATGCGACGTCTCATTCGAGTTTTCTAGGTCAAAGTGTTTAAGTAGAGGCGTCGTGTATTCAAACAACACCAGGCGTGGGGCCGGTCAGAAGATGGTGGAGACGCCGGGAGAAACCGAGGAACTCCCTCCTGTGGACTCCTGGATCAACAAGCTCGATTTCCGCTCGACCGCGGAAGTCAAGATTCCCGAACGACTTGTAGACCAAGTGATTGGCCAAGAGCGCGCTGTCGAAGTGATCCGCAAGGCCTCGGAGCAAAAGCGGCACGTGATGCTCATCGGCGACCCGGGCACGGGCAAGTCGATGCTCGCTCGCTCGATGACGGAGATGCTGCCGCGGGACGATCTGCAGGACATCATCGTTTACCACAACCCGGAGGATCCGAACGAGCCGAAGATCCGGGTCGTGCCCTCGGGGAAAGGGCGCGAGATCGTCAACGCCCAGAAGGCCGAGGCGATGCAGCGCCGGGAGCAGAAGCAGTCCATGGTCATGACGATCGTGTTCTTTATCATCGGACTGGGCGTCATCATGGCCTGGGACTGGGGCGCAGCGACTCCCGGCTTCAAACAAGAAGCGCCGAACATCATCCTGTTCGCGATCCTCGTCGCGGCGATCATCTACATTGCGACCCGGTACACGGGCCACCGCCAAGAGACGCTGATGGTGCCCAAGCTCCTCGTGAACCACACGCCCGATGAGATGCCGCCCTTCATCGACGCGACCGGTAGCCATGCGGGCGCGCTCCTCGGCGACGTGAAGCACGACCCGTTCCAGAGTGGCGGGCTCGAGACGCCTGCCCACGAGCGGGTCGAGGCCGGGGCGATCCACAAAGCCCACAAGGGCGTCCTGTTCGTCGACGAGATTAACGTTCTTCGGATGGAGAGCCAACAGAGCCTCCTCACCGCGATGCAGGAGAAGAAGTTCTCGATCGTCGGGCAAAGCGAGCGGTCCTCCGGCGCGATGGTCAAGACGGAAGCCGTGCCGTGCGACTTCATCCTCGTCGCCGCGGGGAACCTCGATGCGGTCCAGGGGATGCACCCCGCGCTCCGCTCCCGGATCCGAGGGTACGGATACGAAATTTACATGAAGAGTACGATGCCGGACACGGAGGACAATCGACTCAAGCTCGTCCGGTTCGTGGCCCAAGAGGTCGCGAAGGACCGGAAGATCCCGCACTTCGACCGCACCGCGGTCCTCGAAATCCTCCGGGAGGCGCAACGGCGCGCAGGCCGTCGCGGTCAGCTCACGCTGCGACTCCGAGAACTCGGAGGCCTGATTCGCGTCGCCGGCGACATCGCCCAGGAAGGGAGTTCGCCGCTCGTGACCGCGAAGGACGTCTTGGATGCGAAACGGATTGCCCGCTCCCTCGAGCAGCAGGTCGCGGACCGGATGATCGAGCGGGGCAAGGAGTACCAGACGTTCATCACCACAGGAGCGATCGTGGGAATGGTCAACGGCCTCGCGGTCCTCGTCGGAGACAACTCGATCGCCGAGTTCAGCGGCATCGTCTTGCCGATCGCCGCCGAAGTGACGCCCGCCCAGGCGAAACAGGGTGGCCGGATCATCGCGACCGGGCGCCTCGGAGAAATCGCAAAGGAAGCCGTCGAGAACGTCGCGGCTTTGATCAAGAAGTACACGGGCGAAGACATCTCGAACCACGACATCCACGTCCAGTTCGTCGGATCGCGGGAAGGCACGGAGGGCGACAGCGCATCGATCTCCGTCGCCACGGCCGTCATCAGCGCGCTCGAGGAGGTCCCGGTGAATCAGACGGTCGCGATGACGGGGTCCCTCAGCGTCCGGGGACAAGTCCTCCCGGTCGGCGGTGTGACCGCGAAGATTGAGGCCGCGGCGGAACTCGGCCTCAACAAAGTCGTGATTCCCCGCGCGAATCTGAAGGACGTCCTCCTGGAGGACAAGTACCAGGGCAAAATCGAGATCGTCCCCGTGGACACGCTGAGCGAAGTCCTCGAGGTGGCGCTCGTGGGCCCGAAGAAGTCCGGGCTCATCAGCAAGCTCGCGGCCCTCATACCCAAGATGACGCCGGACAAACCGGGCCCCAGCGCGGTCCCCCACTGAACTCCGGAGTGAGCCCGTGGCCGGACCATCGGAGCCGTTCGAGTTCTCCGAACCGATGCCGTGTTACGAGTCCAACGAGGTCCTCGGGCCGGCCCAGGATGACGGGCGTTGCGTCCACTGCCGGAAGTTCCTCACGCTGGAGTGTCCGTACATCGACCACTTCATGTCGGAGGAGGACGAATGAGCGGCCGCGCGCTGTTCGTCGGTCGGTTCCAGCCGTTCCACCGCGGGCACCTCGCGACCGTGAAACGGATCCTCGAGACGAACGACGAAATCATCGTGGGGATCGGGTCGGCGCAGTACAGCCACACGGGCGAGAATCCGTTCACCGCGGGCGAGCGGTACGAGATGATCAAGCGCGCGCTCGACGCGGAGGGCATCCATGACTACCACATCGTGCCGATCCCGGACACCCACGTCCACAGCGTGTGGGTGAGCCACGTGACGTCCCTCGTGCCTCGGTTCGATGCCGTCTACACGAACTCGGACCTCGTGGTGCGGCTCTTCCGGGAACACGGCCTCAAGGTGCTGTCACCCGCGCTCGTGGACCGCGAACGCCTCTCCGGAACGGAAGTGCGACACCGAATGTTGAAGGGCGGTGACTGGGAATCCCTCGTTCCCTCCGTGGTCGCGGAATACATCAAGGAAATCGACGGTGTCGAGCGGATCCGGGAAACCCACAAGTATTCCACGCCGTACGGGACCCGAGAGAACCACGAGGACTAGCACGCCGACTTGAAGGAAAGGGTCCCGTCCACGACTCCCCGCGGGGACGGGCGCGGGCAGGCATCCCTCCAACGAGGATTTCGCTCCCCTGGATTCCTGCCTTGCGCTCCGGGACCGCGTCGAGGGAGATAATGCCCAATTACCAATCACTTACCAAAGGATGTTCCGTTCTCGACGGTCCATCCGATCTCATATCCACAGTACGGATCGCCCCGCAACATGCAGGCGACCTTCGAGACGGTTCCCTGGATGCCGACCATCGCCAGGATTCCCTCGTACATGCCGAGGCGAAGGGCGCAACGCGCGGGACTGCTCATCCAGTCGTAGCTCTTCATCAGCGCGTGGCGGGCGTGGACCTCGACCTCGAGGCGACCGTGATTGAATTCCCGATTGTAGGCGCCGGGCAGCAGCTCGAGAAGGATCGGGAACGGCAACGCCCGCGCCCCCAGCCGCTTCAAGGTCAGGAAGTTCGGGACCTCGTCTCGCATCATCCGGCGAATCGTATCGTAGGTCCCGTCGCCGAAGTGGGCCTCGATGTAGTCGAGCATCCCAAGGAGGGACCGGACCGGGTACCAGCCGTCGCCGTTCAGGCGGCCCGGATGCAACCCGGCCACGATCAGCGCCTCGTCCGCCGCGGCGCGTCCGTGATGGACCCCGATCCAGTGATGGAAGTTTTGGCAGTGGCTTCCGCGGACCATCGGGGCGATCAATCGGTCGCCCCGGTTGTCGACGAGTTCGCCGAACACGGCGACCCCGAGGTTCGAGATCCCGTAGAGCTTCCCGCGGCGCTCTCCGCCCATGCACTGCAAGAGGTCCATTCGGACGAGTTCCCCCAGGGTTCGGCTGACGTGCGAAAGGCGGAGGCCCGTCTGCTTCGAGATCTGAACGGGGGTCTGAGGGCCCGGAATCACCGCGGCGAGGACCCGCTCCCGCTGTCGGCTCGCGAGGATGTAGGACAAGCTGTCAACGACGTTCCCCGATCGCGCCTGCCCGGGTTGCATCGACGGACCCGCAGTTGGGAGTGCAGATGCGAGAGAGACCTCTTTACGTTTTCTCAGACACCGATGGCCGCGTACGTCAGGAGGACCGGGACGAGGAGGGCAGCCATCAGATGGACGCGCCGAACCCGAAGCGCGATGGGGACGACGCCCACGAGGGTCGCGAGGCCCGCGAGCGCGACGCCGAACGGGCCCGTCGCCACCGCGAGCAGCGCGAGCACCGCCAGGAGGGCTAGCCCACAGATTCGCCGTGAGTCCACGCGCGACCAGCGCCGGGCGAGGCTTTGGCCGATCCTCGTCGCCAGGGGCGCCGCAATCGCCGTCGCCAGCACGGCCGAGGCCATGAGGACGACCAGGGACATGGGGGCGGCCCCGAGGCTCGACCACGGCGCGAGATCCCCGAGGAGGCCGCGAACCGCGGCCGCCGCGCCGCTCCGGGCCCGGTGAATCACGAAGAGCACCGCGACGCTCAGGAGTGCGGTCGACGTGGAGACGGCGCCGAGGACGACCATGAACTGGCTCGGCCCCATCGCCTTTTTCGTCCCAATGCAGGCAAGGGTCGCAGCGGCGCCTCCGCTGAGTCCGGGAAGCCAGGACACGAACGCACCCGCGAACGTGCCGCGCAAGGCGCTCCGGGCGTCGTCGGTCGAGACGCCCCGGAGAGGCTCCTGCCTCTGATAGGGAATCCGCCCCGCGTGCGACCGGATCCCGATAAGCAATGTGGGAATCCCGAAGAGACCGGAGAACAACGGGAACAAGGCGGTGTCCGGGTCGATCAGCGTCGGGCCCCGGAGGGTCGCGACTCCTAGCAGGGCCGCAAGGGCTTGGACCCAGACCGCGCGGACCACCCGATGAAGACGAGCCCGTCCGCGAAGTTCGGATGCGAGGATCGCGCCCAACACGAACACGAGGAACGCGGGGGTCCATGGCCGGAATCGATCCGCCAGATTGATGGGATCGGCGAGGAGAAACCGCAACGGCAGCAAGGCGACCACCGCGAACCCTGTCCCGAGGAGTGCGCCGCGGGCCGCGAGGGCGACGGCTTTCGCGCCTTGCCCGACGAGCAGCAGGCGATGGCCCGGCAACGTGGCGAGGGCGGTGTCCTCGGTCGGCGCGCCCAGGAAGACGGTCGGGACGAAATCGAAGACCGCATGGCTCCCGGCCGCGGCTAGGAGGAAGCACGACAGGAACAAGCCCGCATCCGCCGGGTTGACGGACGCCTCCGGTACGAGGCCTACAAGGACCGAGGTCCATGCGGCCCGGGTGGCGAGCACGAGGGCGGCCACGTTGTTCACATGAAGCCCGGGTGACAGCCCGGTCAGGCTGCCCGCGAGGACCCCGAGGAGCGTGAGGAGGAGGAACCCCAGGACAAATCCCGCAATCGTCACGGAGGGGACTGGCCCGGAATCGGGTCAATCTCTCCGGTGCAAGTAGCCTACTCTCAGGTCCGGCGGGGCCTCGGAGGCCCCCAGCCGCCTCCGCCCGGGGTCTCGATCACGAGGAGGTCGTCGCGTCGGAGCTCGAGGGTCGCTTTCGCGGGAAGCTTCCGGGACCGCCCGTGTCGTCGAAGCGTGTTCCGACCCGTGCGGCCGTCGTGGCCTCCCTGAAGCCCCTTCGGGGGTCGCGCGCGGCGTTCCGTCAGGATCGACGCAACCCCCCGCGCTCCGAGAAACCGGATCGAGCGGCGGACTCCGTCGCCTCCCGGATGGCGGCCCAAGCCCCCGCTCCCCCGAATCAGCCGATACTCCTCGATCCGGAGCGGGTAGGCCATCTCGAGGGCTTCGACCGGCGTGTTTCGCGTGTTCGTCATGTGGGTGTGGACGCCGGACATCCCGGGCCGGAACGGGAGTCCGCCCTCTCCCCCCGCGATGGTTTCGTAGTACGAGAACGGCCGCGGGCTCCAACCGCCGATCGTCAAGTTATTCATGGTCCCCTGGCTCTGCGCCGGAACGCGATCGACCAGCGGCTCCGCCATCGCGAGGAACAGGACATCGACGATGCGCTGCGACGTCTCAACGTTTCCCGCGGCAACCGCGGCAGGACGACGAGGACGGACGAGACTCCCTTCTTCTGCGACCACTTGGACGGGACGGTACGCGCCCGCATTGCGGGGTGCGGCCGGGTCCGTGAGGCACCGCACGACATAGTACGTGGCGCTCAGGGTCACCGCAAAGGGCGCGTTGAGGTTTCCGCGGACCTGGCGGTCCGTCCCGGAGAAGTCCACCGCGATGCCGGATCCTCCGACCGCGATCTCCGCGCGAATCCGGATGAACTCCGGCTCTTCCGGTGACGCACCTTCCAGCACGTCTTCCCCCGCCCATGTCCCACGCGGCAGGGAGGAAATCGCGGCGCGCACCCGACGCTCTGCATAGTCGAGCAGTTCGTCGATGGACCCACGAAGACGCGTCACCCCGATCCGTGCCGCGACGTCCGCCAGCCGACGGGCGCCGAGCTCGTTTGCCGCGACCTGAGCGCGCAAGTCCCCGAGCCGCTCCGAGGGGTTCAAGGTCTCCTCGCGAAAGCGGTCGAGGACCGCGGCCCGCTCCCGTCCACGGTCTAGGAACTTCTGCGGCTCGAGCACGAGGCCTTCCTCCTCGAGCCGCGTCGCGTCCGCGGGCATGGAGCCGGGCGTTCGACCTCCTATGTCCGCGTGGTGCGCCCGGTTCACCGCGAACCCGATGACCGCGGCACGAAAGAACACGGGCCGGATCAGGGTCACGTCCGGGAGGTGCGTGCCGCCCCGATACGGATCGTTCAGGATAATCGCATCCCCGTCGTGCAGCGTCCCGGGGAAGTCCCGCAAGACCGCCTCGACCGCGAGCGGCATGGAGCCGAGGTGGACCGGGATGTGCTCCGCCTGCGCAACCATCCGGCCTTCTGCGTCGAAGAGCGCGCAGCTCGCGTCCATCCGCTCCTTGATGTTCGGGGAGTACGACGTCCTCCGAAGGGCGACGCCCATCTCCTCCGGGATGAACGACAAGGCGGTCTGGAAGACTTCGAGCTCCGCGGGGTTCACGCACCCACCTGAATCTCGAGCGTGCCCCGCGATCCGATTCGGAATCGAGCATCGGGAGGGACCACGGTGGTCGCGCCGTCTTCGGCGACAATCGCAGGCCCCTCCGCCTCAAAGCCGGGTTTCAATGTGGTTCGCTCGAACACAGACGCAGTCGTCCAGCCGTCCTCAAACAGGACGTGGCGGGTCGAAACGCGCGGGGCCGCCTCTGCGGACACCACGGGAACCGCGACCGGTCGAGGGATCCGCCCGGTCAATCGGACCGTGACGAGCTCGATGGGTTCCTTCGTCGCGGCGTATCCGAAGCGTCGCCGGTGCTCCCGCCGGAAGGCGGCGGCGAGGTTGCCGCGAAGCGGGACGTTGATCTCGTAGCTCTGCCCATGGTATCGGAGGTCCGCGCTCCCCGTGAACACGGCCTTGCGGACATCGAATGCGTGTTGTCGGAAAACGGCCCGGGCCCGCGATTCGAACGATCGGATCGTTCGCTCGATGAGGGTCTTTGTCCGTTCAATCGGGCGCACGACCGTCTGGCTATATTCTAGCTGTATCGGTGAAATCAGGATCCCGTACGCCGAGAACGCCCCAGGCAAGAACGGAACGTGGACGCGTGGAATCCCGAGGTCCCTTGCAAGCGCCCATGCGTGCATCGGGCCGGCGCCTCCGAAGGCCAGGAGGGTGAAGTCGCGCGGATCGAGCCCGCGACGGGCTAGAATGATCCGCATCGCTTTCGCGATGTTCGCGCGAACGACGCGCTGGACGCCGAAGGCCGTTTCATCGGCCGACAAGCCCATCGCCTCCCCGAGTCGGCCGATTCCTTTCGCCGCGAGATCTCGATGGAGCGGAAGACGCTCGCCGAGGAGACTCGGTCCCAACGCGCCCGCGAGGAGGTCCGCGTCGGTCACGGTGGGGAACGCCCCGCCCTTGCCGTACGCCATGGGACCGGGATCCGCCCCGGCACTCTGAGGACCGACCCGCAAGGCGCGACCCGCGTCGAGCCACGCGAGGCTCCCGCCACCCGCCCCGACGGATTCGATGTCCAGGATCGGGAGGGCGATTGGGAATGTGTCTATCAACGCCTCAGTGGTCCACGATGCTGCACCGCGCACAATCGTCGAGAAATCCGCGCTGGTCCCGCCCATGTCGAACGTCAACAGGTTCTGCGAGCCCGTCAGCCTCGCGAGCGCGACCGCCGCGGCGACACCGCCCGCGGGGCCGCTCACGACGATTTCGACGGGACGACGCAGGATCGCCTGATGGGGGACGACGCCCCCCGAGGACTTCATGACATAGAACCCGCCGCGGACCACACCCGCGAGGGAGTCCAAGTAGCGCCGGACGAGCGGCTTGATGTACGCATCGAGGGCGGTCGTCGAAGAACGTTCGAACTCGCGGAATTCCGCGAGTACTTCGTGGCTCACCGACGTCGGGAGGTCACGAAGGGCGCGGGACATCGCCCGCTCGTGCGCCGGATGGAGGAACGAGAAGAGGAGGGAAATCGCGACGGACTCGGCTCCCGACTCGCGCACGACGCGGGCGACCCGTTCGATCTCCCGCTTCGAGGGCCGCAGCCGCACTCGCCCCTGCGCGTCGACGCGCTCCCGTGGACCGAAACACCGCTCCCTTGGGACCGGGGCGGGCGGCCGTGTGACCCGGAGGTCGTAGAGCGACGGCCGATTCTGGCGTGCGATGGTCAACAGATCTTCGAATCCCGCGGTCGTGATGAACGCGGTGCGCGCACCTTTTCGTTCAAGAATCGCGTTCGTTGCCACGGTCGTCCCGTGGGACATGCCCTCGGCGCCGAGTTGTCGCATCCCCGCCAGGACCGCCTCCGACGAATCGCGAGTACTCGGGAGTTTCGCCGAGATCACGGCGCGGCCATGGAAGCCGACGAAGTCCGTGAACGTCCCGCCGACATCCACACCGAGGTCCACACCGGGGAAATCACACGGACCCAGTCAAAGGTTGCGGCAGCTCGGGAATCCTGCGTATCCGGAACACGACGGAGAAAAGACCGGTGACCACCATCACGATGCCGGGGATGAACGCCGGCCAAAACGGCAGGAACATTTCTTGACATCCCCCCGGATCCGCGCACTGCACGAAAAGCGAATAGTTGACTCCGAGGACGAACAATGCGATCCCGACAGCGAGGCTCAATGAGCCGTATATTAAGAAGAACAGACGCCTCCGATCGTCGCCGGCCTTAAGCACATCGAGCAAGGCTGCGGCAACGCCGAATATCCCTGTGCCAAGGAGCGCGACGCTCGGGATCAGGGTCGCCAGGTAAGGTCGGAAGACGGTCTGCGGTTCCGTCTCACCCGGCGGCGTGAACGTAAACCAAGATTGCTCAATCGAGTACTGAGCTAGATACGTGCCCACGACGAGAGAGGCGAGGCCAACAAGCATCACCGCTGCGACTGCGCGAGAAAGGGCCGTATGGGGCCATCCTAGCCTCGATTCGGAAGTAGTTTTCGGAATCGTTCGGAACGCCGAGAACGATCCCGTGCGGGCCATCCGAACACGCGCGCCCAGAGAGGTAGAAATCGTCCAGACCCTCGCCCCACCGGCCCGGACGTGGATCGGGTTGTTCCCGCGGCCGGGGCGTCTCAGGCGTTGCCGTTGTTCTTTAGGGACCCCTCCATGAACTGCCGGTATCCTTCGAGGTCCAACAGCCCGTGGCCGCTGTAGTTGAACGCGATCACCGTCTCCTCGTTCCGCTTTTTCGCTTCGAGTGCGAGGTCGATCGCGCCGCGGATCGCGTGGCACGTCTCCGGTGCGGGAACCAGGCCTTCCGTCTTCGCAAAGATCTCGCCCGCCTGGAACGTGC
>VBMG01000040.1 GCA_005878485.1 Methanobacteriota archaeon | reverse complement strand
ACGGCGTCGCAAGGTTCATTCCGCCGGCTCCCTTGGCACCGCCGTGGACACGGACGAGCTGCTCCGCGCCATTGTCGAGTTCCTCCAAATCTGGCGAGAGCAGGCCCCCGAGAATGTGCGAACCTCTTGGGGCATGATCTACCGAGATGATCGGTTTCCCCTGATCCACCAGGCGAATCTCGGCTGGGTCGCGACACTTCCGGAAGGAGGTCCGAAGAAGATCATCGACGACCTCGCGAACGCATTCCGCGGCACCGCGGTCCCGCATCATGCGCTGCTTTTCGAGGACGCGGAAACCGCATTCGGGATTCAAGAAGAGTTCGCCCGACTCGGCTTCCGTCCCACCGCGGACCTCGCTTTGGCGAAAGTCGGGCTGCCCGACTGTATCGTGAATCCGGAGCTCGAGGTGCGCCCCGCTGCGGACGAGCCCGCAGCGAATGACTTTCGGTCTGTCATGATGGCCATCGAGGCCGGCTTCGGCCATTCTCACGAGGTCATCGAACAGCTATGGGGTCTCTGGCGGGAACGCTCTCGGCGGGTGGGGATGCGGCCCTATGTGGCCTACCTGAACGGCGCACCGGCGGGGGCGATTAGCCTCTGGCCGCGGGGCATCTTCGCGTGGATTGACGACGTCGCGACCCATCCGGATTTCCGGATGCGGGGCGTTGGACGCACGATGATTTTCGAGGCGTGCAAGCGCGCGATGGAGGCCCATTGCGAATGGGTCGTATTGATCTCGGATCTCTTCGACACGCCGCAGGAAATGTACAAGACGCTCGGGTTCGAGGCCATCGGCGAAGTCCGCGGCTTCTTGCGCGAGTGACGCCGCGGGCCGGAATCCTTCTTACCCGGCAGGCCGATGGCCGTCATCGTGGACCTAGGGATCCGGGGGAAGGTCGCTCTCGTCGCGGCGGCGAGCCAAGGACTCGGTCGGGCGACGGCGATGGCCTTCGCGCGCGAGGGATGCAAGGTCGCGATTTGCGCTCGGAACGCGGGGCCTCTCAATGCGGCCGCAAACGCGATCCGGACCGAGACCAACGCGGAGGTCGTCGCGGTCCCGGCCGATGTGATGCGCACGGATGGCGTCACGTCGTTCGTCGACGGTGCGATCCGCGCCTTCGGAGGGATTGACATCCTCGTGCCCAACGCGGGCGGTCCTCCGGCGGGGAGCTTTGAAACCCTGACCGACGAACAGTGGGCGAAGGGCTGGGAGCTCACGTTCCTGAGCACGGTCCGCCTCGTGCGATCGTCCTTGCCCTCGATGCGCCAGCGGCACGGTGGGGCCGTTGTCGCGATCCTGTCGATGTCCGTCCGTCAACCGATCGACAACCTCGTGCTGTCGAACGCGTTGCGCCTCGGCATCGTCGGCGCGCTGAAGTCACTCGCCCGGGAGGTCGCGAAGGACCGAATTCGGGTGAATGGCGTCGCCCCGGGATGGATTGCGACGGACCGGACAGTGGAGCTTCAACGAATCCGGGCGGAACGGGAGAGCCGCCGACCCGAGGACGTACAGGCTGCGCTCCTCCAGGAGATCCCGCTGGGCCGCATGGGGAAGGCGGAGGAGGTCGCCGACCTGATCGCGTTCCTCGCCTCGGACCGGGCTGCGTACATCACGGGCGTAATCGCGCAGATTGACGGCGGCCTGTACCGCGGAATCTTTTGACCTCTCAGTCATGCTGCTTCGGCTGCTTGGCTGGCGTACTCGCGCACGACCAGCAGGACCGGCGGGACGTGCTGTTCCAGGCACGACATCGCCGGCATTGCCAGGTTTCCGCGGAGGCTCCTGCAGACCGGCCGAAGTAGGCCCGTGCCACCCCTGCCCCGCACGACCAGCAGACGCTCAGCTCCGCCTCGTTCTTGACTCCGCAGTGCGGGCAATCCCAGCTGGGTCCAATCAGGTGCGGCAGCTTTCGCGCCCGCATTCGCCAGTCGAACCACGCGAAGACCGCGCCCCCGACGAGAAGGAGCAGGAGTGCGCCGGACAGGAGGTCTTCCACGTCCGCGAAAGTTCTCGCGC
The DNA here is from genome assembly GCA_005878485.1 of Methanobacteriota archaeon. GTDB lineage: Archaea > Thermoplasmatota > Thermoplasmata > RBG-16-68-12 > RBG-16-68-12 > RBG-16-68-12. Next base: position 48,958 of record VBMG01000040.1, on the reverse strand, counting down.
CGCGGTAATATAGACTCCCCACCCGTTATCACGCGCGCGACATTACCGCGCGCGGCGCCTTCACTGATTGAACGTCTCAATTTTCTCGAACGTCTGCTTGAGGTATTTGATCAGTACGTCGCGATTCCGCCGCAAGTGGCTCTCGTACCATACGCGGACGAGGTCCGCGAAGAGCCGGTGAAGGTCGTCGACTTCCGCGTGGTCGAGCGGCTGATCGTAGAGCGTGTGGATCATCCAGATCCGCTTCCATCCGCTGTACTTGTAGTAGTGCTCTCCCTCGCAGTATTCGAACGTCACCCGGAGATGGACCTTCCCGTCGACCTCGATGTAATTCACCTTGAGCGCGTCCCCGACGCGGCCTTGGTCCATCGAGCGGTCGAGGAGCTGGATCGTCTGGACGGCGGCCGGGTTGAAGCCGGGTCGCCAATGCCAATCTCCGTCCGGGAACGTGTCCGGGAAGACCGCCCAGTTCGTGTACGACGGCTCGAGGGCGAAGTGGACGTTGATCTTGTTGAACCGCTTCCAGACCCTCCAGAAGTCCTCGATCAGGGTCTTGTTGAGTTCCAGGCGGGCGACGTTCTGTTCCCCGACATCCTCGATGATTTCCTTCGTCTTCTTCTCCAGTTCCGCGTCCAGGGAGGAGAACCAATCATCCCCCTTGGCCTTCTTCGCCGCCACGGCCAAGTCCCTTCACCGCGGCTGAATGAAATCTCGCGTTATATAGGTATTTGTCGGCCGCACATGGAGGGAGACGCCGCTTCGGCGGACGCGATTTGCACGACCGCATCGAACGCACGGAACGCCGCGACGAAGTCATCGGCCGTGAATTCGATTAGTTGCGGATTGCCTAGCACACGTTTAAGATGTGAGGCGTTCACAACACACCTTATCAACCGGGGACTGGCCCCGAGGAGGAGTTAGACCCCACCATGGCAACGAAGAAAGCAACGAAGAAATCCAAGAAAGGCAAGCGCTGATGATTGACCGCGCCTGACCGTCGTTGTGGAGACTTTCACTTTTTCTTTTCCTTTTTCTTCGGTCTCTCGCCTTTCGTCCGGAGAAAGGCCTCGAGACTTGTGCGAACGGCATCGCTGACGATTTTTCCGTCCGCGCGGCCCCGCACGCGTTCCATCACGCGCCCCATCAACGCCTTCTCGGCCGCGTCCCCCCGAGTCGAGATGAGATCCTCGGAGTCCCGAATCACCTCATCCACGATTGATTGAAGGTCCGGGCGGCTCAGCCCCTTCACCCCGAGCGTCATCAAGGCCTCGGATGCCCGTGTGCGCGAACCCGCCATTTCTCGGACCAGATCCGGGAGGGCTTCCTTCGCGAACCGGCCTGCCTTCAGCAACGAGAAGAGTTCCCGCAGGTGATCCAATGGAATTCCATCGACGTCGAGCCCTTCCCGGCGAAGCTCGCCGAACGAGTATAGGAGGACGGATGCGACGAGCGTCGGTTCTCCGAACTCCCGCGCGATCGTCTCGAAGGCGTGATGGCTCCCTTCCTGGACGAGCTGTCGGGATTGCTGCTCATGAATCCCGAACTCCCGAGCGAGTCGCGCAATGGTTACCTCTGGCTTCTCCGGCAGGTGCTCTCGGATTTTCCGGAGCCGGTCCGCCGCCACCCGAATCGGGGGCACGTCGGTCTCCGGATACATGCGGGCTTTCCCCGGAAGTGGACGGCTGTATACGGTCGTCCCGTCGGGGCGTGGCTCCCGGGTCTCGGGAGGGACGCCCGACAGCGCGGCGATCGCCCGGGGGCTCATCTCGTCGAAGGCGGCCCGCGCTTTGCTCTCCGCCTCCGCCACGAGGACGAACGCGTCGCGGTCTCCAAGGCCCAACGCCGCTCGGACCGCCTCCGCTTCCTCCCGAGAAATGCCATATCCAGGCAGCTCGTCGGAGTGGAAAATCCCGGCGACGCCCGCGATCCGCGCATGGGCCGCGAGCTCCGGCCCCAGCTTGCCCTTCAGAAGGCCCGCAAAACCCGGAAGCGACCAGCCGAGCACCACCCCTCCTTTCGTGACTGTGGCTCGGATGACCTTCGACTGCGTTCCGCCGAAGGCCGATGTGAAATCGTGGAGACTCGATGGCACGGATCGAACGTTACGTTTCCCCAGTTCCTCGGCGGTCTCGAGGAGCGTCCGTTGTCGCTCGACTTCCTTCTCCACGAACGTGGCGATCATTCGGAGATCTTGAACTCCCTTGATCTCAATGCGAGCGCCGCCCTGGATGGAGACGTTGAGGTCTTCCCGAATCGTCCCAATCCCGCGCATGACTTTGCGCGTCGCACGGAGCAGGGAGCCGAATGCCAAGGCGACCTCGCGCGCTTCGTCCGGGGTGGCGATATCTGGGGCCGTCGCGATTTCCACGAGCGGGATGCCCAATCGGTCGAGCCGATACACGACCTCGCTTTCCGCCTCGCCAAGCTTCCGCGCGGCGTCTTCTTCCAGGAGGATCGTCGGTACGCCAATCCGTTTTCCGTTGACTGCCAACTGGCCGTCGAGGGCCACGAGCGCGGACCGCTGGAAGCCCGCGGTGTTCGATCCGTCGATCACGATCTTCCGCATGAAGTCGACCTCGTTCACGGGCTTCGCGTCTAACAGGAGCGCGATCTCCAGCGCGATGTCCAAGGCCTCCGGGTTCGGTGGATGGGGCGGCTCTTCGTCCGCCTCGACGAGGCAGGAGTTCGGCGTCGTCTCGTACACGAAGGTGAGACGCCGCTTCGCTTCCTCGATGGCCGCCGCGTCGACCTCGCCGAGCTCGGACTGCGTCGGTCGAAGCCGTCGACGGAATCTCTGGCCGCCCGGAGCGTCGACGAGGACCGACGCATCTTCGCAGAAGAGCTTGTGCGTCGCCAGCTGCTGGTGGATTTCGAGCCCGACCTTGAGGCCCACCGTGCGGTAGTCCATCTAGGTCCCCACAAGGAGGGACGCGATTAAGCCTTTCTTGCGGCCGCACGTCGTTCCGCCCTCTGTCGATTCTCTTCCGAGAGGAGTGCATCGACGATGGTTTGCTTTAGGGCGGCCGAGTCGCGACCCTTCTCCAATGGCTCGAGGACGAAAGCCACCCGCACGATGCTCGGATTCGAGTCCTCGCCCGGCGGGCTGTTGTCAAACCACAGCCGGACCTGCTCCGATGGGAGAAGAATCGGATCATGCGCTCTCGGGAATGATTTCGCACGGCCGGCCAGCGGAGTTAGCTGCCAGGCGAACCCGTGCGCGTCAAGAGCCTCGAGGACAACCTGCCAGAGCCGTTCGCTCTGCCCGACCGCATTTTCGGCTTCGAAGATGATGTCCAGTGACCACGAGCCGAGCAGAGCCCTCGGCACCAATCGAAGAAGGATGACTGCGGCCACCCCGAGACCCAGGACGAAGACGATTGCGAGCATCACGAGATATCGGAAATCCTTCGACCAAAGGAACGCCACAACGACGACGCCAGCGAGCAGACCGAACGGCAGGCCCACAGGGATCCCGAGGAGACGGCGATAGCTGTTGTACTGCCACTGACGACCCGATTGCGCCCTCCGTCTAGCGGGTTCAACGACGGCCCGAGACTGCCGCAAGAAGTTAAGCGCTTTGCAGGAATGCTGCATGGCGGGCGCGATGCGGACGACCCGCTAGGGCGTCTCGGGACCCGGCTTCACTTTCGCAAGCGTGGCCTCGAGTTCCGCGACGCGAAGGTTGGATTGTTCCAACTCTCGTTCAAGATGCTCGATTCGCGCGCCCGCCTCTTTGAGTTCCGTCCACAGGATGTGGTATCGCCGGCTCGCGCGGTATTCGCGGAGGGGCTCGGGGTCCGCCGGCTCCGGTTCGCCGTCCGTTGAGAGCAGGTTCTTCACGTAGAAGTCGCGGTCGAGCTCGGGCATCGCGGCCATGCGAAGCAGGAGGTGGCGAGGGTAGTTCGCCTTCAGGGTGGACGCGGCCCGCAACGCCATCAGGACCGCGAACTCACCGCAGCAATTGAAATCCCGCGTCGGGGCGTGGTTTTCCCCGTGGGTCTCGCGATGCATCTGGACGAACATCTCCCAGATGCCTTCGTACTCGGTCAAGGCGGACATGAGCAATCGGTCTGCAAACACAACCCGGGGCGATGTACCTTTGGAATAGTCGCAAGGTCGCGACTGGGACCGATGGCTTCTTGTTCTCCACCTGCGAAGGGGGAAATCGATGGGCCGGTTCTTTGATTTCGCGAAACGGCGAATCGCCGGGTACATCGTCTTCTGGATTTTGGTCTTCCTGTTCGTGGGCTTGTTCTACAACGGGGATCCACCCGCCCAGGCGGCCGGGCTCTTCGTCCTCTTCTTGGCGTTCATTGGATCGCTGCTCTTCACCCGGCGCATGAAGCGAAAGCAACGGGAGCGCCGGCAGGCCGCACAGCAGACGGGCGGTCGCTAGCGATCCTCCTCTCGATACGGAGAACGCAGCGTCCCTTCCTCCCGCTTCCGGCGGTGCTCCTTCTCTTTCTTGAGCCACGCAAGCAATCGAGACGCCGCACCGAACGGCCGGAACTCGAAGATGACCTTGCCATGTTCCTTGTCCTGCGTGACGAGGAGTACCCGCTTGCGCTTCGGAACAACATCGATGGTCTCCTCAAGCGGAATCTCGTGGTAGCGTTTCCCTTTCTTGCCGCTCGGTAGATCGAGCCATTCCATGTCTAGCAGGAGAAGCCGCCGCCGGGTCTGCCACACCCATCCTTCTCGTTGCTCGACGAGCGTTTTTTTGGCGAGGGCCACGGGTTTGAAAATGAGATACTTGAGGGCCCGGTATCCGATGATCTGATCACCGCCATGGAGGACGGGCTCGTTCGCATCGGTGAGGACGACCCCCACCTCACCGACTTGATCGATTTTCATCTGACGTGCCGAATCCCGGGCGCGGGATAAGCTTACCGAGCGCGCCTCGAGTGCCCTTCACTCGGCGAACTCGTCGAGGCCGATCCTCGGGTTGATCTCGCCGGCGACGTTCGTCGCCATGGCGCTGGCGACCTCCGCATGATCGCGGGTGTGTCCGAGGACCCACATCAGTTTCACGTAGGCCGTCTCCGGCGTCATGTCCTGGCCCTCGATGACTCCCGCCTTCAAGAGATCTCGGCCCGTGTCGTACACGCGCATGCTCACACGTCCCTGGAGGGTCTGGGTCGTCATGACGACGGCCACCCCGTCGCGCGTCGCCCGATGGAGGATTGGGATCAGGTCGTGGGCGACATGGCCCAACCCGGTGCCCGCGATCACGATGCCGCGAAGCCCCTGGAGAATCGCCTCCAGTTCGGTCGGCCGCTGGCCCGGATAAAAGGTCACGAGGGCGACCTTCGTCTCGAGCGCGTCATCGACCTTCGTGGGGCCGCGGGCACGCGGCAAGGCGCGATCCGTCAGCTCGACCGTGCCGTCCGGGTGGACGCGGCCAAGCGGTGTCGCGTTCAGGGACCGGAACGCATCCCTCCGTGAGGAATGCATCTTGCGGACCTTCGTGCCGCGGTGAATCTGGCCGAACGTGTCGCTCGTCTCCCCGTGCATCACCGCGACGACTTCACCGAGGTTCGCAACGGAGACGTGGGCCGCGCTCAACAGGTTCAATGCGGAATCCGACGACGGCCGGTCGCTTGATCGCTGCGCCCCGACGACGACGACCGGGCCGGTCAGGTCGCGCACCATGAAGCTGAGCGCGGCGGTCGTGAAATGGAGCGTGTCCGTGCCTTGGGGGATGATGACGCCCGCGGCGCCGGAGCTGAGTTCCTTCGCCACTTCCCGGGCGAGGTGCTGCCAGTTCTCCGGTTTCAGGTTCTCGCTGAAGATGCTATAGATGACCCGTGCCCGGACGTTGCAGACCTCTAGGAGTTCCGGGACGCTGAAGACGAGTTCCTCAGCGGTCACGGCCGGATGGACGGCGCCCGTTCGGTAGTCGACGTAGGACGCTATCGTCCCTCCCGTTCCGAGGACCGCGACGGTCAGTTTGTCTTTCGTCGGCGGGGGAAGCCGTCGCTCCGCCCGCGTCGCCTCGTGCTTCGCCGTGACCTCGACCGCGTCGATGTCCCCGACCGCGATGCCGATGTTGTACCCGCTCGGCAGCTTCACGGTGAGGATGTCCTCGCCGCTGAACCCGTGGTGGGGCATGAGGGTGCCCTCGTACCGCTCGCCCTTTGCGCGGACGACGACGGTGTCCCCTCCGTCCGCCTGCGCGCGATCGAGTAAGGCCCGCACGCGCGGCGGGTAGTCCATGGATACCGAACCGGTCCGGCCGATATGGTCTTTGCGCCGCGAGGTTCGAGAACCCGCGTGCGTATATCGACGCCATGGACCGGACGGCCCGTGACATCCTGAATGAGTTGCGATGGCGCGAGCCGAGCCGGATTGCCGACGCGGTTCTATGGTACCGCGATCGGACTCAGTCGGAAGGCTTCGTAATGATTCGCGGTTCCGAGATCGTCGGCCTCGAGCGGCGCTACTTCACGACCGCGTCGGCCCGCCTGCCGTATTACAAGATCGAGCGCGTCCAGTGTTCCGGCGAGACATTATTCGAGCGACGGCGACGGGACTAATCACTCGCCCGGCCGAGGAGGACGCCTTGCTGCTGGAACCAGGCCGCGAGTGTATCGCCGAGTTGCTGGAATTGCTTCTCCACCTTTCGGGCGCCGAGGTAGCCGCCGGCCCACCCAGTGTTCGATTTCACGAGTCGCAAGATGGCGCCGTTCGGATTTGGGGCGATCTCGAAGTCGACGCCGTAGTACTGCGATAGCGCTCCCAGCATCAAGTTCGCGCCCTTGCTGCCTTTTTCGGCTTTCCCTTTCGTCGGCCCGTCCCACTTGACTTGAAACCCATTCGCACCGAATGCGTGCTGAACGAGGTTTTGGACGTTCTCGACGGACCCTTTCACCTGGATGTCCGTGTACTTGCTGCCCATGGCCCACCGGGAGAACGTAGGAGTCCATGAGGACTTCAACGTTGTGGCACCGAGCACCCCGGTTCGGGTCGCACGGATCGTGCGCGCGAGGCCGTGGACCGGGTTGCCGCGGGGAGGCGGCGGACGCGTAGCCGTCCGGCTATTCCGCAGATTCCGGTCCCGTGTGTCCCGTCGCCGCTTAGTGCTGCCGCGATTTCGGCATGTAGGGGCTTGCCGCGGCGAGAATTGCGCCCAGGATCCCGACGATGCCGCTGATCGTCCCGGCTTGGCCGCCGTACGCGAGGAGGATCACGCTTACGACGCCGGCCACGATCGCGCCATTTATCAGGTTCTTTCGCACAATTGCCGCTGACACATACAGCGCTGCGCCGAGGACGACGTTGATGACGAGGGTCACCGCCTCAGTTTGCAGCACGGTCCCGGTCGGAATCTTCGGGTACCATTGGAGTCCCGTGAGCACGAGGGTCAAGAGGATGGCCAAGGCGCCTCCCAACATCAGCAGCAACTCGTAGGGCTGCTTTGTTGCGATTTTCTCCATGGTCACTCGACCGCCCGTGTCGTAGCTGTCGTTCATTCGGGAGCCCTGAGACGCCGGCGTTGGATAAGCGTTCTACCCAAATTATCGGGCATGAGAATCACCGTTCGCAATCAAGGTCCGTTTGGGGGTCGATGCTTCGGCTTTTTGCCCGGAATCTCGCTCTCGGAAACGTGAACCCGATGACCGACTTCCCTGACGAGGTCCTCACGCGTACGAAGAAAGGCGAGCTCGAAGTCCGCTCCCTCATCGACCGCGGCCGATATGTCCGGTACCGTTACCTCGACTCGGAGACGGGGGAGGTCATGGAGGGGGGAAAGGTCAAACTCGTCCTCCTCTCGGATGCGGGTCCCGTCGAGGAGTACTTCATCATCCCGACCAAGTCGAAGCGGGACCTCCTCATCCCCGCCGTCGAGAAAGGTGCCCGAAAGGTCTGGGACGGCACGAAGCCCGTCGACCTCTGAAGGCCGACCGGGACACGGGGATCATCGCAGCGGCTTAGGGACGAGCTGAAGGAGGACGGCGGCATCCTCCGCGAAAGCTTTCAGGTCGCGCGTCGCCTCGTCGAAGGCGGCCCTCTCATCGTTGGATAGCGGCCACTCTTCCAAAGCGAGCACCCGTCTTGTCCCGACAACCGCGGGGACGCCGATCGCGACGTCCTGGACGCCGTACTCGCCTTGTAGGACGACGGAGCACGGGACGACTCGCGGCCGTGGACCGACGAGCGCGGCGATCAGGTCGGCCGTGGTTCCGGCGGGTCCGAATTCCGTCCCGCCTTTCAGCTCGACAATGCGGCTGCTTACCTCGCGGAGTCTTTGTGTGATTTCCTCCTTCTCTTGTGGCGACAAGGTCAGCCGACGGCCCTCCACCCTCGCTCGGCTGAACACGGGCACGATGCGTTGTCCGTGTTCGCCAATCGCGGTTGCGGAGACCCTCACGGCGGGGACTTTCAGGCGGTCGGCGAGAATCATCCGAAGCCGAAGAGAATCGAGGAGCGTCCCGGAGCCGAGCACGCGCGTCCGAGGCCATCCGGTAGACCGCCACGCGATCGTGGTCATGACATCCATCGGATTCGTCAGGACGACGAGGCTCGCGGTCGTTGCGGCGTGGGCGATTTCGCGGCTTAGCTCGGCGACGAGCCCCGCGTTCGCATGTAGGAGATCGAGGCGGGTCATCCCCGGTTTCCGACCCTGTCCCGCGCACAGGACCACCACTTCCGACTCGGACAGGTCGTCGATCGACCCGGCTCGGATCACGGGTTGGGTCGAGACGCGAAGTCCGTGGCGGATGTCCTCCGCCTGGGCCCTGGCGAGGTCCTTGACCGCGTCGACCAGGACCAGCTCGTCCCAATCGCCCTCTCGCGCGAGCGCGAACGCAATTGCGCCCCCGACTCTTCCGACGCCGACGACGCCCACCTTCATGTCGGGACGATGAAGAAGCTAGGCGTCCATAAGGGCTCGCCCCCGATTCTCCGTGAGAATTGCCTACGCGGGAAGGAGCTCGTAGATGATGCGGTCCGTCTCCCTCCCCTTCGACCGCTTCTCGAGGATGTGGACCTTCCCGATCTCCGATGCGTTCTTCAAGTGGGTCCCGCCGCACGGACAGTAGTCCGTCTCGCCGATCTGGATGATCCGCAAGCGCCGGACGGAAGCGGGGATGAGGTCCAAGAGGGCTCGATCCTCGATTTTGTTCTGGACGACCACGCGATCCTCTTCGAAGATTCGGACGTCTTGTCCGTCGGCGATGACCTGATTGCACGCGTCCTCGATTCGCTTGATCTCCTCAGGCCCGAAGCTCGCCGGCTGAAAATCCACGCGGCTGTAGTCCGTGTGGATCTGGTTGCCGACCGTACGGGCTCCGAAAATCCGGAAGACGAGGCCCGACATGAGGTGCTGGGACGTGTGCATGCGCATGTGCTTGTATCGCCGGTCCCAGTCGACGACGCCATGGACCTCGTCGGCCGCGGGCATCCGGTCCACGTGGTGACGGATCACGCCCTTGTCCTTCGTGACACGGAGTACTCTCGACTCGCCCCCCGTCCATCGGAACATGCCCGTATCGTCCGGCTGGCCGCCGCCCTCCGCGTAGAAGGCGGTCTGATCCAAGACGACGAAATCGGGGCCGCGGTCGACGACTTTGGCGTCGAACTCGCGAAGGTAGCAGGGATCCGGATTCTGACCTCGGCGCTCCTCCATGTAGAGTACGCGCGTCGCCATCCGGCCCCGCGAACCGGCAGAACGGGATAAGGGTTCTCTCTCCGGGCGAACCGCGAGTATCCGTCCGCTCGTCAGGTCCGCACGGCCACCGACACGAGCCGCGGGCTGCGACCCCGGTCGTATTTCGCACCGAGCCGGAGATCGCCCCACCACTCGGCCGGTCGAAACCCTGCCGTTCGGAGAGCACGATCAAGTTCCGGTTTCGCCCAGATTCGAAGGGGCGTCTCGTCGAAACGAATATCGATCCTTCGGCCTTTCTGGACCAAGGTCAGGAAGCGCGCCTGATGAATTTTCTTGCGGCGTTCTTGTTCGTTGAAGGCGAAAATCGCAATCCGGGTGCCATCAGGGGCCCGGTGGTCCACCACGGCCCGTGCGTTCTGTGGATGGCGGATCCACGCATCGAAGTTCGTCAAGTCGAGGACCAGCAATCCCCCGCCCCGCAGATGGCGGCGGAAGACGGCGAGTGTCCTTCGGACATCCGATGGGGATGTGACGTAGTTGAAGGCCGTCCCGAGGCAGAGCAGGGCGTCGAATTCGCGGGTCAGGTGGAGGGTCCGCATATCCGCTTCGTCGAGGTCCACGTCCCGTCCGACCGCCTTCAACGCGCCGCGGGCGACGCGGAGCATGTCCTTGGATCGATCCCGACCCACCACCTGGTACCCGCGCCTCACCAACGGGAGGTCCAACGCGAAGCTGCCACATGCGACATCGAGGACCTCATGGATGGGGCCGTACCGCAGGAAGAGATGTTGCAGGAACGGGTAGGCTCGCGCGGTCCGCAATCGGTCGGACAGTTGGTCGTAATACGGCGCGACCGCCCGATACCAGCGATCGTGGGCGTTCTCCCGTTCACTTCCCAAGAACCGCACGTGCGATGACGAGCCGCTGGATTTCTGACGTCCCCTCATAGATCTCCGTGACCCGCTGGTCCCGGTAGAGCTTCTCGACGACGTAATCCTTGATGAACCCGTAGCCGCCGTGAATCTGGACCGCGGAGTCGACCGCGCGGTGAGCTGCCTCGGATGCGAACAGTTTCGCGACGCTCGACTCGTACGTGTGTCGCCGGCCCAAGTCCTCGAGGTGCGCGGCTTTGTAGGTCAGGAGTCGCGCCGCATCAATTTCCGTGGCCATGTCCGCGAGCTTCCACTGAATCGCCTGAAACTCCGCAATTTTCTGGTCGAACGCCTCCCGTTCGCGCGCGTACCTCGTCGCCTCCTCCAAGGCCCGTTGTGCGATGCCCAAGGCTTGGGCCGCGATCCCGATCCGCCCGCCGTCGAGCGTCGCCATCGCAATCGTGAAGCCTTTGTGCAGTCCCCCTAGGAGGTTGTCCTTCGGGATCCGCATGCTGTCGAAGCCGAGGGTCACCGTGTCGCTCGCGCGGATCCCCATCTTGTCCTCCTTCTTCAGGACGGAAAACCCCTTCGACGCTGCGGGCACGATGAAGGCGGAGATGTCGTGTTTCTTGGGACCCGTGCGAGCATACGTGATGATGACCTTGGCCACGGAGGCGTTCGTCGCGAACGTCTTGGTGCCGTTCAGGATCCACGCATCCCCCTCCAGCTTCCCGGTTGTTCGCATTGCGGCAGCGTCGGAGCCGCTCCCCGGCTCCGTGAGGGCGTACGCGCCGAGCCATTCTCCGCGGGCGACGCGGCCGAGATACCGCTCTTTCTGATCCTCGGTGCCGTAGCGGAGCAGCGGCTCGCACACGAGGCCGTTGCAGACCGCCGCGATCACGCCGGCGCTTGCATCGCCGCGGGAGAGTTCCTCGATCGTGATCGCGTAGGAGACCGTGTCGAGGCCCGCCCCTCCGTACTTCTCGGGGACGAAGACCCCCAGGAGGCCAAGCTCCCCCATTTTCTTCGCCCAATCGTGTGGGAATTCCTGGCTCTCGTCGAACTCGTGGGATCGCGGGATGATCTCCTGCTCGGTGAAATCGCGGACCGACTTGCGCGTGATTTCCTGGGTCTCGGTCAGCGCGAAGTCCATCTGCGGCGTCGAAGGTCCTTCCGCCGGATAAAATCTCCGCGGCCCCAACCTTGATTTCCCGCGGATCCCTCGCGGGGCGCGTGGCCGTGACCTTGGAGCCCCTTCAGACGTCGGACGCCCATTCGTACTGGAGGACGTTCGTGGCGGGGCGCACGGATCTTCCGACGCGTGATCTGAAGGTCCATCTCGACCGTTTCCTCGCCCTTCCTCCGGAGGATCAGCGGTCGCACTTCTCGGTCAAGAGAGACGGCCGCATCATCGGGACCTTGCGGCTCGGGCCGTCGGAGATTTCGGGGTTCTCCATGGAGCCGGCGTTCGCCGGTGAAGCCGCCGTGACCCTCCTGAAGGCCGTCGATCTGCTCCGGGCCGGAGGCGCCACAGTCATCACGGGGCACTTCGAGGACGTCTATGAACCCGCGTTCACATCCCTCGGGTTTCGGCGGAGCTTCGCACGGATGCGGATGGAAGCCCCGACGAAGAGGTCCGCCGCGGTCAGCATCACGTTGCAGCCTCCCGAGGAGGCGGAGGTCCTGGGTCTCACGGCGTTCCTGATGCAGGTCTACGACGGCCACATGGAGCAACAGCACGGAATTCACGTGGGCGCGGAGGAGGAGTGGCGGGGCTACGTGGCGGGACTCTTCAAGGGCGATTCCGGGCAGTACATGCCCGACGCGTCCTACGTGGCGTTGGAAGGGGGTCGGATCGTTGGAGCGATCCTAATCACGCACTGGATGGGCATGCCCCTGGTCGCGGAACTCGGAGTGTCGAAAGACCACCGTGGTAAAGGACTCGGCCGGGGGCTGTTGCAGGCCTCGATGCATCGCCTCGCGGCGCGGGATGAGCCGCGACTCGCGTTGTACGTGACCATCGGCAACGATCCCGCGATTGCGTTGTACCGCAAGATGGGCTTTGTCCAGGTGGGGGGCGAATCGGTCACCGCGCGTCTCGAGGGCTGATTATTCTCACGGCTGAGTCCGAAGGGCGCAGACTTAAGGGCCAATCCGCTAGCGTCGATTCCACGCTCGATCCCGTGATCGTTTCGGCGGAACAATTCGTGATCCTCGTCTTGAGCATCTCCTGTGGCGTCCTCGGCACGTTCCTCGTCGCCCACCGAGGGGTCCGGATGATGCGCGGGGGCCTCCTACATCGTCTGAGCATCGGCCTCGCGGCGGTCGGGATTGCCCTGAGCCTGAGCGCCGCGACGCGCATCCTGTTTCCCGACACGTTCCTGCCCGACGCTTTTCAACTCGTTGCCCTCATCGTCCTATTCTACGTCGGGTACAGCGCATGGCTCAGCGCCCATCAGATGAAGGCCGAAGCGTGAGACCGTGGGTGTGCAGACGGCGTACGACCTCATTGTGGCCGACATGCGGGCCATCTGGGGAGACATGGCACCCGCAATGCTTCGGAAACGACTCCGAGATGTCCGGGCCGATCCCGTGAGTCTCACGCGGACGGACCTCGTGAAAATCGTTCAACTCCTCCGCGAGCGCACCCTTCCGTCCGTCATGGGCGAGGAGGGCGCCGAGGCGAAGGCGAATCAGTACCTCGCCTGGGTCGTTGACGGCGCCTGAGTCCCGCGAATCTACCCGGCGGGGAAGGTGACCGTGTGTCCCTCGGCCTGACGCCTCGTCGTCGATGGCGCGCGGATGCGGAACCCTTTGCGCCGCGCGTAGCGATGCATGATGTCGAGGATGTATCGGCCACCGATGCGCGCGGTCACGACGATGAGCGCCTTCATCGGGGCGGGGAGGCGCGTGAGGCGCCAAAGATCCTGGTCGATTTCCAGGAGCACGTGCCGCCAAGCGCGGTATGCGACGTTGAACCGCGACTCGTCGATCATCTCGTCGAGGTTGTAGAACGCCTCGCCGCGCAGCACGCCGATCGGGACGAACGTGAGGGGCGCCGTGACGAAGTGACCGTCCGGGATTTGTTCCATGCGGTCGATTAGATCGACGGTCATCCAAGCGTCTTCCGGGGTTTCCCCCGGCAGGCCCAAGATAATTGTAAACGCGGGATACCAGTAGTTGCGGTTCAGGATCTCCGTCCCCTGGACCACGATGTCCGGCCATTCCTCGGCGGTGAACGGGGCCGCCTTCCGGTGCAACACGGCCCGCGAGAGGCTCGGGCTCCCCGTCTCGATTCCGCTCTGGATGCCGACCCACTTGTCGGGTCCGGCGTGGACGATGGTCGAGATGTCCCGGATGAGATCGGGGTTCGTGACCGCGGCGCTCAGTGTGCCGTGGGTCGGGTAGCAATGGCTGACGCCGGGCTGCGCCATGACGAACCGGAAGAGGTCCTTCACGGCGTCCTCGTTCGGTTCCATCGTCTTCCAGTTCTCGAGGTTGTAGAGGAAGATGTCGTCCGAGTGGAGCTGGATGGACGACTGGCCAATCTTCGTGTTCATAGCGATCTCGTCGCCGATGTAGTCGAAGGGGAAGTACCTCGGACGCCGGAGGGTGACCTCGCAGAACTCGCAACCCCGACCGCACCCCCGCATCACCTCGTTCATCGCATGCATCGTCGGCCCGAGGATTTTCGGGATCTTGTCGACCGTTGGCGCGGTTGCGTTCGTGAAGCGCATGACCGGTGGAGCGTGGTCGTTCACGATTCGATCGAAGATTTCCGGGACGAGATGGTCGACCTCGCCGTGCACGATATGGTCGATGCCGAGGCTCTCCTGCATGTCCTGACGGTAGTCGAAGTGCCACGCGCCGGGCCCGCCCAAGACGATTTTGTACTTCCGGTTCGGCCGCTGGACGCGCTGGATGAGGTCGAGGAACATCGCTTTCGTGTATGGAGTGAGGACGCCGCCCATCGTGAACGACATGCTGACTGGCCCGAGGCCGAGTGGGTCCATCGAGTGAAGTCCAACCACCTCCGTTTCGTCGTCGATGTGCTGTGCCACGGTCCGGGGGTCGGCGATCACGACTTGGTCCCGGCCGTATGTCCGTGCGAGTGAGGCCTCAATCTTCCGAAGGCCGTACGGGACCCGGATCGGCAGGCCGTTCGCGTCCAGTTTGGGAGGATCCGCGAGGATCCGGAACACGAGGCGGGATTGCCAGTAGTCCGTCGGGATGCAACTGAAGAACGTCGCCAACGGCACGTTCCGGTAGTCCGTCATCAGTGTATAGTCGGCGGCGAGCACGTACTTCGCCATCGTTCCCCCTACCCTTTCCCCCTCGTTGCGCGCGTAGTACGGTTGAGCGTTCTCGTTGACTAGGTGGAGCCCTGATGGGCTGCACCCGTTAGATATACATTACGTTCCCGCGTCGGCCCGGGTTCGGTGAGCCTCGAAAGCGAAAGGGTTATGGCCCCGACGCCTCTGGCACGGCGGCCTGAGGTGACCCGATGGTCGAGGTAGGCCAGAAGGCGCCCGATTTCACGATGCTGGGTGACGAAGGGAAGCCGGTCACGCTCTCGAAGGCGCTCGGCCGAGGACCGATCGTCCTCTCGTTCTACGTCTGGGACTTCACGAACGTCTGTCAAGGTCAGCTGTGCGCGTTGCGCGACTCCCTAGGAATCCTCCAGCAGATGGGCGCGACCGTCTTCGGGATCAGCACGGACAGCCACCAAAGCCATCGGGTGTTCAAGCAACAGAACGGGATCAACTAGCCCTTGCTGAGCGATTGGAACAAGACGGTGACGAAGGCGTACGGAGTGCAGTACGACAAGTTCGGCGACTTCGGCCTCCAGGGCGTCTCGAAGCGATCCGTCTTCGTCCTCGATCGCGATGGGATTGTCCGATATCGATGGGTCACGGAAGACCCGAAGGTTCCCCCGGACCACCGACGCGTCCTCGAAGAAGTCAAGAAGCTCGCGGCGTGAGCCCGAGGTACGAGCACGCGTCCGCCGCGGTGCGGATTGTCGGCACCGATGGCCGCGGGACCGTCGCGCTATCCGCCGAGCCTGTATTCACGAGCACGACGCGGTCATCCCGCGTGATCGTGCCTTCGTCGTAAAGCCGGCGGAGTCCCGCCAGGGTCGCGGCGCCTTCCAGGCACGCGCTGATTCCTTCGAGGACCGCGAGATTCTGGGATGCGACTCTCATCGCCGCGTCGGTGACCGCGATGGCCGCGCCACGCGTCTCGCGGAGCGCGCGAAGCACGATCCGGTCCGCCAGCGTCCCGGGGACTCGGAGACCGGCGGCGTCCGTCCGCGGATCAGGCCAGGGTTCCGCCGTCTCGCGACCGTCTTTCCAAGCTTTCACGAGCGGCGCGCATCCTTCCGCTTGCACGACGCCGAACCGGGGCCATGGCCCGTCGTACCATCCGAGTTCCCGGAGTTCTTGGAGCGCCTTCCACATCCCCGCAACTCCCGTTCCACCGCCCGTGGGGAAGAGGATCCAGTCCGGCATGCCGCCGAGCGCCTCCCAGATTTCGATGAGCATTGTCTTTTTCCCTTCCACTCGGTACGGTTCTCGCAGCGTCGCGACACTGAAAGTTTCCGTCGTGGCCGCGAGTTCGTTCACGATCCGTCCGGCGTCCGAAATGTCCTCGTCGACTTGCAACAGATGAGCCCCGTACGCAACCGCTTCTCGCGCTTGCTCTGCGGGTCCGTCGCGGGCCATGATGACGATTGCCCGGACTCCGTAGGTCGCCGCATAGGCCGCGAGGGCGGCGCCCGCGTTCCCGGCGGTCGGCACTGCGAGGGTCGTCGCCCCCAATGAGCTTGCCATCGGGACGGCGACGGCCATGCCACGAGCCTTGAACGTCCGGGTCGGGTTCAAGCCCTCATCCTTCACATACAGACCCGCGACGCGCAGCCGCGCGACGCGACCGCCGGTGCCGATCGATTCAAGCTTATACAGCGGCGTGCCACCTTCCCCCCGCGATCGAATCTCGGTTTCCTCGAGAGGGAGTAGCGGAGCGTACCGCCACAAGTCCCGTCGCGACGCGAGATCCTGGACGGCGAGGTCCTTCCAGTCGTAGCGGGCGAAAAGCGGTGCGCCACAGTCGCATGTGTTAATCAGGCGGACCTCATGCTTCTTCGAACACGCCGTGCATTCGAGAAACGACGGCCGCACGTCCGCGGGGATGTCGGCGCAGGCCATACGGTTTGTTGTGCTCGATGGTTTTATCCGCGCCCGCGCATTCGATGCGATTGATGGCGGTTGAAACCCGGGCGATGGACCTCGCGCGAACCTACGATCGGATGGTCAACTCGATGCGGGAGCGGGGGCGGATCCTCGTCGCCTATTCCGGCGGAGTGGACAGCGGCCTCGTCGCACGAATTGCCCACGACGCCCTCGGCGACGACGCGCTCGCCGTGATCGCGGATGCGGAATCGCTTGCCCGACGCGAGCTTGAGGAAGCATTGGAGCAAGCCGCGGAAATCGGCATCCGCGTGGAAACCGTCCGGGTCTCGGAGCTCGCGAACGATCGATACGTCTCCAACCTGACGAATCGATGTTACTTTTGTCGTACGGAACTCGGCGCGGCGTTGAAACCGATTGCATCGCAACGCGGCTTCATGGTGATCGCGGACGGCGTGAACGTGTCGGACCTAGGGGACCACCGACCGGGGATCCAGGCGATGAATGAAGCGGGTTTCTGGCATCCCCTCGTCGAGTTCGGGTTCACGAAGTCGGATGTGCGATCCCTTGCCCGGGAACTCGGCTTGAGTTTCCACGACAAGCCAAGCAATGCGTGCCTGTCTTCGCGAATCGCGTACGGGGAGATGATCACTATGGACAAGTTGCGGCGCGTCGAACTGGCGGAAGAGGCGATTCGTGCTCTCGGCTTCCGGATCGTCCGAGTCCGCGCGCACGAAGGCATCGCGCGCATCGAAGTGCCGCGGGAGGATCTCCCTCGAATCACCGAGGCCGCCACCGCCGAGAAGGTCGTGGAAGCTGTTCGCAAAGCCGGTTTCGTCTACGTGACGATCGATCTTCGCGGGTATCGCAGCGGCTCGATGAACGAGGGTCTCTGATCCTGTTCTCGCACCCGATGGTTGTTTGTCGATCCCGAGTCGCCGAACGGACATGACCGCCCGCAGCCCGAGTCAACGGACCAACAAGCCTGTGGCGAACATGAGAAGGACTCCGACGAGGATTCCGACGAAAGTGGTCTTACTCCATTCTGGCGAGGACGTCACTCTGATGAGCTCGATGATGACGTACAGCAGGGCGCCTGCAGCGACCGCGAAGAACAACGTCCCGAGCGCGGGAGAGTAGGCTTGAGACCCGATCACGCTCCCGAGGATTGTCGGGGAGCCCGCGACGAATCCCAGGATGAGGGGCTGCCTCACGCCCGTCTTTGACGCGGCCATGGGACCCGAGATCCCCATCCCCTCTGTTGAGTTGTGGAGAGCAAACCCGATCACGAGCAGGTTCGTGAGGCCGAACACCCCGCCTGCATACGCCGCTCCGATTGCGAGTCCTTCGCCAAGGTTGTGGAGCCCGATCCCAAGGGCGATCATCTGCGCGGTGAATAGTTTCGCACTTGCGATGGGTGGCAAGACCTCACCTGCCAGCGGGTCTTGGTTCGGGACCGTCAACTTCCGGCGCCTTACGTGGCTGATTGCAACCGGGCCCAGGAGGCCCAGTGCAAGCCCGACGGCAAACAGTGCCGGCGTGCTCCCAACCTCTTGGGAGAGTTCCACGCCCTCGTGGGTGACATCGGCGAGCAGGAACAGAAGGATCCCGGCGGAGAAACTAACGAGCGCCGTCCTCCATCCGAGAGACAAGCGCTTGAAGATCCAAAGCGGCGCGAGGCCGATGTAGACCGGCACCAGTCCCGCGACGAGGCCGAGAAACCCGGCGTAGAGCACATCGGTCAACGCGGCACCCGTTTCGATTCTTGTATAACGCTGTTATAGATAATTCCTTGGGCAAAATCGACCGCGATTCACTGCGCCACGCTTCGCGGTCGACTCGGCCGCGCGCTACGGGTTGATCTTGATGACCTTCGTCGGGCAGGCGGTTTCGCACGCCATGCAGTCGATGCAGTCCGACTCCCGGATCATGTCGGACTTGTCACATCGATACTTATCCCACTCCTCGCCGCCTTTCTCGATGATCTTGTCGTTCCCCGTGCCTTTCTTTCCGGGGGCGAGAAGCCACTCGAAGACGTCCACCGGGCAGACGTCCATGCAGACGCCGTCGGCGACGCACCCGTCGAAGTCTACGGCCACATGGAGACCGTGGATCCCGAGTTTCGTTGGATACGGGTTCCCGCTGGCATCCAGCCGCTCCATGCCCTCGGCGAAGACCTTGTGATCGAAGTGGGTTCCCGTTTCCGGATATTCATCCGGTTTGTTCATGAAATCGGGATCGATCGGTTTTGCGTTGAAGTCCACTTCACGCGACATTGTGTCGCCTCCCGTGTGTCCGCCTGGCCCTCGTCGCGGAGCCAGGCAACGCTCGTATACGCCCTCCCTTTTTTACCTTTCCGGTATTACTGCGTCCGTCGCGCACGGACTCTCAGTTCGCCGCTTTGGGAATATGATTCCCACAGATTCTTCGAAAGCTATTTCGACCAACCCCGCCTGACCGACCGTGTGGCGAAGCGACTCGGGACCCGGACCCGCGCCGTTCACGGCCGGCGTCCGAAAGGCCACGGTCCGATTGTCACGCCGATCTACGCGAGTTCGACGTGGGAGTTGGAATCGGCACGCCAAGGCGCCGAGTTTGCCGTCGCAACGGCGCCCGAAGCGTATTACACCCGATGGGGGAACCCGACGCTCCGCGACCTCGAAGATGCGCTTGCGGACCTGGAGGGTGGTCACCGCGCCCTCGTCACGGGTTCCGGGATGGGCGCGATTGCCTCCGCGATTCTCGCGTCCGTGGACGCCGGCAATCACGTCGTCGCCGGAGCGAGCTTGTACACCGCGACCACGGAGATTTTCACGCGCCTCCTGCCGCGCTTCGGCGTGGCCACGTCGTTCGTGGATCCGCGTCAACCCGGGGCCTGGAAAGAGGCGGTCCGACCCGAGACCCGCTTGGTGTACATCGAGACGCCCGCGAATCCGACGATGATGATCACGGACGTCCAGGAGGCGGTGGACGCCGCAAAGGCCGTGGGGGCGACGACCCTCGCGGACAACACGTTTGCGTCGCCGATCAACCAGCGTCCTCTCGCGCTCGGGGTCGACGGCGTGCTCCACAGTGCGACGAAGTATCTGGGAGGCCACAGCGACGTCGTCGCGGGTGCCGTCGTCACAGCGAAGAAGCAGTTGTTCGACCGCATCTGGTTCACCTACAAGATGTTGGGGCCGGCGCTCGGGCCCTTCGAAGCGTTCCTCGTCCGGAGGGGGCTCAAGACGCTCCCTCTCCGGATGCAGGCCCAAGGCGCGACCGCCCAAGCTCTCGCCGAGTTCTTGGAGTCTCAGCGAGCCGCCGTCCGCGTCGTCCATTACCCGGGCTTGCCGTCCTTCCCGCAGCACGCGCTCGCACGGAAGCAAATGTCGGGGTTCGGCGCGATGCTCAGCTTCGAGTTGAAAGGAGGTCTCCGTGCAGGCCGGCGGTTCGTGGAGTCCGTCGAGGTCGCGACGCTCGCCGTCAGCCTCGGTGGGACCGAGACACTCGTGCAACATCCCGCTTCGATGACGCACGGCCCGCTCACGGAGGACGAGCGCCGGACGGGTGGGGTCACCGAAGGTCTCGTGCGGGTGAGTGTCGGCCTCGAAGATCCGGAAGACCTCATTGAGGACTTCGACCGCGCGATTCGCCAAGCCTCGCGATAACGTTCGGGACGCCGCCGGGTTCAGACGAACCGCAGTTGGGATCGTCAGCGGCTCGCGCCAAGCTGCTCCGCGAGGGCGCGGAGCTCTTCCTCCTTCTTGCGAAGCTTCTCCTCGCGGTCCAGCAGGTCCATCGCTTTCTTCTGGATGATTTTCACGCGGTTCTCGACATCTTTCTTCCACTCTTCCATCGCGGCCGTGGATGGGCCGCCGGCTTTCTCGGCATCCGCCAGGCGGCCTTGGAGCCGGTCAATCTCCGCCTGCAGTTTCGCCGTCTTCGCGTCGAGATCGGCCTGGTCATCCGTCAGGGTCCGCTCCTTCCCTTCGAGGATTTCCGCCCGCGCGTCCAGAGACCTCTCTCGTTCCTCGATACGCGTGAGACGATCCCGGATCTTCTCCTCTTGATCGAGCACGTCGAGGGCCTTTTTCTGGAGGAATCGCAGGTTTGTGGCGACCTCCGCCTGCATCGCACCGGCTTGGGCCCGGAGCTTTTCCGCGTCGCGTTTCATCACTTCCGATTCCTCGCGCGTCGTGTCCGCGACCCGGCGGGCCTCTTCCGTCGCTGCTCGCTGGCCGTTCAACTCCTGGCGAAGTTTTTCGAGGCCCCGGGTGCCGTCCCGAAGCTCGGCGTCCCGAGCGGTGACTTCGCTTTCTCGAGCCGTCAAGGTCGCCTCGGATGCCTTCAAGGCCTCATCGCGGGCCCGAATCTCCCGCTCCTTCTTATCGAGGTCCTCCATCAAGTTGTCCGCTCGCTGGAGCTCGGTCGCGAGCGTCTGTTCTTTGCTTGACATCTGCGCGGACTTCGCCTCCTGGCTCGCCGTCCGAGATTCCAAGTCTCGCTGTCGCGTCGCGAGCTGTTCGGATAGGGCGGCGACGCGCGCTGCATCCTGATCCACCGACGTCTTCTTCGAACGGAGGTCCGCCTCGCGGCTCGCGACTTCCCGCTCCGACGCGGAGATCCGCGACTGCCGTGCCTCGAGATCCTTGGTCGCTGCCGCGATGTTCATTTCTTTCATGGCCAAGTTGCGCGAAGCCTCTTGAAGCTGGGCGATGTGCGCCTGCGCATCGTGCTCCGCCTTTTCGGCTTCCGACCGGCGTTTCTCAAGGGAAGTCTGTTGCGTCGCGAGATCCGCCGCCTGTCGCTTCGCGGCTCGTTCCGCCTCCTCGGCGATTAGCGCGCGGCGTTGAGATTCGGAAACCAGCCGTTCGGCCTGCTGTGCCTGCTGCCCGGCCGCATCCCGCGTGGCTTCAAGCTGTTTCAGCTCTTCGGCTCGGCGGGTGGCCCAGGTAGAGCGTTCCGATTCGAACGCTTGACGGGCACGAAGGGTCTCGTTCTCCTTCGTCTTCAGCTCGGCGAGGCGCGCCTCGGAGCGTTGCCATGCGGCCTCCGCCTCCGCCGACTTGGCGGCGACGGCCTTCGCCTGCGCGTCGACTTTGGACCGCTCCAGCTCAAACTGGGCGAACCATGCCCGTTGGGTCCTTTCGCGTCCCTCGACTTCCTGGGTTCGTTTCGCCAAGTCCGCCGCGCGAGTCTCCGCCGTTGCGGTCAGTTGGGCCTGCTGCGATCGCAAGGTCGCTTGGACGGATTCCCACTCCCGACGCTTCTCTGCGGCTTCGGTTTCGACCCTGCGGACCGTCTGCTCAATTTGCGCCGCGCGCGTGTTGAGGTCCTGTTCCCGTCGGATGAGTGCCATCGCCTGGGCCGAGAGTTCGGTCGTCCGCGCTTCCGTCTGGCGTTCTTTCGACTCCAGCTCCCGTCCTCGCGCCTCGAGCTCCTGCTCGTCGGCCCGGGATTCTTCCTCTCGCGCGGTGAGCGCTTTCTCCCGCAGCGCCATTTCCTTCGCCTTCGCACCAAGGGTCTCTTGAAGCGCGGACGAGTCCCGTTCGATCCGTTCTCGCTCCGCGCGGAGTTCCGTCTCCTTGGCCGCGACCGACTGGCGCATGCCCTCGAGCTCGTTGCGGATTTGCGCGGCTTCGGAGTCGTATCGGTCCTTCAACTGCGTAAGCTCGAGCTCCCGCGATTCGAGTTGCTTCGCTCCGGCTTGGACGTCCTCGTGTTCCCTCTGAAGTCGGAGCTCGGATTGCCGTACTGTTTCCTCCCTTGCAACGAGCCGGCTCTCTCGCTCGGCGAGCTCACGCCCGTTCGCATCGAGCGCTTGGGCGTTCTTCTCGAGCTCCGTTTCCGTCTGGCGGAGCTCGGCGGTACGGGCAGTATGCAGTTGCTCGAACTCGGACCGTTTCCCGGCAAGGTCGCTTTCGATTGCGTTCAACCGTTCCGTCTCCTTCGTGAGCTCGATCGCGTGATGCGCGGCCTCCTCCCGGAGGGCCCGCTCTCTCGACTCGACTTCCAGGAGCCGCTGCTCGCTCTCGCGTCGGATTCGTTCCGCCTCCTCTTTCATCTGGGAGGCGACCTGGGCGGCCCCCTCCGCGGCCGTTTCGCGGCGCTTAAGCTCCTCCTCGGTCCGGGCAATCCGATCGGTGTCCCCACGGACTCGCTCTTCTCGTTCCTCGAGGTCGACCTCTTGGGCCTCGATTCGCATGACCCGATCTGCCCAGGCAGTCCGCATGGTCGAGGCCTCCTCCTCAAACGTCTCCCGCTGTTGTTTCAGTAGCGCCTGTTCGGACTCGAGGGTTCCTTGCCAGGTGCGGAGTTCTTCAGCCCGCTTCGCTTCCTCCTCCCGGAGTCGGGCCGCCTTTCCATCGAGTTCCTTCGCGACGTCGGCGAGGCCGACTTTCCGCGCGTCAAGTTCCGCGCGGGCCTTGTCGAGCTTCGCACCCTCGATTTCCAAAGATTCCTCTCGAGCAGCCAGCTCCGTGAGCCGTCGCGCGTTCTCTTCGGCTTGCCCCCGCACGGCCCCTTCCTTCTCCCGGAGGGATTGTTCCCGCGCCTCGAGCTCGATTTCTCGGGAAAGGATTGCCTGATTCTTCTCCGCCTGCGATGCATCGAAGGCCTCCCGGTCTTGGGCCATGCGGAGTTGATCCTCACCCAAGGTCTTGGCCTGGGCGTCTAGGTCGGCCTTGCGTCGACGGACTTCCGACTCGTGCCGGGCGACCTCGTCTTGAAGTTCTCGTCGATCGGCCTCAAAGGCGGCCCGGGCCTCTCCGAGGACCACCTGATCTTCTTGCAGACTCTGATCCCGGGCTCCGAGTTCCTGCGTCGCTGTGTCCAAGGATTGGGCTCTCGCCGCCAGCTGTTCGTCCCGAGACGCCAAATCCGCTTGCCTCGCGTCGAGTTCCTTCGTCCGCTCGTCGAGTTGTCGCTCGGCGGGCGCGATTCGGGTCTCCCGAAGGTCGAGGTCTTTCGACCTCGCCAACGTGGCGGCCTCGAGGCTCTGTGCCGCCTCGAACGCCTGTCGGGCCTGTTGCTGAACCTCTTCGATCGTGCGGCGTTCGGTCTCGAGGGACCGTCGAGCCGTCTCAACCTGTTCGGTTCCGCGAGCGAGAGCCGCTTCCCTGGTTTCCAGATCGGTGCTGCGTTCGGCGATTTCCTTCCTCGCGGCTTGCATGAGGACCTTTCGGCCGGCCAGGTCCTCCTCGAGTTGCGTGGTCGCGCCTTCACGGCGCGTGAGGTCGGCCTCGACGGGGGTGATCCGCGCCTCGCGAGCGTCCAGCGTTTTCTCCCTGTTCGCGAGCGACTGTTCTGCCGCATCGACCTCGGCGACCCGATTTTCGATTGATCGTTTGAATTCCATCAGCTCCTTCTGGTCGGCCTCGAACTTCTCGCGGTTCGCCGCGAAGGCCGTTTCACCATCTCGAACTCCCGCCTCGCGTCGCTCCGCCTCCTCGAGCCGTGCTCGGACGGACGAGTCCTGGGCCGCCACCCGGTCCGCCTCGTTTTTCAGACTGGTCTCCTGGCTCGTGACTGCCTCGTTTCTCCGCCGCAGTTCCGCATCGAGCGCGGTGGCGGTCTCTTCGCGCGCCCGGATAGCCTCCGTCCTCGCGTCGACCGCATCGCTCTGGGCCGCAATTTCCACTGCGCGCGTCTCGAGCGATTTCTGCTTCTCCTCGAGTTGCCGCGCGAGTTCGTCGGTCGACCGGCGGCTCTCCGCTAACTCCGCCTCCCGGCGCTTCAGGTCTCCCTCCGTTGCTTCCAGGCCCGCCTTGTCGCTGGCGACGTTCAATTGCGCGGCTTCAATCTGCTTCATCGTCGATTCGATTTCGCTCGCTCGGATTTCGAGGGCGTGTTGCCGTTCCTCGACGCTCTTTGCCTCGGCCTGGAGGGTGGCCTCCTGGCTCCGGACCTCCTCGAGCCGCTGCTTGACGGCGTCCTCGAATTTATCTTGGACCTGGACGAGCATCTCCCGTGCGAATCCGACCTGTTCCGCGGTGACTGGCCCGTAGGCGAGAAGGACGACAGCGAGGGCGTCCCCGCGGACCGTCTGGCCGTGGTACTTCGCGACCTTGATGGGCTTCTCGACCGCGTCGAGCACGCCCGCCCCCACTGCCTGGTCGTACGTGACCTGACAGGACGGGTCCAGGGTGAATTCCCTGAGCATTCGACCGCGTTCGTCCACAAGGAAGGCCTTCGCGGGCCTCCAGCGCGCGCGCTGCGCAAACATGGCTACCACCAGAAACACGCCGATCGGCGGAACGGCGAGCACGTAGGGAGACTGCCACCACGCCGGGATGGGCGGCGGAGTCACGGTCACCTTCATGTCCGGATCCGACCCGAGCATCGTGAAGACGACTTGTCCGGACCCATTGACCGCGCCACTCGCGAAGGACGACCCGTCCTTCGTTGCGTTGAACAGATTCCCGGCCGTGTTCCCTCCGATCGTCCACGTGATCGTCTGCGTCGTCTCGCTCGAGGTGTGCGTCCACGCATACGAGGATCCGGTTGACCATCCGCTGAAGAGGGAGATGGTGACGAGGGCCGTCCCGTCGCTGTTCGTCACCGTGAGGTTCGAGACGTTCACGGATCCGTCCGCGATCGTCCCGTTCACGGTCAACGCGTTGAAGACGATGCCGTGGCCGGTCTTCGTCAGGATCGCGCCGCTATTCACCGTCAGTGTCGCAGCCGTCAATGTGGACGACATCGAGGTCGTCCCGGCAATCGTGACGCGGTTGAACGCTTGGACAGGCGCAAGGGAAATCGTCTTGGATGTCCCGGCAAAGGTCATCGTCGAGGTTCCCGCGGTCAATATGGAGCCCACGCCGGAGCTGTCCCAGTTACCGAGTACGGTCCAGCTCCCACTCGTCACGATGATCACTCCAGAGCTGCCGCCCGTCACCGTGACGTTGGATACGATCACGGGTGAGCCGGAGGCCATCAGGATGCCGGCGTTGCCAATTGTTAGAGAGCCACCGGCGAGCCCAAGATTGGCGGTAACGAGAGTCGTGGTCCCGCTCCCGCCTTGGACGCGCAGAGTGCCGGACCAGACAAGGGTGTTTGCCGCCATCGTGTACGTGACCGTCGATGCGCCGCCGTCGAATGTCACGTCGACGAACTCGGCGTTGCCGGACGGAAGGGCCGCGAACATCATGCTCCGAGCCGACGACGAGTTGAATGTAATCGGGGCCGAGAAGCTCCAAGATGCGGACGAGGACGCGTTCGTCCACGAGCCCGAAACGATCCACGAGCCGCCGCTCGCCGACCCGATGACCCCGGAGGCGTTCGCGACAGTCACGTTGCCCGTGATGGAGACATTCGAGGCCTGCGTCCGGAGGGTCGCGTTGGCTCCGCCGAGCGTCAGCCCGCCGCCCATCGTGAGGGCGTAGTTGGCCGCGGTCGTATCGAAGGTGCCGTTCACCGTCAGGAGGGCCGCTACGACGATTGCAGATGCCGCCGAGACCGAGCCCGTGATTGTGAGGGTGCCGAAGCCATTCGCGGCGTCTAGGATGCGAACCGTGACGCCGTTTCCGGTCAGGAGCACCGTTGCTGAGGTACCGACGAATGCAGAGCCTGCGCCGGACGTGTCCCAGTTTCCGGACACGGTCCACGAGCCCGAAGCCGTGATGGTTCCGGAGGTCCCTCCGGTCATCGCGACGTTGGCGACACCCACGGCGGATGTCCCCGCGGTCAGCGCGGCTCCGTTGCCGACGATGAGATTCCCTCCCGTGAGGGCAAGGTTTGCCGTCACGAGGGTCGCGTTGCTGCTGAGGGTGAGTGTCCCGCTCCACTGCAGGCCGTTCGTCGCCATCGTGAACGTCGTTGCGGCCGGAGGACGGATCTGGATGTCGTAGAATTCGGAGATTGTCAGATTCCCAAAGGTCATGACCTGCGGCGAACCGGCAGCAAACACCACGGTCCCGGTCCCCGCGGCCCATGAGTTGCTCGAGGAGGAGTTGCTCCAAGAACCGATCACGGTCCACGTGCCGCTCCCAAACGCGATGAACGCGGTCGGGGACGAGATGGTGACGTTTCCTGATACGGATCCGTTCGACGCGCCACTCATCTGGATGCTCGCGGTCCCGGAAAGGGTCAGCGAGCCGTTGACCGCGAGCCCATTTCCGTTCGACGCGCCAATCGTGATTGTCCCGCCCGCCTGAATGACATTGCCGCCAATCGAGACGTCGTAGACTCCAATCGCAATTGTGCCGCTGAATCCCGTTGTGTTCAGGGATGCCATGGAGGCATTGGCGTTGATCGTGACCGTGGCCGACCCGGAACTGCCGTCGAAGAAGACAGCGTTCGAGGACCCGGGAACCGAACAACCGAAGCCTCCGCCGGAAAAGCCGGACCAATGGTTCGTGTCATTCCAGTTGCCGTTCCCTTGGACCCAATACCGGTTGGCCGCACACGGCGCGCCGAGACTCACCTGCATAGTCGGATCCGAACCTAACATCGTGAAGACGACTTGGCCGGAGCCACTGACCGTGCCGCTCGCGAAGGGCGACCCGTTCTTCGTCACGTTGAACTGATTTCCGACGACGTTCCCTCCGATCGTCCATGTGATCGTCTGCGACGCCTCGTTCGACGTATGCGTCCACGCGTAGGAAGACCCCGTTGTCCATCCGCTGAAGACGGAGATCGTCACGAGGGCCGTCCCATCGCTGTTCGTCACGGTCAGGTTCGAGACGTTGACGGATCCGTCGGCGATCGTCCCGTTGACCGTGAGGCTGTTGAAGACGATGGTGTGACCCGTCTTCGTCAACGTGCTCCCGACGTTCACGGTGAGGCTCGTGGCGGTGAGGTTCGACGCGACGGAGATGCTCCCGGCAATCGTCAAGGAATTGAATTGCTGGCTCACCCCAAGCGTGATCGTCTGGGCCGCGCCCGTGAACGTGACCGAAGAGCCGGTCGATGCGAGAGCCACGGTCGAGGACGTGTTCCACGACCCCGCGATCGATGTCGTCGACGACGTCATGGTAAGGGTCGCCGGTCCGACGGAGGAGAGGTTGCCGTTGAGGGTTGGTACGGCGCCCGTCAGTGTGAGGATCGCAGACCAAGCCAGGTTCGAGACGAACGTCGTGTTGATGCCCGAATTGACCGTTAGGTTGTACAAGGTCTGAGGAACGTTGACCGTGCCGCCCGAGGCACCGATGACGACGGTGGATGTCCCAACCGCAAACGTGCCGAGATGCGTGTCCACCGATGTGACGGTGATGAGCGACCCGTTGGCGGCCAGACTGCCGCCGGCGCCCACGTTCAGTGCGACAGCAGAAATCGGAAGATTGGAGCTGCTCGTGCTCAGGGTCGTGGTCCCGGCGCCGCCGGAGACGGTGAGCGTCCCGCCGGTGGTGAGCGCGTTCGAGGCCATCGTGTAGGTCACCGTGGCCGCGCCGGAATTAAACGTGACGTTGCCCGTGAACTCCTGGGTCAGACTCGCGAACGTCATCGTCTGCGAGGCGGACGAATTGAACATGATCGGCGCCGCGAAGCTCCAAGAAGCGGACGTCGACGCGTTCGTCCAGGGACCGCTGACCGTCCACGATCCGCCTGCGTTCGTCACGTAGGTGTTCGGGGCGCCCATGGTGACGCTCCCACCCACCGCAACCGTCGAGAGTCGCGTGTTAATGGCTCCAAAGCTTGCGAGGCTGAGCGATCCAACGGTGAGCGAGAGGTTGGAGGGCGAGGAATCCAGGACGGTGTAGCCCGTCGCTCCACCCGCTGTGTTCCGGATCAGCACCGAACCGCCTAGGACGAGTCCTCGGCTTGCCATCGTGTACGTGACTCCGGCCGCGACGCTCGAGTCGAACGTGACCGTGCCGGCAAACTCATTGCCGCTCAGGTTCGCGCCGGCGAAGGTCATCGTTCGCGCGACGCTCGAGGTGAACGTGATGGGCGCGGCGAAGTTCCACGAGGCGGAGGTCGAGGCGTTCGTCCAGTTGCCGTTCGTCACCGTCCAGGAACCGACTGCGGACGAGGTAATGAAGCCTGCAGCTACGCTGATGTTCACGCTCCCGGTGACCGCGACAGTGGACGTCCCCGCGACCACGGAGCCGCCCACAGTAAGCCCGCCTTGGGCCGTGAGCGCGAAGTTGCTCGCGCTCGTGCTGAGCGTGCCGTTGACCGTGAGCAAGCCGGTGACGGTGAGCGCGGCGCCCAACGTGCTCGTCCCAGCGCCCTGGGTCATGTTGTTGAAACTCTGTCCGGCGGCAAGCGTGATCGTCCCCATGGCTCCGAAGATGACCGTGGACGTGCCTTTGTTCAGCGTCGCATTCGTCGCGGTCGAGGTCCAGTTGCCGTTGTCTGTAATCGTCGAGGAACTCGCGGTCAGCGTTCCGTTGATGCCAATCGTGATGCCCGCCGCCGTGATCCCGAGGCCGCTCGCGCCGGTCGTGAGGATCGTGTTCCCGGTGGGACCGACCACGCTGTTCTGGATCGTGAGCGTGCCTCCGGAATTGAGCGGATTCGTTGCCATCGTGTACGTGATCCCTGCGACGGCGGTCGTGTCGAGCGTCAGATTCGGGAACTCTGTCCCGGACGCTTTGAACGTCATCGTCTGACTTGCCGCATCGCGGAACACCACGTTCCCGGTACCCGGTGCCCACGACGCGCTCGTCGAGGCGTTCGTCCAGGCGCCGCTGAAATTCCAGGTTGCCCCGCCGAAATTGAAGAAGCCCGCCGCGGCGATACTCACGTTTCCCCCAATCGTCTTCGTGCCCGAGGGGCCCGCCGTGATCCCCCCGGCCATGTTTGCCGCGAGAACGCCGACGGTGAGCGTTTGTGTGCCGGTCGCCAGGGTCGCGCCCGCATTCACACCGAGCGTCCCGGACACATCCACGAGGCCCGTCTGGGTGACGGCACCGGCGGTGGAGATGGTCAGGTTGTTGAAGTTGTTGCTCGCATTTCGCACCGCGATGTTGCTCACGCCCGTCATCGTGACCGTGCTGGTCCCCTTCGTGAAGACCGAACCGGCCCCGCTCGTGTCCCAGTTTCCGGAGTCAGTGACGGTACCCGTGGTCAAGGTGATTGTGCCGCTCGTGCCTCCCGTCATCGACACACTCGAGACGGATGCCGACGAAGCGTTGGCCGTCAAGATGCCCCCGTTGCCGATGACCAGGCCTCCGCCGGTTAGGGACAGGTTCGCCGTGGCCAGTTGGGTCGAGGACGAGGCATCCGAGACGGTGAGGGTTCCGCCCCAATTCAATCCCCGCGTCGACATCGTGAACGTCTGTGCGGAGGCCGCCGAAGACGCAAATGCGACGTTGTAGAACTCGCTCCCGGCGAGGTTCGAACCCGCGAACGTCATTGTCCCGCCCGTCGCGCTGGTGAACGTGACCGTGCTCGTCCCGGCACTCCAGGATGCGGACGTCGAGGCGTTCGTCCACGTGCCCGTGACGGTCCACACGGAGGTCCCCATGGTCGAGTAGGCGCCCGCCGCCCCGACAGTCACGTTCCCATTGATCGTTACCGTAGACCCGTTTGCCGATACACTCCCGAGCAGGGAAAGGGCGAGACTGCCAGCGGTAACCGCGAGGTTGGAGCCCGATGTGTCCAAAATCGTTGGGCCGGTGGCGCCGGCCGTTGAATTTCGGACGGTCAAGACCGCTCCGATGCGGACCGCATTGATGGCCATCGTATACACGGCACCGCCAATTGCGATCGAGTCGAGAGTCATGTTATTGAACTCGTTCGTCCCCCCGGTGAGTGCGGCGAAGGTTAGGGTCGCATTTCCGGCATCGGCAATCGTCACCGTGCTCGTCCCCGCAACCCAGGACGATGAGGTCGAAGCGTTCGTCCAGGTCCCATTCACGGTCCACGTCGATCCGCCGAGATTGACGATCGTTCCCGCGGAGACGATGCCGACGTTGCCGCTGACGGACACTGCCGAATTCTCAGCCAGGAATGTCCCTTGGACTAGGAAGTTGCCGTTCACGGTTAGTGCCCAACTGTTCGCTGCGGTCGTGTCGAGCGTCCCCGTGAATCCGGTCATGTCGATGCCGCCGATTGTCGTCGCTGCGGCCAGCGTAACCGTTCCAGTCGGATTCGCGTTGAAGACGGCGACATCGGTCGCCGCGGGAGTGCAGCTGCACGGGGCTCCTCCGGAGGAGTTCGACCAGTTGGAGGCGCTATTCCAGGCGCCGCCGTTCCCAATCCGGTAGCACAATCCGCTCCCGTTTCCGCACGGCGGAGCTGCCACGACCTCGACGGCGGAGACCACCCACTGCGTGGCCGCGTTCGTCCAAGTGATTGCGGTGCCCGGGTTCGGGATATCCGACCCGGCGGCACATTCGTTCGATGCAGCGGAGGCCCCTGTCGTGCAGTGGCCGACCGCGACCCCGTACAGGTCCGTAGCCGTAGCTCCTGTACCGGTGACCGCCGTCGGCTGAGCCCCGCCGTTGGTCTGCTGGAGCACGGCGACGGCGAAGGCGAGATTTCCGACCGCTACCGTCCCCAGAAGCGTGACGCTTGCGTTCGTCGAATTCGCGGCATTGTTCGTCCCCCGGATGAACGAGCCAGTCGGGCTCACGCCCTGTAGCAGGATCGTCGCACAGCTCATCTTCGCCGTCTGGCCTCCCGAGAGGGTCGCCGTCATCGTCTGAAGCCCTCCGGGAAGGGTCCCCGTGAACCCCCAGATTTCCGTTCGTACAACAGTCCCACCGTTCGCCGCTGTGCCTGCGACCAAGGTGAGGCTTGTCGATCCATACGTGACGGAGGCGAACGTGGTCGTCCCACGTTCCGATAGCATCACGAGAACGCCGTTATCCGCAGCCGTCGCGGACTGCGATGTCGTGCAGGTGGTGGCGGCAGGGAACACGTCCGCAACCGTTGTCGTGTCCACGTTCACGGCGGCAGCCGCATCCGACGTCAGGAAATTGAAGAAAGCAGCGATCGCAGCGCGGCCTATCGCGGTGATCGCATTTGCGGCGGCGCTGAGGCCATGGTTGACCGAACCAATGATATCCTGAATTCGAAGGACAAACCGAAACGATGGCTGCTGTGGAAATTCCATCTCGACGATTCGGATTGCAAGGGTCGGATAGGGCGACGGCACCCGCTCCGCGAGCCGGATCGGAGCGTTCGGATCCGGCCTGGGTCCGAACAACGCCCGGAGCAGATTGTTCGTTAGGGCGGAACCGGGAATGTGAAGGGAGCCATCGGGACCGCGGAACGCAGCGAAGGGATCCAGCAGTTTCTGTTCCGCCACCGCGAGGCCAGCGGTCGCGATGAGCACGAAGACGAGCAGCAGCGCCGTCGCGGGCCTCATCCGTACTTCACGCCCGAGTGGCCGGGCGGGACCGCCAAATCGTCGCGAGCAGTTTCCGCAGGACGATGGTCCTCGGACTCACACCGAGGTGGAGCGCATCAGTCGTAAGCGGGGTACGCATGCATCCGTCCTTCGCGGGGCGCGGCTCTCCCTGGCCAGCGGCAAAAATCGAGCTTCCCGCGCTCTATATAAGGGACCGCGGGCGGTTATCGGACGTGATTTCATGCGCCGATGCGGAGCCGTTTGCCCCTAATCGGCGGCGACGTTTCCGGAGAGCCGGGCCTCCATCGCCTCGAGTTCCGCCGCCCGTTTTCGGAGTTTCTCCTCGCGGTCCAAGAGTTCGAGTGCCTTCTGCTGGATGATTTTCACACGCCGCTCGATATCGCGTTTCGCTTCGTCCGGCTCCGTCCGGACCTCCGGAGGCTGGGGCTTCGCCTGGGCCAAGAGCGTGCGCTGCCGTTCGAAATCCTGTTGGCGCGACGAAAGCTCTTGCTCCCGCCGAGCGAAGTCCTGTTCGCGTTCATCGACATGGACCTCACGGTCTCGAACCCGGTCCTCACGGTCCAGCAGCTCGATTGCCCGGCGTTGAAGGAACTTCCGCTCTCGGGCAACCTCCGCTTTCTCGCCCTCCATCGCCTTCCGGACCTCGTCCGATGCTTCCTCCGCGGGGCGGTGGGACGATACCAGGCGCTCCTTGGCGATCGATGTGAACCGCTGACTCAAATCGGCGACGCGGCCCTCGATTTCGCGTCGGGTCTTTTCTTCCTCCGCGGCTCGTGTGGCGTTTGCCGTTCGCTCCTTCTCGAGGGCCAACATGGCATCCTTGGCATCTTGCTCGAGCTTCGCGATACGCGCGGTTGCCTCCCGGTCCTTCGCTTCGAGTTCCGCCTTCGCAGCGACGAGCGCCTTACGTTCTTGCTCGAACGACTGCCGTGCGTCCGTGGCCGCCTTCGACTCCGTCGTCTTCGAGTCGGCAGACGACTTGGCCGCGAGTTGCTGCGCTGTCTCGAGCTCCTTTCGAGATCGTGACAGTCCGGTCGCGACGGTGTCTTGCATCCGCGCGGAGTAATCGGCCAGAGCCGCGAGCCGGGCTTTCTGACGGTCGAGTTCTTCCTGACGACCCGTGAGATTTGCCGCTTCCGCTTGAAGGCGCGCTTCCAACTCAGCGAGATTCTTTTCCTTCGCCACGAGGCGGGCGTCGCGATCGGCGAAACCCTTCTCGGAGTCCGACTTAGTTCCGGCTCCCCGGGTCGGTGCTGGGCGAGCCGGTCCGCGTACGAGAGTCGACTCCGTGGCGGTCAGAAGCAAAGCCGTCCAGTCCACATCCTCGGCGCCCAGCTGTCCTCGGGACAGGAGGACGAACACGTACTTGCCGCTCTGAAACGCGGTGAACACGTACTCCCCAACGAAGAGCGAATCGCGATCTCCGATCCCTTCGTTCGGAAGGACCTTCAAGAAATCGTTATAGTCGATCGGGCAGTCCGGGTCGAGGACGTACTCGCCAGCCATCTCACCCCGTTCATCGAGGACGTAGATTTTCTTGAGCTGCGCACGAGCCACTTTCTTCATCGGAGCGGTGATTAGGATCGAAGCGAGTGCGGGGCGGAGGCCCTGAATCAGGAGGCCTGAAAGCAGTGTCTCAATCGCCCCTTGCATGCGCTGGCCGCCTCGGCTCCACGAGGGTGCCCCCTCGCGATTCGTCGATGGACAATCGAGCGGCCCGGGCCTTATTTAAGAAACGGGCTTTGGTTATCGGTCGTGAGAAGGGCGTGCGATAAGTGAGCGCGGCGGCGGTTCCCCGTCCTCCGGCGAATCCCTTTCGGCAATCGCGGGGCGGCCCGCGCTCGACTCGGTTTGCTGGAATGTCCGATGTATCTCCATCGCGTAATCGCGCAACGCGTTGAGTCGGCTCTCGCGGGCGCGAACCTCGGCGGCCAGGTCTTCCGTTTTCTCCCTGGCCGTCGCAAGTTTCTCTTCGAGTTGGACGACCCGTTGCTCCTTCCTGGACACGACCGTCTCGCGAGCCTCCAGCTCGCGCTCCCGGTCGCGGAGGGCCGCCTCCCGTGCCGCGAGGGTCGGCGAGAGGCTTGGCGGCAGGTGGACCCGCATCGCCGCCAGCAGGGTTCCGATTGAGCCCCGCTCCTCGATCCGGGGGACGCCCTGGGTCAAGAGGACGAACCAGAGGGCGCCCACTCGGAATGGCGTGAAAACGTATTCCCC
The DNA here is from genome assembly GCA_005878485.1 of Methanobacteriota archaeon. Taxonomy (GTDB): domain Archaea; phylum Thermoplasmatota; class Thermoplasmata; order RBG-16-68-12; family RBG-16-68-12; genus RBG-16-68-12. Next base: position 14,827 of record VBMG01000040.1, on the reverse strand, counting down.
CTGGTAGAAGGAGAGAAGGTGCCGCATCCCGCTGAGGGGGATCGCTCGGCGAAGGTCGTCGTATTCCAGCGGGCAGTCGTCTCGAAGGGCATATTCCCCAAGCAGCTTCGCGTCCTCGTCGAGGACGAAGATCCGGTCGTAGTCGACGCGCGGGACCGTCTTCGGTCCATGCGTCGTGAAATTCGTCGGCACAACGCCGAGGCCGCCCCGATGACCTTCCGGCACTTTCGATACCTCCGGATGACCCGTCCGAAAACGGGATGGCGTAAGATAGAACCGCAGGCGGGCTTGAGCGTTTCTATCCCGAGGGACTATTCTCGTTATCGAACCTGAGATGGAGTATGTTCCGCGACGGTCAGACGAGGGACCGTGCTTTCTCCAGGTTGTCGACGCCGAGCGCAATCTGGGCGTGGCCGCCGACGGTGCCGAGGTGGATCAGGCTCACCACATCGACGCCCGAGTCGCCGAGCTTGCGCGCGAGCGAGGCGAGGGCTCCCGGCTTGTCATCAAGCCGCACGACGAGGACGGTCCGCATCGCCGACGCATACCCGTTCTTCATCAACGCTTCGCGGGCCTGCATCGGCTGGTTTACGATCAGGCTCATGTACGACCGCCCGCCCGCGGATTCCGCGCTGATTGCATCGATGTTGATCCCCGTCGCTCCGAGAATCGCGGCAAGCTTCGCGAGTTCACCCGGACGATCCGGGACGTCGACATCGATTTGGATCATGCGGCTTCCCTGCCCTGGATAGCGTTCCAAGGCTACAAGCGTTGCGCGGCCGGCGTCGATGTCGTCTGGTTAGGCCCGGGGAGTTCCAGGACATCCGGGCGTCGACAGTGCGATAGCCGAGGTCCTCGTCGAGCGCGATAACCGGGTTCAGGTCGATCCGATTTTTCCGCGGTGTCGGGATGCGCCAACGATGGCGATGGAGGACGCGGAGAAGATTGCATCGAGCGCGAGAGGCCACCGACCGCGCAAGCCTTCACGACACCTTGAAGGTTGTCGCGTCACCCTCTGCTCGGGCCGTTATTCCGACACGAATTCGATATCACCTGCGATAACGGCATCCTTTGGATAATATAGCGTCGTGTGGAAACGGGGCGAGACTAGGGCGGGGCAAACCCTCGCTGCGGAGTCCGTGTCACACATGCGTGCCCACCCCACGACGACCTTGGGCCGAACTTTCATGATCGTCTGGGTGCTGCTTGCTTCCGCGACCGCCGCGTTCCTATGGACGGCGCCAACGGCGACCGCAACCACGTACGTGCGGGGGCTCATCACCACGGATACGACGTGGGGCATCAGCGATACGATATACGTCGCAACGTACCATGTCACCGTCCGCGCTCCTGCGACGCTCACCATCCTTCCCGGGACGACGGTCAAGTTCGATCCAGGAGTCCACCTCTTCATCGAGGGCTCGCTCGTCGCCGACGGGACCGCCACCAGGGCGATCATCTTTACCGCGAACAACACGGGCTCGCCGATCACGTGGGGCGGCATCCAGTTCAATGCGAGCTCCTCCGGCTCGATCTCATGGTCTACTTTCGATCGGGTCGATCGCGCAGTTACCGCGACGGCGAGCTCGCTTTCGCTCTCGAGCAACACGATCCTCCAAGCGGGGGCCGGTTTCGTCCTCGTGCGGTCCACGGCCTTCGTCACGAGCAATGTCATCAAACGGGCTTCAAGTCTCGGGATCTACGCGAACGCCTCCGACGCTCAGATTGCCGGCAACGCGATTAACGGCACGGGTCTCGGTATCCAGGTCGAACAACCCAGCGCGCCGACGATTTCGGGCAACACGATCACGAACGTGAGCGGCGTTTTCGCGGTGGGAATCCTGGTCAACGCGGGTGCCACTGCGGCGATCGATGGGAACACGATCACCGGCGTCCGCGGAGCGAACGGAGGCAACGGCTTGTCGCCCGGAGCCCCGGGTCGTGACGGCGCCTTCGCCCTCGGTATCTACGTGAACGCCGCGCCATCGGCGTCAATCACGACGAACACGGTCGACACCGCGATCGGCGGGCGGGGTGGCGACGGCCAAACGAATCCCGGCGGGACGGGAGGCCGTGGCGGCAACGGCGGTTCCGTCGCGGGCATCGTCGTCGCGATGACTTCGGGGGTGTACATCTCAGGCAATACCATCACGAATCTTCAGGGCGGAGCCGGCGGAAGCGGCGGCGGCGGCGCGACGACAACGAACGGGGGTTCGGGCGGAAGCGGCGGCACGGCCGCGGCGATCGAAGCGGCCGTTACGACGGGCTTCACACAGCTACACACGAACGGGATCAACGGGGTAACGGGAGGCGCCGGAGGGGCCGGAGCGACGGGAAGCACCTCGAGCGGCAACGGCGGCGCCGGCGGCGACGCGGACGGTCTCTTCTTCATCACGGCTGAAAATGCGGATGCGGGCGGGAATACCGTCTCAATCCTTCACGGCGGCCTCGGGGGAAATGGGGGCGTGACCGCGGGCGGAGGCGGAAACGGCGGTACGGGCGGCGGCGCGACGGCGTTCCTGCTAGCCTCCGTCGTCGGGTCTGCGAGTGTAGGATCGAGCACGATGGACACGTTGACCGGCGGAGACGGTGGCCGCGGCGCCCATGGTGGTTACGGAGGAAATGCGACGGGCGTCCTCTCGATCGGTTACAACGACGGTCGATTCAACGCGACGGCAATGAGCTTCAACTTGATCCAGACGGTCACGGGTGGCGTAGGGGGAATCGGAAGCAAGTTCGGCGGGAATGGAGGGAGCGCTTGGGGGATCGCCGCACTGTACCTCGCCCCGACCCTCGACACGAACCAGGTCTACACGCTGCAAGGGGGACGCGGAGGAGATTCCCTCGGTCCAACCAATGGGGGGCGCGGTGGGGACGCGAGCGGCATCGTCGCCGGACTCGTGAGGTACGGCGTTTCCCTCGGCGACACGATTTCGGGGGTGGCGAAAGGAGCCCCCGGCGCGGGTCTGCCCGTGCAAGCGTCCTACGCGAATGGGTACTACCTCGTCGGCAATCGGTCCTTGACCATCCGCTTCACGGTCGAAAACGCATCCCTGTCGTCCGTCGGATCCTACGAGTTCTTCGTGGACAACTACACGGAAGGCTTCGCGGTGAACACGCCGTTCACGAAATTGGCCGTGATGGCCGCCGGCAATTTGACGGTCCAAAACTTCCTCGAGGTTGACGCGCTCTGGCCGAACGGTCTGACGCCGGTCGCCGGGGCGCACATCCTCGTCGAGGACAACGGATCACCCATCTGGGATCGGTCGTCCCCGAGTGGCATCCAACCGTGGATTCTCGTGACGGACCGGGTGTACATCGACTCTCCTTTGCCGATCGACAACGTGACGCGGGTCACCGTGACGTACTCGAGTTACTCGTTCGCGAGTGATCCGCGGTTCGTCGACATGAGCACGAGTCACACGGAGCCGTTCGTCATGGTGGACCGCGATGCGCCGACCTCCGCGGCGACCTCGCTCCCGACGTACGAGAACACGCAAACGTTCACGATTGGTTACACGGCCTCGGACGGCAATGGGACCGGCCTGAGGAGCATCACGTTGTGGGTGCGGACCGGGGGCGGTGGTTGGTCTCCATACGCGACACAACCGGCGGGAAACCTCGGCCAATTCACCTTCACAGCCTCCGCAGACGGCGTTTACGAGTTCGCGACAACGGCGGACGACCTCGCCGGCAACGTGCAGTCCGGACCGTTCGCGAACAATACGTGGACGACGGTCGACACGGTCCGGCCGGGGTCCCACGTGAACGCGCTCAGCGCATATCAGAATTCGGCTTCGTTCCTCGTCTCGTGGGCTCCGGACGCGGGCGTGACGGACATCGCCACATATACGATTCAATACAACTTGGGCACGGGGTGGACGAACTGGCTCGTCGGGACGACCGCCACCTCGGCGACGTTCAACAGCGGCAACCAGGGCCCCATCGCGTTCCGGTCGATCGCGACGGACCGCGCGGGCAACGTCGAGGTCGCACCGACTGGAAACGACACCTGGACGATCGTCGACACGATCGCCCCGTTCTCCCACACGCTCCCGCTGCCGACGTACGAGACGTCCCTCGGATTTATGGTATCGTGGGGACCCCAGTTCGACACCCTGGACATCGCGAGCTACCGGGTTGTGGTGCGCGACAATGGCGGAAGCTGGTCGGATTGGCTTGTGTCGACGGGGACATCCGCCACGTTCACGGGACAGGACGGCCACACTTATGAATTCCGCTCGATCGCGACGGACCGCGCGGGCAACGTCGAGGCGCCGCCTGCCGGAAACGACTCGTGGACGATCGTGGACGTGACCCCGCCCAATTCGATCATGACCTCCTTGCCGGCCTTCGAGAACCGGCTTCAGTTCGCGGTTTCCTGGAGCCAGGCGGCCGGCACCACGGACATCGCGACGTACACGGTCCTGTACGATGTCGGCGCGGGCTGGACGAATTGGCTCGTCGGCACGGCCGCGACCACGGGTACCTTCACGGCGAGCGGGCAGGGCGTGGTCGCGTTCCGCTCGATCGCGACGGACCGCGCGGGCAACGTCGAGCCCGCTCCCGCCGGCAATGATACCTGGACCATGATCGACATCACGCCACCGTCCGTGACGGACGTGCGGCCGGTTGGCGCGGACACGAACACGACTCCGTGGATCCGGATTACATTCACGGAAGCGATGGACCGCGCCTCGGTGGAGCAAGCGTTCTCGATTTCGCCGGCGGTCGATGGGTCCTTCCAGTGGAGCGCCGACTCCCGCAGCGTGACGTTCGTGCCGACCCGGGAGCTCCAGTCTGGGACGACCTACTTCGTGGTCGTCGATACGAGCGCGCGGGACCTGGCCGGGAACACGATGGTCCAGTCGAAGACATTCCAGTTCGCGACCGCCCAAGGATTCCTCGCGAGCTATTGGTGGCTCTTCGTGATTGCCGCCGCGGGGGTCGCCGGAACGCTGTTCTTCCTCGTGCGTCGCCGTTCGAGGGAACCCTCGAGGCCGTCCGTCAAGGCCGCCTCCAGGTCACAGGACGCGATCATCGAGGACGTGTTCTTGCTCAATGCCAAAGACGGGCTCCTGATCAAACACGAGACTCGCCGGCTCCGCCCGGACGTGGACACGGACATCCTGAGCGGCATGCTCACCGCCGTGCAGGCGTTCGTCAAGGACGCCTTACGGGGCGACGACCTGGGCGAGCTGAACGAGATGACAGTCGGCCAGATGCATATCCTAATCGGGCGAGGGAAATGGCTCGTCCTCGCGGCGCGAATCGAAGGGGACGGCACGGAGTCGTGGACGGAGCAGATCGAACGCTGCATCCGCGACATGGAGGACCACCAATGGGACCAGCTCGAGGATTGGGATGGAGACATGGGCCTCGCGAGGGTCTTGGCCCCGTACATCAAGAAGCTGATCCAGGGCGGCTACGCGGTCGCCGCCGCGACGCGTCCCGTGCGGGCGGTTTCTGCCCGTTGAGATTTGTATCAGACCGCCTGGATATTAGTGAGACACGTCGAGCCGCCTTTAAGTCTCCGTCCCCCTTTCAGAGAGGTGTGCGACCCGCGCTCCTCTACCACGATGATTTTCTGAAGTACGATTTTGGCCCCGCCCACGCGTTGCGAGAGATCCGGGTGAAGCTCGCTCGCGACCTCATCGCGGGGTACGGGCTCCTCGGTGATCGAGGCGCCGAGGAGCTCCGGCCGAGTCCCGCGGCCGAGGCGGACATCCTCACCGTTCATCGGCCGGAGTACGTGGCCACCGTGCGGGAGCTCGGGGCGGATCCGCACGGCTCCTCGGAAGTCCATGGTCTCGGGACGGTCGACGATCCCGTCTTTGCAGGGATGTACGAGGCGTCGGCCCTCCAAGTGGGTGCAACCCTGCGGGCGTGTTCCGAGGTGGCGTCGGGACGCCGGCTACGGGCCTTCAACCTCGGAGGCGGGTTCCACCATGCGATGCCCGACCGTGCATCCGGGTTCTGCATCTTCAACGACATCGCAATCGGGATCCGGTCCCTGCTCGATCAGCACCAGGTCCGGCGGATTTTGTATGTCGACATCGACGCGCACCACGGGGATGGGGTCCAGGCGGTTTTCTATGAGGACCCCCGCGTCCTCACGATTTCCCTGCACGAGGACGGCCACTACCTCTTCCCGGGGACCGGTTTCACGGACGAAATCGGCGCCGGCGATGGGAAAGGCTTCGCCGTGAACGTGCCGCTCCCGCCCTATACTCGCGACGTCTCGTATCTCTACGCGTTTCAAGAGGTCGTTCCGCCGATCGCACGGGCCTTCCGGCCGGACCTCATCTGCAGCCAACTCGGAGCCGACGCACACTATCTCGATCCGCTCACGCACCTAATGTTGACCACGGAGACCTACGAGGCCGTGGGACGGATCCTGGACGGGCTCTCATCGGAACTCTGCGGGGGCCGGTGGATTGCGGTGGGCGGAGGCGGATATGACGTCACCGCCGTCCCCCGCGTATGGACGGTCCTCTTCGCCACGATGGTGGGCCTCCGCTTGGACGATGCGCTGCCCACGAATTGGTTACGAGAGGGGAACCGACTCGTCGGGACCGTCCCCGCGGAAAAGGCGCTGCGGGACCACACCAAGGTCGACGAAGACGCGCACGTCCCACGCCAGGTCAAGCGGACGGTCGAGGAACTCCGGCGGCTCGTGTTCCCCATTCACGGAATCCGGTGACCGCTTTCGGCTTTCCATGGGTCGCACGGAGGCGTTACCCGGTTTGGACCATCGGCCGTGCCGCGACCGCGAAGGGTCCGAAGTGTGTTCTACTCCGCGCGAGCCCGCGGGCATACCGGTCGTTCGCTACAACAAGACTCCGCGCACACGTGGATCGTCCTGACGCTCGAACGATGTTTGCAACGAACGTGTACGGGAGGAGAGAGCGGGATTGTCGCATCTCTAATACCGATAACAAAAGCTTTAATTCGGGATGCCACTTTCTAACAAGGGATGGGACGAGGCAGTCTCTTGTTCCACAGACACGCGTCCACAGAGCGGATGCCCTCGAGTTCCGGTCGAACCGTGGGCGGACGCGCGCGGTGATTCACAAATGGTAAGCGACGAAAGCGACGGGAAGGTGTCCAAGTCGGCGGAAGAAGTTCGGGACGAGTTCGAAGAGAAGATGGACCGGCTCCGTCGCCAGTACGAACGGGACCTGCACTCGTTCCGGTACGAAATTGAGGAGCGGGAGTACCGGCTGAAGGCCTACGAGGACAAGTTCAACAAGATCAAACAGCCTCCGCTCCTCTACGCGTACGTCGTTCGCAAGGAGGGGCCCGACCTCGACGGAAACCAAGTGGTCGTGGCGCGGGCGACGGAACTGCTGAAGGTCTCAACCGGGCTCGTGGACAAGTCCCAGCTCGGCGTAGGCCAGTACGTCTGGGTCCACCCGCAGACGTACGCGATCGTCGAGGGCAGCGCGGTCCGGAACGAAGGCGTCATCGCGAAAGTCGTCGACATGCTGGACGGCAAGCTCGTCATCTCGGTCGAAGGGGACATGGAGAAACGCCTGATCGATTGCGACAAGAACGTCTACAAGAAGCTGAAGCCCGGATTCCAGATCGGCGTCCTCCCGCCGACGATGGAGGTGCTCGATGTCCTCCCGAACCTCGAGGTCAAGTCGCTCCTCCTGGGGGAGAAGCCGAACGTGAAGTACGCGCAGATCGGGGGGCTCGCGGAGGCGATCGAGCGGATCAAGGACGTCGTCGTGCTCCCGTACCAAGAGGCGAAACTGTTCCAACAGATCTCCCTCGAGGCGCCGCGCGGCATCCTCTTGTACGGCCCGCCCGGGTGTGGGAAGACGTTGCTCGTGAAAGCGATCGCGACGGAGAACGACATGACGTTCTTCAACGTCAGCATCGCGGACGTCCTGTCGAAGTGGGTCGGGGAGAGCGAGCGGATCATCAAGGAGATCTTCCGCCAGGCGCACGAGAAGAAGCCGAGCATCGTGTTCTTCGATGAGATCGAGGCCCTCTTCACGGTCCGCGGCATGATGGACACGTCCGGCGTCCACAAGAACATCATCGCCCAGATCCTCAGCGAGATGGACGGACTCGTCGAACTGCACGATGTCTTCGTGATCGGGGCGACGAACCGGGCGGACCTCGTGGACCCGGCGCTGCTCCGACCCGGCCGGTTCGACGAAATCATCGACATCCCGCGCCCGGACCGGAAGGCGGCGGAGGAGGTCCTCCGCATCTACCTGAGCGAGGACCTCCCTGCGGCCGCGAGCCTCGAAGAGACGTACGGTGGGCACAAGGAAGCGATCGAGGCGCTCCGCCGGTACGTGCTCGATGAGCTGTACGGCGAAAACAAGTGGGTCAAGGTCAAGCTCGACACGGAAGCAAAAGAGGCGATCAAGACCGTGAAGCGGAAGGACATCATCTCCGGCGCGATCATCGAGGCGATCGTCACGACCGCGAAGAAGAACTTCGTGAAGCGGGTCATCGCCCTCAAGAAGGCCGACCGGAAGAAGGAGGGCCTCACCCTCAAGGACCTCGAGATGGCGATCGACGAGGAGAGTAAGGAGCACGCGATCACGGAGATGTACGTCTACGAGAAGCGCCAGCGGGAGGTCTTCCGGACCGGTGCGGACCCGATGGTCGGGTGACGCATGAAGAAGATGGTCCAGGGGACCGAGCACGAGTACACGCTGTACTGCCGCAAGATGGGCACGATGGGGTTCGATCCGCACATGATGGCGCTCGACCTCCTGCGGGACTCCGACCTGCACCTCGCCGGCGAGTTCATCACGAACGGCTCGCGCGTCTACTACGACGTCGGGCATTTCGAGGTCAGCACCGCGGAGACGACGAACTTTCACGATGTCGTGATCTGGGAGAAGGCCGGGGAGAAGATCCTCGACTGGCTCCGACGGATCATGGAGGAGAAGTACACCGGGGAGACGAAGATCCACGCGTTCAAGAACAACACCTCCCCGGACGGCACATCGTACGGGTCCCACGAGAACTACTGCGTGTCCCGGGACGTCGCGTTCCCGGCCCGGTTCATCCGCGAACTCGTGCCGCACCTCGCGACGCGGTTCGTGTATACGGGGGCGGGGGACATCGTCCGCGGGAAGTACGTCCTGTCGCCGATGGCCTTCCTCACGTCGCAGGTCATCAGCGGGGAGACGATGCACGATACCGGCTTGTTGAACACGCGGGACGAGCCGCACGCGGACGGACGCCTCTGGCGCCGCCTCCACGTGATCGTCGGGGACGCCCTGATGAACGAGACCGCGATCATGCTCCGACACTTCACGACGTCCGCGATCCTGCGGCTCATGGAGGCCGACGCCCTCGCCGACGTGCCGCGGATCAAGGATCCCGTGAAGGACGTCTGGCGCAACGTGGAGATCCGGAATCCCGAGCAGTGGAAGGTCGAGCTCGAGGACGGGTCTATCGTCTCTCCGATCGACGTGCAGCGGTACTACCTCGAGAAGATCGAGACCCTCGTCGAGGACGAGTGGGAACACCGGGCGCTGCGCACGCTCGAGGAGGTCCTGGACGACCTCGAAGGCCGCCGATCGAAGGACGCGGCACGTCGGGTCGAGTGGCTCGACCGGTACTACGCGATCCAAGAGGCGCTCGAGAAGAAGGCCGGGCCCGACGTCGAGATGATGGCCTGCAAGCAGTACTCGGAAATCGGGATGGATCGATCCTTGTTCTACAAGCGGCAGCGCGCCGGGCTGCTCGACCGGATCACGGACGACGAGGCGATCAAGCGTGCGATTCAGGAGCCGCCCGATGACAGCCGAGCACACCTTCGTCGGGAGCTGTGCGACACCTTCAATATCGAGATGATCGATTGGTCAGTATTGATCGTGAACGACGGAACGCGGAGGCGTATCGATCTCCTAGATCCCTATGCCACAAAACTGGAGGCACCCTATGCAACAGCAAGTTGAGGAACGGCCGAAGAAGCGAAAGAAGCAGGAAAAGAAGCTCGAATTTGAAGCCGGCAAGGTCTTCACCCCTGGCGAAGTCAAGGAAGAAGATTTCGAGCTCGACCTGGAAAGTGCCAAATTTAAAGCCCAGAAGGGTCAGGGAGGAGATCGACGGGCATAGCACTTTCACCTATCCCTCGCCCGAAGCTAGTTACCCCTCCACTCCGTGTATTGTAGTTGGTTTCGATCGAGTACCTCGCCGGTTTCATGGACGGCGAAGGCTACCTGGCACTGGCGCGGATTCGTCGGAGGCGCCGTTCACCCGAATATTGCCTGCGGTTGTGCGCCTATAACACGGATCGTCGCGTCCTGGTCTCCATTCGGCGTAGGTGGGGCGGCTCCCTCTCTGCGGTTGGACAGAGGCGTCCGGCGTGGAAACCGAGCTACGCGCTGATCTGGACGAATGCTGCCGCTGCCAAGTTGCTGAAGATGCTGGTTCGCCACTTGCGCGTGAAGTCGAAACAAGCCGTGGCGCTGCTCGAATTCAATGCACACCTCCAAGCTTGCCGTCGGAGTCGGGACTCGGGCGGTCACCTCCTTCCTCTGTCCGAGGCAGAACTGGAATTCCGAGCGCGATTCCACAACCGTCTAGCCCGGTTGAATATGAAGGGCAAGGCTGTGCGTGGAAGTGGCACGTCCCCCAACGCGCGCCTAGACAGGAGGCGGCGCTTATCAAAATACCTCGCCGGGTTCATCGATGCGGAGGGTTGTTTGATGATTCCAAAGTCTACCGATTCAAACGGTAACTCTCAGTACCGTGCAAGAATATCAATCGGGAACACCGACAAGCCCGTGCTGGAAGAGATTCGCGGGCGGTTTGGAGGAATCATGACAAACCAGCCCTCAGCAAGAGTTGGATGGCGGCACGCCTACCAACTGATTTGGAGTGATGGCATGGTCGAACGTCTTCTCTTGTCGGTCCTGCCGTATCTTATTGTGAAGCGGCGTCACGCGATGGTCATGCTGGCGTTGGTCGACCACAAGAAGGCCACTCGCCAGGGTCGGGCAGCGAGCGAATTTGCGCGCCATCCCCGCAAAGTGATAGCGTTCCGGGAGAACCTTCGCCAACGAATGAAGGCGCTGAATGCAAAAGGTCCCCCGGCCATTTCCAATTGAGTACCACAGTTTCGGCGGGTCCCCCATAAATGCGCAAGCCTCTCGGCGAATTTCCGTCTCCGTTCGCGTCGGGCAACTTGATATCGCGCGCCCGCGTTCCCGCGCCTCAGATGCCCACCCACGTGGAGACCCTGGGCAACGGCCTGAAGGTGATCCTCCGGCCGATCCCGGACACGAAGGCCCTGTCCACGTGGGTCGTCTACCGGATCGGCTCGCGGAACGAGGTCCCCGGCATGACCGGCTCCACCCATTGGGTCGAGCACATGCTGTTCAAGGGCGGCGGCAAGCTCGCGAAGGGGGACATCGACAAGCTGATCTCCCGCCTCGGCGGCAAGATGAACGCCTTCACCGACACGGACTACACGATGTACTTCGAGACGATCCCCGCGACCGCGCTGGACACGGCCCTGATGATCGAGTCGGAGCGGATGCGCAACGCGGCGTTCGACCCGAAAGAGGTCGAGGCGGAACGCACGGTCGTGATCAGCGAACGGGAAGGCGCGGAGAACCAGCCCGACTTCGCGGTCGAGGAGGAGCTGTGGGGGCTCGCGTTCCACGTCCACCCGTACCATTGGACGGCGATCGGGTATAAGCAGGACCTCGCGACCCTCGCCCGCGACCCGCTGTACCGCCACTACCTCCGGTTCTACGCCCCGAACAACGCGTCCCTGATCCTCGTCGGCGGGTTCGACGTGGCCGTCGCGATGCAGCACATCCGCGAGGCGTTCGGCCGCCTGCAGCCGGAGGCGCCGCCGGACCCCCTTCGCCTCGCGGAGCCGGAGCAACGCGGCGAGCGGCGGAGCGACCTCGAACGTCCCGGTCCCGCGGACCTCCTCTCGGTCGGCTGGCACATCCCCGGCGCGGCCCACGAGGACACGCCCGCGCTCGTCCTCCTGTCGACCGTCCTCGGAGGGTGGCGGGGATTCGTCCCGTTCGCGGCGGGAGACTGGCGGCCCCGATCGAACCGACTGTATCGGGCCCTCGTCGAGGCGAAGCTCGCGACGGACGTCGGCGTCCGCCTCGAGTCGAAGCTGGACCCCTCCTTGCTCATCGCGAACGCGACGCTGGCGCCCGGCGCCTCTCTGGACCGTGTCGAGGCCGTGCTCGACCGGGAAATCGAGAAGCTGAAACGGGCGCCCCCGCCGAAGTCGGAACTCGCTCGGGCCCACCAACAGGTCCGCGCCTGGGCGCGGTACGAGCAAGACGGCGTCACGTTCCAAGGCATGTTGCTCAGCGCGGGCGAAGGCCTCGGCGCGTGGGACTTCGCGGAGGCGCTCCTCGCGAAGGTCGAGAAAGTCCGGCCGGAGCAGGTCCGCGCGGCCGCCCGCCGGTATCTCGTCGAGGAGCACCGGACCGTCGTCCGATTCCATGCGCAGGAGGTCCCCGGGTGAACCTCCCGGACCGGACCGTCCTGGAGAACGGCGCGATCCTCGTGTCGGTCGCGCTGCCCTCGAACCCGTTCATCGCGTTCCGGGGCACGGTGCCCGCCGGGGTCGCGGCGGAGGGGAGCGAGTTCGGCCTGGCCGAGTTCACGTCGCGGTTGTTGCTGAGCGGGACGCGCCGGATGGGCGCCGCGAAGCTCGCGGATCGCCTCGAGGGGATCGGCGCGACCCTCGAGTTCCGGAACGGGGACGAGGTCCTGTCCTTCCAAGGGCGGTGTACCCGCGAGACGGCGGCGGAAACGGTCCGGATTCTCGTCGATTGCCTCTCCGAGCCGGCGTTCCCATCGAAGGAAGTCGAGCGGATCCGCGCGGAGCTGCAGAACGACCTCCGCATCGAAGCGGACGACACGCACCACCGCGCCGTCCGGGAGGTGTCCCGGCTCGTCTTCCCGAAGGACCATCCGTACGGCCGGGAGCCCAAAGGCGATCCATCCCGCGTCCAACGGGTCCGGCGGGGGGACATCGTCTCGTTCCACGAGGCCCACGTCGGCCCGGAGGGGCTCATCCTCGCGGTCACGGGGGACGTCGATCGCGCCCTGATCGACGAGGGAATTGCGACGCCGCTCTCCCGCCTCCGCGGCGATGGCGGCGCCGAGGCGATCCCGCCCCCGCGTCCCCACCGACCCGGGTCCGTCCGGATTCCGATGCCCCACAAGTCCCAGGTTGACATCGTGATCGGCGCGCCGGGCGTCCCCCGGCGTCACGAGGACTACTATGCGCTGAACCTGGCGAACCTCCTGTTCGGGCGGATCGGCCTGTACGGCCGCCTCGGGAGGAACCTCCGGGATGAACAAGGCCTCGCCTACTACGCGTTCTCGAACCTCGACGCGCGGACCGCGGGCGGCATGTGGACGATCTCGGCGGGCGTGAACCCCTCGAATCTGGGGAAGGCGATCGAATCGATCCGCGCGGAGATGGATCGCCTGCGGACGGAGCCCTTCTCCTTGGAGGAGGTCCGGGATGGGAAGGAGAATCAGACCGGCTCTCTCGTCGTGTCCCTCGAGCGGAATGCCGAGGTCGCCGGGGAACTTCACCGCATGGAGTACCACGGGCTCGGGATGGACTTCCTCGAGCGGTACGCGGACATCGTCGGCGAGCTGACCGAGGAGCGCATCCGGAACCTCGCGCGAAGATACTTCCTGCCGTCGGCAAGTTCGATTGCCGTCGCGGGACCCATCGGTCGGCTCCGGGTTCCCTGGTGAGGCCGGAATTATATCCTCCTACACTTAAATAAATCCATTTGAATGTCGCCCCGGTGCCTCGCGAACTTTGACGAGTCGCACAGGCCGCGGTGTCGGGTGGCGCCGCCTCAGAATTGGTGGTCTTGCGTGAGTCGGGCCGGGCCCCCGACGTGACACGGCATGGTCTGGATGCCCAGATCCTCGATCCCGCGTCGAACGTCTTCCGCCCGTTCAGGTATGGTATTGACATAGACCGTCGCGCCGGTATCGATGGAGAAGAACGCCGGGATTCCCGATTCCCGCATCCGGCGGACTGCGAGGATCACGCGGAGGGTGTCCGGCTGCCACAGGACCATCTCGCCGGTGCCCGTCATCGTGATCCCGTGGAGCATGAGGGTATCCCGCTCCGCGAGCCCGCAGATCGCTCCGATGTCCCGCTTCCGGATCGCGAGTTCCATCTCAGCAATCAGGCGGGGCATCTCGGCGAGGCGAGCGTGGAAGAACGGTGATGTGAGCACCTCCCGGTGCGCGTCGTCCGTCTGCTTAAAGGCGGGGACGAGTGCGACGATCATCGCCAGTTGAAGATCCTCCCCCGCGAGTTGGACCGCGTACGAGTCCTCGTCCGTCAGGCCCATCTTCCACTTGCTGAAGCCGCCCGTCACGGATCGCGTGGCGGAACCCGCCCCCCGCCGGGCGAATCGGGAGATTTCTTCCGGGGTGAGCCGGAGGCCTGCGGCGTGGGCCGCGGCCAAGGCGAGCGCCGCGAACCCGGAGGCGCTGGCACCCAACCCGATGTTCGACGGGAAGTCGTTCACGCTCACCATGCGGAACGACGTTTTGATGGATGCGCGGGCTCGAATGGCATCGACGACGGTCCGGATTCGCTCCATGTCTCGCACCGTGACGTCCCGTCCGTCGATCGTCGCGCTGTCCCGCGAGAAGTCCCCGAACTCGATCGTAGTCCGGCTCGTGAGCGGGGCCGTGCAGACGCTGATCGAGTCGTGAAACGGGAGGCGGAGGACGGGATCCGCGAGGCCGTGATACTTGATCAGGCCCTGGATCGGATGGGCGACCGCGGTCGCCTTCATCGCCAAGCCTCCGTCCGTGCGAACGG
>VBMG01000096.1 GCA_005878485.1 Methanobacteriota archaeon | reverse complement strand
CGTTCCAGCATCCCAGATCTATGGGGCATTAGCCTCAGTTTCCCGAGAGTATTCCCCACCTGAGGGCAGATTATCCGCGTGTTACTGAGCCGTCCGCCGAGGTCTTGCACCTCTCGACTCGCATGTCTTAAGCGAACTCCCATAGCGGTGCCCGCCGGCAGGATCAACCGGAGTTGATCTCGCACGACGCACACTATTGCCATCTCAAGGAATCTTGGCGAGGTAGCTCGAACATACCTCTGCCTTGATCGCGAACGTCGGGTTCGAGAGGGCACGCGCCCCAGAGAGCGCGGGGTTCTCAAACCTCCACAGTGTCGGCCGCATCAGAATGAGGCCCTTCACGAATCGGGGCCTTCGCCGGAGGCGGCCACCACGGACTCGGACGATGTCGGCTCTCCTTAATTCATCGCCTTTGCCGAGTCTTCCAACAGATACCGGAGCGGGCTATATGAGTCTTTCGACCCGACCGTTTGCTTGGTCTCTTCCTCTCGAGGAAGGACTAGCAATACTGGTACCAGCGCGGATCGATCATTCCGCCCACGACCAGGTCGCCATCCGCGCGGACGGAGACGACGGGGAGCGGGCCAAAGCCGGGACCGTGGACCATGCGGGCGCCGACGTACGCGGTGTTGTTCCGAGAATTCGTTCCCCATTCCAAAATCATGGGATCCCATTGGCCGCCGTGACAGATGTCGTAGATGGGGTCTTGGCCGTACAGCTCGTAGGTTGGCGAGTACGCGATGTAGTCCCGTAACGGCGGCGGGTTCGTGACGAGGTGCCAGCCGGGATAGCAGCACAAGTACGTGGACCGGTCAAAGACGACCACGATTCGGAGGTCTCGCCCCGGGTCGTCGTAGTACAGCGAGAAGCCGCTCGGCACGCTTACATCGCTGGGCGCTTGAAAGTTCGCGGTGTCGCGCTTCACCCGGATCACCAAGACCGGAAGGCCGGTCCCTTCCACCCACGTCGCATCTTGGAAAATGCCTTGCCACAAGGCAGAAGCTCCCTGCCACTCCTGGAAGTCCGTGACCGAAACCTCGCGGTTCACGAGGCCCTTCCACCAAACGTCGAGATTCGCGGGGTTCGTGTACACCAACGACTCGCGCGCGACCGTCCTGGGCGGTGCGGGGGTACCGAAGAGGGTCGGATACAGAGCGAGCCCGACCAACGTGCCCGCACCGGCCGAGGCACCGGCCATCGCGCTGGCTTTGAGCCAATCGCGCCGCGTCCAACGCTTCGATTCACCGGCCGTTTTCGCACCCCATGGCGAGCCGTTCTCGAGCCTGCCGGTCGCCTGCGCCATCCCGGTTCTTGAACTTAGAGTACGTATCGAGCGGACCCGAGCCGCCCGGCCGACGCGTCGCCATTGCGCATCTCCGTGTTTACAGCAAAGTGCGCCCGCCGACGAACCGCCAGAGCATGAGGAGCACGCCGAGTCCTTGCAGGATCGAGAGGAACAGGAGGAGAGCCCAGATGCGGCCGACGGTCGCGCGTCGGATGAACACGGCGTAGAACAAGACTTGCAAGGCGAGGAACGGCCACAGTTCGCCGAGGGCCGCGTACGCGGGTCCGTCGAACGGGAACCATCGGAGGCTCCACCCGAGGATGAGGGACGCGACGCTCAGGAACTGGAGGCCAAACCCGACGAGCAGGGTCCGGCCCACGCCGAGCCGGACCGCCATTGTGCGGATCCCGAACGCGCGGTCTGCCTCGTAGTCCGAGGCGGTCGTCGGCGCATACAGTGCTCCGAGGAAGAGGGCGATCGTCCCGATGTACCACCACGGTGCGGCCTCGATCGGCCGCATCAGGGACCAGCCGCACAGGGGACAGAGGACGCCGAAGCCGACCATGTTCGTGACGAGGTCCATCCCCGCGACGCCCTTCCAATGGATGCGCGGGATTGAGTACGCGAACGACAGGAGGATCATCAGGACCGTGAGGAGGAGGAACCCTTGCGTCCCGACGATCGCCGTGAGCGGGCCGATGGCCTCGCTGGCACCGTACCGCACGAGGGTCCCGGAAACGTACGCGGCGATGACGACGGCCATCGCGGCAAATCCGAACGCGGCCAGGAGGAGCGTGTCCCGCTCCATGAGGCCCTCGCCGATCAGCTCCTCGACGACCTGGACGTACTTCTTTCGCGGGTTCACGCGGTCCGTCGTCTCCATGTCGAAGTACACGTTGAGCAGGAGCGTGAACGTCCCGAGCAAGGGACCGACGACGATGATGCCGATCACGACGCGAAGGTCATCGATGAACAGATGGCGCGCCGTCGCGGCCTGAGCGAGCACCCAGCCGACGTACAGGGGCACCACAGAGACAATCCAGAACTTGACGCCGCCGATGCTCACAATAAGCTCCGAGAGGTCGCTCGGGGAGAGGTGGAGCGGCTTCGTGATCCGGACTTCCGAGGCGGTTCCCACGTCCCGCCGTATGTCCCAAGAAAAGAAAACCCTGCCTGTGGACGGTCACTTCGCGAGTGCTTCGAGCAGGATGACGCCTCCAACGAGGACGTAGAGCGCGTACACGTCACCGCCGAGGGCGAGCACGACGAGGCCGGCCACGAGCGCCAGGGTGCGGCTCGTATTCAACAGCAATTCCCGCGTCGCGGTCACCGTGGGAATCGAGTCCTCCGTACGGTCGACGAGGATCGTGAAGATGAACGAGGGCGCGACCGCGGAGGTCATCGAGAGCCACCCGACCGCGAACGCGAAGGCTCGGAGATCGCGGACCCCGAACGCGAGGATGCAGGCGGGCACCGAGAGGATCGGGCCCAACAGCAAGAAGGGCGCGCGGGTTCGCACGCGATCCGAGGCACGCCCGAGGAGGAGCGCGGCGATGCCAGCCGCCAAAGAGAAGAGCGCGAACAGGAGCCCGAGCGCGAGCGAATTCGTCGTGAAGAGGAACGAACCGAGAGGCGTGGCGGCGGACAACAGGCCGTCGACGCCGCCTTGCCCGGAAAATGCGAGGGTGGTCCGAGGTGCCGTCCGGCGCAAGTCGATCGAGAACGCGAACGATTCGCTCGGCGCGACCCGACGACGGATGAGCAGGAGGTTGCTGGCCACGATGACGCCGCCAAGTCCGAACACGACGGGGTATCCCACGACGTTCGCCAGGAAGCCGCCGAGGATCGGCGCGGCGATTGCGACCGTCGTGAACGTCGCCGTCACGGCGGCGAGTCGCCCCGCTCGGTTCGCTGGGCTCGTCTCCCGGACAAGGAGGCAATTCATGGGGAGCCAGAACAGCGGGAGATAGAGACCGAACGCCAGGCCTCCCACCACCACGATCCAGGAGGCGGGAAGGACCGCGAACGCGAAGTGGCAGAAGGCCATGATCATCAAGGCGAGCGTCATGCTCGACCTCGCGTGAATTGGCCGGCCGCGAGACATCACGACCACGACGACCGCCGCGGTCAGATAGGCGACGACCCAGAGAAGTGCCGCGACGTCGAAGGCAAGGGCCTGCGGCTCGCTCACGAGGTAGACGATCCAGAAGCTCCCCGCCATTTGATTTCCGAACGACTGGACCGCGACGAGTCCGAGCAGCTCTCGGTACCGCAGGCGTTGCGAGACCCGGAACGGCGGTGGGGCCGGAGGGGCCGAGACCATCCGGGCCGCCTCGAGACGTGCGCGAGTACAAAGAGGATTCGATGCACCGATCTCACGGCGCTTCGCTCACGACGGCCTCAGCGCAGCGGGAATCCCACCGGGCAGGTCTGCCGCCGCAGGGCCCGGGGTGACGATTATCGCTTCGCGGCGACAAGCGACTCGAGAAATTCGACGACATCCGCGAAGCTTTCCACGTTGAAACGGGCCGACGAGGCGGCGAAGCCGACCCGGATCGAGAATGCGCTCCGCGGGAGCACTGCGAAGAGCGCCTCATCCGTCCAATCGTCGCCCGCGGCGAGGATGAAGTCCGAGGGCTCGGGGCCCAGGTGTGTCGCGAAGTGCGTGCCCTTGTCCGCCCCGGCTCGACGAATCTCGATGACCTTGTCTCCCGGCAGGACCTGGAAATCGAAGTTCGCAGTCAGCGTCGTCAACACATCGACGAGGTCTTTGGCCGCAAACGCCCCGGACTCCGCGTCGGCGGCGCGATAGTGCCATGCGAGCGCAAAGTCTTTCTCCTCCAGGGAAGAACCCGGCACCCGGTCGAGGTACCGCTCGATCACCGGGCGGACGCGCCCCTTCCAGCTTCCATCGAGCGAGAGCGTCGCCTTCCACTCCGAGTCCCCGCGATCGCGAACCCACCCGCCGTGCTCCGCGATGAGGGTGAGAGCCAGACCCCCGAACCATTTGTCCAGGACATCTCGCGGCCGGCCGCTCACGACGACGACGTGGTTCGCCGAATCCGAGACGAGATCCTTCAAGACACGAACGACGCGTTCCGTTGGGAAGACGGCATCGCGGTCCGGGGAAAACGGCGCGAGGGTTCCGTCGTAGTCGAGCAGGATCAGCCGACGTTGGCCCTTCCGGTAGGCGAGGCGAATCTCCTTCTGCTCCGCCTCCGAGAGGATCTTGACCGCGAGGTCCTCGGAGAGACGGACGGCCTCATCCAGGCGTTCGAGGAAACGCATCGCCCAAGTCCGCGCGTCGTAGCGGCGGAGCCGTTCCTGCATCGCCCGAATCCGAACGGCCTGTTCCTCGGGCGGCATCGTGACCGCGCGCGCGATGGCTGCGACGACCTCCTCCACGTCATTCGGATTCACGGTCAAGGCCTCGCGCATCTCCCTCGATGCGCCCGCCATCTCGCTGAGGATCAGCACCCCGCTCGGCTCTCGCTTCGAGGCGACGTACTCCTTCGCGACGAGGTTCATCCCGTCCCGGAGGGGTGCGATCAGCGCGACGTCGCTCGCCCGGTACAACGCGACAAGCTCGTCGAAGTCGAGCTGCCGATAGAGGTATCGGATCGGCGTCCAGGCAATCGTCCCATACCGGCTGTTGATCCGCCCGACTCGCTCGTCGATCTCCCGCTTCAGCCGCGCGTACTCCGCGACCCGTTCCCGGGACGGCACCACCGCGAGAAGATACGTCACGTTGCGGCGCCACTCGGGGTGGGCCTCGAGGAACCGTCCGAAGGCCTCGAGCTGCTGCGGGATCCCCTTCGTGTAGTCGAGGCGGGAAACGGAAAACAGGAGCTTCGACGGACCCCGCCCTTTGTGGATGCGAGAGAGCGAGCGCTCGACGGTAGGGGCAACCGACGCGGATCCGAACCTCGCGACGTCGATGCCGAGCGGGAAGACGTCCACTTGGACGATGCGGTGGCCCGCGGTGATCGCACCGATCCGGTTGTCGAGCCCGAGGTCCCGCAAGACGCTCCCGAGGAACGCGCGGGCGTAGTCGTACGTGTGAAACCCGATCAGGTCCGCCCCGAGGAGGCCTTCGAGGACCTCCCGGTGCCACGGGAGTAGACGGAACACATCGTACGGCGGGAACGGAATATGCAGGAAAAATCCGATGCGTGCATCCGGGACGCGAGTTCGAATCAGGCGCGGCAGCAGGAACAAGTGGTAGTCGTGAATCCAGATCGAATCGCTGCGTTTCATCCCGCGCACGACTTCGTCCGCAAAGCGTTCGTTGACCGCGCGATATGCGTCCCATTCGGAGGCCGAGTAGTGCGCGTACGTCGCGAACGAATGGAACAGCGGCCACAACGTCCCGTTCGAGAAACCGGCATAATATGCCCGCGCGAGTTTCCGCGGGAGGAACACCGGGCGACAGTCGAACTCCTTCTCGAGGCGTGCAGCGACCTGCCGCGTCTCCGAAGGCAGGACCTCACCCGGCCAGCCGAACCAACGCGCCTTGTATTCGCGGTAGAACGCCGCCAGGCCCGCGGCGACCCCGCCCGGATTCGGCTGAACATCGAGCCGATTCCCGATCCGCCGCAGACTGATCGGCAGACGATTCGAGACGAGGAGGAGGGTCATAGGCACCGCGAGTCCGTGATGCGTCCAAGTCCTTGGCCGCACCGCGCGGAAGGCGTAGCGGGATCGAACCCGGTTGAGGGGGTCCTCGGGAACCCGACACCCTCATGCGTTATAATGCTGTCCCGCGGACGGCCATCTACGCGCCCCGAGTCCTCAGCGCTCCGAAAGCGTTTATAGCGGGTTCCCAATGAACGCGGCCCTGCGGGGATCGCCTAGCCTGGTAGGGCGCCGGGTTGCTAACCCGGTGCGCTCTGCGCTCGGGGGTTCAAATCCCCCTCCCCGCGTGGTTGTCTCATGAACGTCCGGGCGTACGACGAGATCGACCCGCTCGAAGCATTCCGGCTCAGCTTGCTCGCCTTCGGGTCTGCATGGGACGCGGCGAAGATCCGCCGAGTGAGGGCCAGTGATCGCAGATACTTCAGCGACTTCGCCCTCTATGCCGAGGAACGGGGACGCGTCCTCGCTCAAGTCGTCCCCTTGCGGTTCTCCGTCCGGCTCTCCACCGGCGTCGAGGAGGTCGGCGGCCTGGCCGGGGTCTGTTCCCATCCGTCGGTCTGGGGCCGCGGATACGCGCGGCGTCTCATGGACGCCGTCCACGATCGCTTCCGCGAGCTCGGGTTTCGCATTTCTACCCTGACGACCAGCCGCAACATCCGAGGGTATGGGGTCTACGCAAAGATGGGGTATGTGGACCTCGCTCCCTTCTGGAGCGGCGTGCGGCCGGTCACGCAACGCCTTCTGCCGGGAGGGTATCGCCTCCGGAAGGCGACCAAGGCGGACTTGCCGGCGATGCACAGTCTCTATCGCTCGCACACGCGGAGGATGCTCGGATGGACGGAGCGCGATCCCGAGCAGCTCGTGTGGGCGCTCGTCAAGGACCCCGATTATCTCTCGAAGTACCGAATCGTGACGCGGGACGGACAGCGGCTCGGATACCTCCGGACGAGGCCGGGCGACGCGGTGACAATGGAAGAAGTGATCGCACGTGAAGGACGAGATTTTCGCGCCGCCGTCGTGTCGATGGAGTCCCGGTTGCGGCGGGGCATCGCGACGGTCAACTGGATCACGGCCGACGCAGACGTGTCCAGTTTCCGAGGGCTCGGTTACACCGTGGACGGCCCCGTCCCGGACGCGACGATGGCCCTTTCGCTGACGAACAAACTGCGCACCGCCGATCTCCCTCGACTCTTCGGAGGGACGTCCGGACGATTCGTCCAATATTCCACGGACGATTTCTGAGGCGACCCGGCGGGCCGAACGCGGGCTGCGCAATCGCTTTGTACCGGCCGGACTCTCCCCGGCACGATGCCGAAGTTCATCGACCAGCATCCGATGGACCCCTTGACGGCGGACCAACTCCGCGCCGCGCAGACGTCGCCCGCGGACGAGTTCGGCGTCACGCACCACGACATCCTGTTCAGCGAGCCGGAGAACAAGCTGTACTGCGTCCTCGATGCCCCGGACCGGGAGGCAATCGAGAAGCACCATGCGAAACTCGGGATTCGCTGCGATTGGATTCACGAAGTCGAGTCGACGCGTGATTGAACCGGTTGGGGAGGCCCGCGGACGGGGCGCACAGGCCGCGCCCCGCGTACCGCATTCCGATTCGAAAGAATCCCCCGTCTGAGAACCACGGGGAACGCTTCAAGAGGGGGACTTGGACATCCCACCCCGTCGATGCCTCGCGAGCCGATGAAATCGAAGGTCGTGCTCCTGGGCGACGGCGGCGTCGGGAAGACATCGCTCGTTCGTCGCTTCGTCGTCGACCAGTATTCGGACGACTACATCACCACGGTCGGCACGAAGGTCTCGAAGCGGAGCCTGAGCCTCGGGTCCGCCTTGTCGGAAGTCGAGATGGTCATGCAGATCTGGGACGTCCTCGGTCAGAAAGGGTACAGCGGCGTGCAGGAGACCGCGATCAAGGGAGCTCAGGGGGTCCTCCTCGTGTACGACGGCACGAACGACGAGAGCCGCCGGGCGCTCGAGGAATACTGGATCCCGGCCGTGTGGCGCCTCACGGGGCGGATCCCGATGGTGTTCGTGGGGAACAAGTCGGACCTCGTGGCGGATCGCGTCTGGTCCGAGGAGTACCTGTACTTCCTGTCCCAGAAGTACACGTGTCCCGGCATCCTGACGAGCGCGAAGACGGGCGACCACGTCGAACCCGCGTTCAAGGCGCTCGGAGAGCAGATCCTGCGGGCGGCCGGCCATTCGGTCAAGCGGATCGACCTCGTGACGCCGCCGCAGGAACCCGTGGACCGCCTGATCCGGGTCACGGACAAGATCATGACCGACTTCTGCTACCACATGGGCGGCGTCGAGACCGGCATGCCGATCGTCAAGCGACAACTCGTGCTCGCGGGACTCGATGTCCGCGCGCCCGCCGCGGACGCGATCCACGATTTGATCGAGCGCCTCGCGGTCGTGGAGCGGGACTTCAAGCTCGCGGACGAAATCGCGTCGAACCGCGAACGGCGTCTCGCCTGGCTCGAAGGCGCCGAGTGGTAGCCGCCCCCAGCTCGGCTTCGACGCCTCGATCAGGAATCGGCTTTCAACCTATCAAGGCTCGTGGGGCAATGGGAAGTTCTTCTCGCCCGCTCGAATCGGAACGGAGAGCCAGTTCTCCCGTGGAGGGAACGGGCAGACGTAGTCCTCGCTGTATGCGCAGTACGGATTGTAG
Organism: Methanobacteriota archaeon; assembly: GCA_005878485.1. Classification (GTDB taxonomy): domain Archaea; phylum Thermoplasmatota; class Thermoplasmata; order RBG-16-68-12; family RBG-16-68-12; genus RBG-16-68-12. The sequence goes on along the minus strand of VBMG01000096.1, from coordinate 27,943 downwards.
GCGAGGTTGAAGTCGATCACGTACTCGTCGGTAGGCCGTTCTTCGATGTCCAAGTAGCGCGCGGCGCCGTACGTTTCCTTGCCGGAGGTCGCATCCCGGAGCGGGACGAAGAGGCTCTCGTCCTCATGGTGGTGGCCAGGCTGCGGCACGGACTTGTACGCCGCGAGCCGTTGGTTCGTCCCGTCGATCGCAAACTCCAACACGCCGAACCGAATCATGTCCCGCGGTACGCCTTTCGAAGTCGCGAGGACGACACGCTGCGGATTCGGGTCCTTCAGCAGTCTCGCTCGCACGCGGTACTTCGAATCCGGAGGGAAGTACGCGAGGGCTTTGAATTCATGGCGGATCGCATGGGGAATCGGGGACTCGTGGTCTTCCCGGAAGAAATAGTCTTTCTCCCGACGCGTGGCCTCGAGTTCTTTCACGTAGTCGGCGTCGGAGTGCTGCCCTGGCATGCCGGGCCGAGGCCGTTCGTCCACCATAAGCCTGTGCTGCTACATGGAGGACAGGCGGTCCTTCGCCTTCGCGAGGTGCTCCCGCTCCGGCGGTCCGAGGTGGGCCGCAGGGATTTTCGCTTCGACGAGCTCCACGATTTGCGCCGCGGCGGCGATCTTCTGGGCCTGCACGGCCTGGTTCACCAGGTCCGCCGCGAGTCGGGCTTTGAGCTTCGACAGGCCGGCATCGTCCGGTGCGATCGTGAGCATCTCCTCGACGAGTTTCAGCGACTCATCGAACCGGCCTGTCTTCGCGAAGGACTTCACGGCGCGCTCGAGCATCGCGAACCGATGGACGGTCCCGGGATCGAGCGGCACCGCAACAGCATGCATCCGACGACGGTATATTCCTACCGGTAACAACCGGGAGACCGTCTATCCTCTAGTTTCCAGCTCGCCCACTTTTCGCAATACGCTTGTATCGAGAACTCAGTACGGGAGGGCAACCGGGAAAAGGTCTGGTGGCGACTCAACCTAACGACGTGCGTGCTGCGACCGCTCAGGCATCGGCGTGGTTTCACGTCCAGCGTGGAGCGGGGCTGGTTGCTGTCGGCGCGGTATGCTGGCTCGCACACAGCGTCCTCATGCTGACGGGCTTCTTCGATGTCGTCGCGGCAATCTTCGCTGGGACATCAGGGGTCCCCCAAGCAGGGACGATCGGTGTCGCGACCGCACAGGCCGTGTACCTCGGCGCAATTGCGGCGGTACCGATCGCGGCATTCGTCCTGGCATTTGGTATGTTCTCTTATCGAGGCGGGACCACGGCGGTCACGCGGACGAGTCCCGCCGGCGCGGAGCACCGAATCTCCGAACGCACTCGGTCGAAAGCGGTTACCACCGGGATTGCGTTTCTTATCTACGGAGCCCTTGGAATCGTGGCGAGCATCGCCTGGTTGAGCCTCTCGACCGGCGCCGCAGGCGTTACCGGGGACGCCGCCAGAACCTCGCTTGCCGTGCTCTCGTTCGCATGGATAGTTGCCTCGGTGTTCTTGGTCATCGCTGCGGGAATGTTCACGGAGTTCGTCCGGGGGGTAGGGTTCGAAACCCGGAGTCCAACGTCCTTCGGAATAGAGGGCCTCGTGGCGTACTCCAGTATAAACCTCCTGGGCGTGCTGCTAGTCACGATCCCGATTCTGCTCCTCCTAGGCGGCGCCACCGGCGTTCCGGGGATGACGTTCATCATCGGCATCGTCTTGGAGTTCATCGCGATCCCGATTTTCGGCATCGTATTATTCAGTCGCATGACCTGGGGCGCCCTCCGCCTCCCGAGCCTCCTCACCGGACGGTGATGGCGGAGCCTCTCATTACCGGTTCAGCTTTGAAAAGGCCGAAGTCTTCGTGACGCCGGCGCCGAGTTGGTCGGATTCTCTCAACCGCTAGTACCTCGGCATCTCTGGTTCGATCTTCTCCGCCCACTCGTCGATCCCGCCGATAAGGTTCTTCACCTTGCGGAATCCGAGTTCCCGGAGGAAATTCGTGATTCGTCCGGATCGCGCGCCCGTCTTGCAGTACACGACGATCTCGTCCGCGGTGCTCAGCTCGTTGACTCGGGCGGCAACTTGGGCGACGGGCATGAGAATCGCCTTGTCCAGCCGAGCGATCTCCCACTCCGTCGGCTCGCGGACATCGAGGAGGACAGGTGCCTGCCCCGCATCGAGTTTCTCCTTGAGCTGGTCGGCGGAAATCTGGAACTCCTCCCCGACCTGCTCCGACGGGCCGCGGAGGCCACAGAATTCCTCGTAGTCGATCAGCTCCTTGATCGTGGGGTTCGTGCCGCAGACCGGGCACTCCGGATTCTTCCGCAGCTTCAGCTCGCGGAACTTCATGCGAAGGGCGTCGAACACGAGGAGGCGGCCGATCAGCGTGTCGCCTTTACCGAGGAGGAGTTTGATCGCCTCGCATGCCTGAATCGATCCTACGATCCCCGGGAGGACGCCGAGGACGCCACCCTCCGCGCACGAGGGCACGAGCCCGGGCGGCGGTGGTTCCGCGTAGAGGCAGCGGTAGCACGGCCCCTTCGCCGCGAAGAAGACGCTCGCCTGACCTTCGAACCGGAAGATCGACCCGTAGACGTTCGGCTTCTTCAGGAGGACGGTCGCATCATTCACGAGGTACCGGGTCGGGAAGTTGTCCGTCCCATCGATGACCACGTCGTAGTCACGCAAGATGTCCAGCGCGTTCTCGGACGTCAGTCGGGTCTCGTGGGTCTGCACGTCGACGTTCGGGTTGATCTGCGCGACCCGCTCTTTCGCGACGTCGATCTTCTTGCGCCCGACGTCCTTCGTCCCATACAGCACCTGGCGCTGGAGATTCGTTTCGTCGATCACGTCGAAGTCGACGATCCCGAGGCGGCCAACGCCCGCCGCGCTCAGATACTGCGTGAGCGGGACCCCGAGGCCGCCCGCGACGTCCTTCCGCTTCGCCACGAGGCGGTCCATGAGGGAGAAGGAACCGCCCGCGATGCTCGGGACGATCGAGATCGTGTCGCCCTCGTGCAGCGGCGTCGCGTCCTTCCCGAGGTAGCGGATGTCTTCTTCGTTCACGTACACGTTCACGAAGTTTCGGAGGTCGCCGTCGTCGGCGTAGAGATGTCGCCGGAGGAGGTCGAATCGATCGACGAGGTCGTCGAGGGCCTCTTTCACGTTCTTGGCGTCGACCTCCACCGCATCCAGATTGCCGACGTATTGCCGGAGGGCGGTAGGGATGACGATCTTGACCGCGGCCATCGTCGTGCCTCGTGCCACAACAGTGAGATACTTAAGGTTCACCCCAGCGCGATATGCGAACTCGAATAGTGCGGAGGAACCGCGGGAGCACCACCCAAACGAAGTCTCCGTTCAAGCGCAGGCAACCTTAAACAAGGTTAACAGACGGAGGGACGGCACCCGAAGTCCGGGACGGGCCTCGGCCTCAACGGAGAACGAGTTTTTCGGGGCGAAACGCCCGCGCAGCTTCATCGAAGCTCCAGGCCGTCGTGTCCTTGGGTTGGCCATCGACGACGCTCACGATGACGTACGAATACCAGCTGGTAGCCCGGGATCGATCAAACTCGGATGGGGCGGCCGGATGGTCCGGATGGCTGTGGTAGATCCCGATGAGGTCGAGTCTTTTCTTGCGCGCGTCGTCGTCGGCTCGGAGGAGCTCGAGAGGGTCGATCGTATACCGGCGGGAACGATCCTCGGTGGCGATGTTCCGCGCGCGGCGGGACTCGACGGCGCGCCGAGGCTCGCTCATCCGCCCGAGAAGGAACCCGCAGCCCTCCTCCGGATATGCGTCGCGGGCGTGGTCCTCGATCGAGCGCACGATGGCTCTCGGCATTTCGATCGTCACGGCGCCGGCTCCCAGTACCGCTCCGCCAAGTAATACTGGCCCGAATCCGGGAAGACCGCGACAACAACGCCCTCGCGGATTCGTTCTGCGAGCCGCAGGGCCGCGTCGAAAGCCGCCCCGCTCGATGTGCCGACGAGCAGGCCTTCCTCCCGTGCGAGGCGGCGCGCGGCGACCTGGGCGTCCTCCGTGGCGACGGACATCACTTCGTCGGCGAGGCCGGGGTCCCAAATCCCGGGGACCGTCGACGTCTCGAGATGCTTGACGCCTTCGAGCCCATGGAACGGGCTGTCGGGCTGGACGGCGACGAGGCGGACCCGCGGCGCCATCTTCTTCAGATACCGGCCCACTCCGACGAACGTCCCGGTCGTGCCGAGGCACGCGACGAAGTGGGTGATCGTCCCGCGCGTCTGGTCCCAGATTTCCAGGCCGGTCGACTCGAAGTGGGCCCGCCAGTTCGCCTCGTTGTTGTACTGGTCGAGATACCAGTACGTCTCCGGCTTCGAACCGGCCAGATCCTTCGCCGCTCTTTGCGCTCCGTCGGTCCCCTCCGCCGCGGGAGTTAGCACGAGCTTGGCGCCGTACCCCTGGAGAATCTTTTTGCGCTCGGCGTTGACGTTCGCGGGGACGCACAGCGTCACTTGATAACCTTCTGACGCTCCCAGCATCGCAAGCGCGATCCCCGTGTTGCCCGAGGTGGCGTCGAGGAGCACCCGGTCTTTCGCCAGGCCCGCCCGCTCCGCGGCCCGAAGCATCCAGAGCGCCGCACGGTCCTTCACGCTGCCGCCCGGGTTGTGCCATTCGGCCTTCGCAAACAACCGCACGGCGGGAGCGACGTGGTCCGCCGACCGCTCGAGGCGCAGAAGGGGGGTGTGTCCAATGAGATCCGCGATCCGGGGAGCCTTCGGCGGCGTCGCGGCCGGCCGCATGGGATCGACGGCCTCACTTCGAGACGTCAGGCTTGGGCCCCAGCGCGACTTTGAGAACGTGCAGAGACAGCAGGGCGCACTTCAGGCGAACCGCGCTGAGCGGAATCCCGAGCTTCTTCAGAATCGCGTCCCGGTCCAGGGCGGTCGCGTCCCCCAGAGACATCCCCTTCACGATCGTCGTCAACATCGACGCGCTCGCCTGGCTGATCGCGCACCCCTGGCCCTCGAACCGCACGTCCGCAATGCGATCCGATCCGTCGATCTTCAGATGGAGGACGACTTCGTCGCCGCACAGCGGGTTCGTGTCCCGGGCGTTCTTCGTCGCGCTGGGTAGGGAGCCTTTGTTGCGAGGGTGCTTGTAATGGTCCAGGATCTGCTCCTGGTACATCTCGTAGGAGACCGCCATCAGGCAAAGACCTCCTGGACTCGCTTGATGCCGGCGATCAGCGCGTCGACATCGTCCAGGTCGTTGTAGATGTAGAACGACGCCCGCGCCGTCGCGGGGAGGTCGAACCGTTCCATGAGCGGCTGAGCGCAGTGGTGGCCCGATCGGATACAGATGCCCTCCACGTCCAAGATCGAGGCGATGTCGTGCGGGTGCGCGCCTTCGATCGTGAAGGACACCACGCCCGCGCGCCTCTTGACATCCTTCGGTCCGTACGTGGTAACGCCCTTGAGGCGGTCGAACTTCTCGAGCGCGTACTGCGTGACCTCCATTTCGTGGGCCCGGACCGCGTCCATCCCCAGTTTCGTGAGGTAGTCGACCGCGACGCCGAGGCCGATCGCGCCCGCGATGTTCGGTGTGCCGCCCTCGAACTTGTACGGGACGTCGTTCCACTTGGCCCAGCCGAGGTGCACCTCGCGGATCATCTCGCCGCCGCCCAGGAGCGGTTCCGTTTCCTCGAGGAGTTCCGCCTTGCCGTAGAGCACGCCGATCCCCGTCGGCCCCAGCATCTTGTGCCCGCTGAACGCGAGGAAGTCCGCGTCGAGGCTCTGGACGTCGACCGGCATGTGGGGAGCCGCCTGGGCCGCATCGACGACGCAGAGCGCGCCGACCTCATGGGCCCGTTTCGCAATCTCCTTGACCGGATTGATCGTCCCGAGGACGTTCGAGCACAGGGTCACCGTCACGATCTTCGTGTGGCGGGTGAGGAGGTCGTCGTACTGCTCCATCTTCAGGGTGCCGTCGTCGGCCACGTCGACGTACTTCAGGACCGCGCCCTTGTGGTCCTTCACGAAGTGCCAGGGCACATGATTCGAATGGTGCTCCATCACGGTGCCGAGGATCTCGTCGCCCTTCTGGATCTTGCCTTTGAGCCCGTAGCCGTATGCGATGACGTTGATCGATTCCGTCGTCGACTTCGTGAACGCGATTTCGCTCGCCGCCTTCGCGTGGATGAAGTCCGCGACCTTCTCCCGCGCGCCTTCATACTCCCGCGTGGACTCTTCGCCGAGCTCGTAGATCGCGCGATGGACGTTCGCGTTGTACCGCGAATAGTAGTCGGACGTGGCCTCGATAACCTGTTTCGGCTTCTGGGACGTCGCCGCACTGTCGAGGTACACGAGCCGCTTGTCCCGCACCGTCCGCTTGAGGATGGGGAAGTCCGCCTGGATGGCGGGCACGTTCAACAGCATCTTGGCCGGTTTCGCCATGCGGTCCTTTCTTGCCATGACCGCCTCCCTACTTGAGTTTTCTCGTGACGCGGTCATCCGACGCCGCCCCCGAGCTCCAGCTCGATGAGTCGCTCGACTTCGACCGCGTACTCGACGGGGATGCGCGCCATCGCCGCGTCCGCGGCCCCGAGGACGACCATCCGCAGGGCCTCGTCGCGCGTCACGCCGCGGCTGGCCATGTAGAACAGCATCTCGTCGCTCACCTTGCGGATGCTTCCGGCCTGGACAATCTCCGCGTCCGCTTCGTCGAGCTCGATCGTGGGCACGGTCTCCGCTCGCGAGTCGGCGTCGAGCATGAGGGCCGACCATTCGACGGACGCGGAAGCGCCCAGGGCCTGCGGAGCCACGTGGACGCCCGACCGGAGGGTCGCGCGACCTCCGGTGTGGACGATGCCGCGGTTCACAATTGTCGAGCGGGTTCGCGGTGCGCGGTGGACGACTTCCGCCCCGACGTCCTGGTGCTGTCGTCTGCCCGCGAGGGCGACTCCGACGAATTCGGCGACGGCCCCTGGACCGAGCAGGTCGGCGCGAGGCACTTTCCACGTGCGGCGCGAGCCCAGGTTCGCATCGACCCACTCGATCGTCGCGCCTTCGTGCACGAGCGCGCGCTTCATCACGAGGTTGTCGACCTCTCGGGAGAAATTCTGGAGCGCGATGTACCGCACGCGAGATCGAGGCAACGCGAGGACCTCGATCGCGGACACGTGAAGCTGGTCCGGCGTGTACACGGGTGCCGTGCACCCCTCGATGTACGTGATTTGGGCGCCGGCGTCGGCGACGATCAGGTTGCGCTCGAACGGCTCGACCTTCTCGTAGTCCGCGCGGATCTCAGCCTGGAGTGGAATCTCGAGGTGCACGTCCGGCGGGACGTAGACGAAGGACCCGCCCGTCCAAAGGCTCCCGTTGAGGGCGGCGAACGGATGGTCGTCCATGGGAATCGCGGTGCCGAAGTGCGGTTTCACGAGGTTCGGAGTCGATGCGAGCGCGGACCCCAATCCGGAGAAGCGCACGCCGCGGGACTCGAGGTCTCTTCGGACGGAACGGTACGCCGCCTCGGATTCGGCGAGCGCGCCGAGGCCCGGCAAGATACTCGATCCATCCTTCGCCGTCTCGGGCGAATGCGGCGGCCCTTCCGCGCCTACGATGCCCTCGAAGTCCACATCCCGCAGGAAGGCGGCCCACGCCGGCACGCCGTCCGATCGGAGCCGTTCCAGGGCCCGCAACCGGTGTCGGAGCATCCAATCGGGTTCGTTTCGATTTCGGGACAGGTCGCGGACGAGCTCCGCAGTCGGGGCGTTGCCAATCGTCACGAAGCGTCCCGCATCCTCTCGCAACGGAGTCGGAGGGAGGTCCGCGACGGTCATCGTCACTCCAGGGACACGGTCTCCTGCTTCGCCTCGAGCGCCGCCTCGAGCGTGTGCCACGGGAGGCTCGCGCACTTCACGCGGACCGGGAACTCGCAGACGCCGGAGAGGACCGCGAGCTTGCCGAGGGACGCGTCGATCGGATCCCCCGGACGGCCCGTAACCATCTTACGGAATCGCTCGAACAGACGGGTCGCCTCGGACTTCGACTTGCCCTTCACCGCGTCCGTCATCAGGGAAGCCGACGCCTTCGAGATCGCGCAGCCCTGGCCGATGAACGCGATGTCCGCGATGTTCCCGGCGTCGAGGCGCAGGTAGACGGTCACCCGATCGCCGCAAAGCGGGTTGTGCCCGACGGCCTTCGCGGTGGCGCCCGGGATCTCGCGGAAGTTGCGGGGCTTCTTGCTGTGGTCCAGAATCGTGTCCTGGTAGAGCTCACGGAGGTCGGCCATCAGAAGGCCTCCCGGCGGGCGATGGATCCCGACCCCCTTGTAACGGATTCGCTCATCATAAGGTCTCGCCGAGTCCCGCTCCCTTCGGGAGCCGCGAGAGAATCAACTGATCGAGTTTGATGCGAATCGGCGCGACCCGAACTTGGTTCACGACATCCGCGACGAAGGCGTAGGTCAGGATGTTCCGCGCCGCCTCCTCGTCGATGCCGCGGGATCGCAGGTAGAACACGGCGTTATCGTCGAGCTGGCCGATCGTGGACGCGTGATTGCACTTCACGTCGTCCGCGAGAATCTCGAGGCCCGGCGTGCTGTCGACGAACGCCTCTTTCGAGAGGAGGAGGTTCTTGTTCGTCTGCCGCGCGACCGTCTTCTGGGCGTCCTTCCGGACGTAGATGTTCCCGTTGAACACGCCGCGCGACCGGCCGTCGAGGATGCCGCGATACAGCTCGACGCTCGTGCACGAGGGCGCCACATGGTCGATGCGCGTGTAGTTGTCGTGTTGTTGGGTCTCCCGGGGCATGAAGATCCCGTTCAGCGTGAGGCTCCCGCCTTGCCCGCGGAAGATCGTGGACACGCTGTTCCTCGACAGGGAGCTGCCGAAGGACATCGAGTGCGCCGTGACGGAGGAATCTCGCTCCTGGTCGACGGTCATCGTCCCGAAATGGAACGCCCGCTCGGACTCCCGCTGCACCTTGTAGTGCTCGAGGACGGCGGCCGGTCCGACGACGACCTCCGTCGCCGCGTTCGTGAACGTCACGTCGGGCGCCCAGCCGGCGTACGTCTCGATGACGGTCGCGTGGCTGTTCGCTCCAAGGAGGATCAGGTTCCGGGGGTGGGCGACGATGGGAAGGTCCCTCGACGCCGAGAGGAAGAGAAGATGGATCGGTTCGTCCACGACCGTGTTCTTGGGAATCTCGACGAACGCGCCGTCCTGGAAGAACGCCGTGTTCAAGGCGACGAACGAATCGGCCTCGAAGCTCGCATAGCGAGCCACATGCTTCTCAAGGGCCCTCGGCTCTGAACGCAGCATCTCCGCCATCGACCCGATCCGAACGCCCTCCGGCAAGGATCTCAGGTACGAAAGTCGGGGCGCGTATCGCCCATTCACGAAGACGACCTGGTTCGTCTTCAGGACACCGAAGGTGAAGGGTTGAAGCTTCTCCGCGACGACCCCATCCGGACGCGCCAAGATGGCGGGCTTGAAGGGAGCACGAAGGAGCGGCGCGAGGTTCGTGTACTTCCATTCCTCGTGCTTCTGCGTCGGAAACCCAAGGGACTCGAACCGTGCGATCGCGTTCTGGCGGAGCGTGCGGACCCATTTCGGCCCGCCGAGTTCCTTTTCCGACGACGCGAACTCCGCGACATACGTCTGCTTCGCGTCGACGGCCACCGCCACGTCCGTCACCGGCCTCACGGACGCGCGGGCGCTGGTCTCGGGGCCTCCTCGAGGATCCAGCCGTATCCGTGCTTCTCGAGGTTGCGCGCGAGGTCCGCATCCCCGCTCTTTACGATCTTCCCGTCGACGAGGACGTGGACGACGTCCGGCACGACGTAGTCGAGCAGACGCTGGTAGTGCGTGACGACGAGCATCGCCCGCTTCGGGCTGCGCATCGCGTTGATGCCGTTCGCCACGAGCCGCAAGGCGTCGATGTCGAGTCCGGAGTCGGTCTCGTCGAGGACGCAGAATTTCGGCTCGAGGACCGCCATCTGGAACACCTCGTTCTTCTTTTTCTCGCCGCCCGAGAAGCCTTCGTTCAGGCCGCGCTTCATGAACGTCTCGTCGAGGCCGAGGAGCTTCGCCTTGTCCTGGACGAGGGTTACGAAGTCCATCGCATCGATCTCGTCCTGGCCGCGGTACTTCCGGATCGCGTTCAGCGCGGCCTTCAGGAAGTAGGCGTTGCTCACGCCCGGGATCTCGACGGGATACTGGAATGCCATGAACACGCCTTCGCGGGCCCGGTCCTCCGGCTTCATCGCGAGCAGGTCCTTCCCTTCGAAGCGGGCCGTGCCCCCCGTGACCTCGTACGTCACGCGGCCGGCCAGGACCTGGGCCAGCGTCGTCTTTCCGCTACCGTTCGGGCCCATGATCGCGTGGACCTCGCCCGGCTGGATCGACAGGTCGATCCCTTTCAGGATCTCCTTGCCGGCCACCTTCACGTGCAGACCCTTGATCTCGAGCATCGCCATCTCCTCCCGGGAGCGGGACGCGCTCAGCCGACCGTGCCCTCGAGGGCCAGGCTCACGCCGATCAGCTTCTGGGCTTCCACCGCGAACTCCATCGGGAGCTTCAAGAAGACTTGTTTGCAGAAGCCGTTGACGATCATGTTCGTCGCGTCTTCGGGCGTGATGCCGCGCGTCTGGCAGTAGAACAGCTGCTCATCGCCGATCTTCGAGGTCGACGCCTCGTGCTCCATCTGCGCGGTCGGATCCTGGACGACGATGTCCGGGAACGTGAACGCCGCGCACGTCGAGCCGAGCAAGAGGGAGTCGCACTGCGAGTAGTTCCGCGCGCCCGTCGCGCCCTTGTGGATATGCACCCGGCCGCGGTACGTGTTCCGGCCGTAGCCCGCGGAGATGCCTTTCGAGATGATCGTGCTTCGGGTGTTCTTCCCGATATGCAGCATCTTCGTGCCGGTGTCGGCCTGCTGGTAGTTGTTCACGACGGCGACGGAGTAGAACTCGCCCTGGGAGTTGTCGCCCTGGAGGATGCAGCTCGGATATTTCCACGTGATCGCGGAGCCCGTCTCGACCTGCGTCCAAGAGACCTTCGAATTCACCCCGAGCGCCTTGCCGCGCTTCGTGACGAAGTTGTAGATGCCGCCTTTCCCCTGCTTATCGCCGGGGTACCAGTTCTGGATCGTCGAGTACTTGATCTCCGCGTTGTCGAGCGCGATCAGCTCGACGACCGCCGCATGCAGCTGGTTCGTGTCGCGGATCGGGGCCGTGCAGCCTTCGAGATAGCTGACGTAGGCACCGTCGTCCGCGATGATCAGGGTGCGTTCGAACTGGCCCGTGTCTTGCGCGTTGATACGGAAGTAGGTCGACAGTTCCATCGGGCACCGGACGCCCGGTGGCACGTACGCGAAGGAGCCGTCGCTGAACACGGCGCTGTTCAGGCCCGCGAAGAAGTTGTCGTTGAACGGGACCACGGTGCCCAGGTACTTCCGGACGAGGTCCGGGTGCTCCCGGACCGCATCGGAGAACGAGCAGAAGATGATCCCGAGCTCCGCAAGTCGGTCCTTGAACGTCGTCGCGACAGAGACGCTGTCCAGGACGGCGTCGACGGCCACGCCGGCGAGGCGCTCCTGCTCCTGGAGCGGGATCCCGAGCTTCGCGTACAACGCGCGGATCTCCGGGTCGACGTCCTCGAGGCTCTTGACCGGTTTCTTCGGCTTCGGCGCGGCGTAGTAGATGATGTCCTGATAGTTGATCGGCGGATACCGGACGTTCGACCACTTCGGCTCCTTCATCGTGAGCCAGTGGCGGTAGGCGCGGAGTCGCCAGTCGAGCATCCACTCGGGCTCGTTTTTCTTGCCGGAGATGAGCCGGATGACGTCCTCGTTCAGGCCCTTCGGGACCGTCTCCATCTCGACGTCGGTGACGAAGCCGTATTTGTACTCCTGCTTCGCCATCTGCTCCTGGATGACCGTCTTGGATACCATGGGAACGCCTCCCGTTTTCGGGAAGCGAAATAGTCACTATAACGACGTTATATATATCTTTGGTCGTGCGTCCGGCGAATGACGCGGGGCCGACTCCGGGCGCGCGATTCGCGGCGGAAGACTTAAGGTCAAGGGCTGCCTTCGAACGCACCGGGACGCGATCTGCGTGATGGCCTCCGAGACGTTGCCGCTCACCGTGACGGACACCGCCGTCCGGCGGATTCGGGTGTTGCAGCAAAAGGAAAACAAGCCGGAAGCCGCGCTGCGTCTGCGGATCATCGCGGGTGGCTGCAGCGGCATGCAATATCGGATGGACCTGGCGGAAGCGCCACGGCCGACCGACCTCGTCGTCGCCCAAGAGGACGTCCGGGTCTTCGTCGACCCGAAGAGCATGACGTACCTTCGGGGATCGAAGCTCGAGTGGGAAGAGGATCTGTTCGGCGGCCAGTTCAAGATCACGAACCCGAACGCGAAGCACTCCTGTTCGTGCGGCCTGAGCTTCACGATTTGACCGGACCGCGGTCACAGCGCGTTCGCGAGCATCTCCGCGAGATCGACGATGGTCAGCGTCATGTTCCGTTTCTGGGCGATGCCCTCGAAATGCATCTCCGCGTGCGGGCACGTCGTCACCAGGCTCGTCGCGCCTGTGTCCTCCGCGGCGTCGAGTCGCCGCTGGGCCACCTTAGCCGCCTGCTCCGGGAAGACCGCCGGGAAGCCACCGCCCGCGCCGGAACAAAGGGCGTCCTCGTGGTGCGGCAGAATCTCGAGGACCTTCAGGTCGCGGATGAACTTCAGTGCCTGGCGAGGCGGCTCGTATACGTGGGACACGCGGGACATGTGACAGGCGTCGTGAAACGCGATTTTCTGAGGCAGGGGCTTCGTGAAGGCGATCCGCTTCTCGCGGATCAGCTTCTCGACGTAGTGGGAGATGTGGAACACGCTGTACGGTGGGTTGCCGCCCCATTGCCGGTAGTCGCGGGCGAACGCCCGATAGCACTCGGCGCAGGCCGTGACGAGGACCTTCGCGCCGGTCTCCTGGACCGCCCGGACGTTGTGCGGCATGAGCTCCTTCTTCGTGAACTCCTGATAGCCCATCCGCGCAAGCGGCGCTCCCGAACACCATTCGTCCGGCCCGAGGATCTTGTATGGCACCCGCGCGGCGTTCAGGATCTTCACCATCGCGCGGGCGACCTGCTGCTTCCGGTAGCTCGCGACGCAGCCGACCCAGTAGAGCACCTCCGGATTGTCGGACTGCTCGGCCTCCGGGGGGATCCACGACGCCCGCTTCTCGGTCGGCTCGCCGAAGAGGTTGTGCGTCTCCCGGACGTTCGCGAGGTACGGCTCGAGTTCCTTCCGGCCGTACCCGGAGGTCACCATCCACTCCTTCACGTCGTCCCACAGCGTGTCGAACGGGATGTCGACGGGACAGATGTCCTCGCACGCGCCGCAGCCGGTGCACTCCCACGAGTTCCGAGCGAAGTCCTCGCCCGGTTTCACATTCCGGCGAAGGAGCCGGTCAAGGGGGCCGCGCATCTCGTACTGGCGCAGAGCGAAAATCCGGCCGCGGGGTGAGGCCCCCTCCCAGCCGGCCTCTTGGTACGCCGGGCAGACGGGGACGCAATAGCCACACATCGTGCAGGCGTGAATATCTTCCTGAATGGGGGGCATCTTCGCGAGACGCGCCACGTGACCCACCTCGCTTAGGCGCGGAGTTCCGCGAGCTGCTTCGCCGCTTCGTTGGCTCCCGCCTCTTCTTCCCGCGCGAGCGCCTCGAGGACGTCCCGCGTGCGGCCCTGCGCCATGCCGGCAGACGCGCGCAAGACGACGGCGGACTTACGGTCCGCGTCCGCGGCAATCTCCCAGGCTTTCGTCAGCGCGATCTCCTTTTCGAAGGCGTATCGGGCCGCACCGCAATTCGGGCACTGGCTCGGCATTGCCTTCGTCTCGGCGACGTAGCCGCAGACGTAGCACTCCACCTTCGCGACGGCGTCCATGGGGTAGATGCCGGGCATTACGGCCGCGTCTTTCGCGGTCGGTCCCGCCACGCTCTCGAGCTTCGAGAGTTGCTCTCGCTTGCGGCGACCGAGCTCCTCGAAGGCGACCTTCACGCGGACTTCCGCGACCGCGGCGTTCGCGAGGTCGTAGAACCGCAGGCCTTCTACGATGGCCCCGACGGCCCGCCTGAGGGCGTCCGACTCCTTCCCACCCTTGGAGGTCACGGTACTCGGCCACCCCCGAAACCCTGCGCGCCGCTGGATACGGGGGAGAGAATATCAAGATTTGGTACTGACGCAGGGGGAATCGGCGGAGGCTCAGATGCCCCAGCCGAACTGCTTCTTTGCCGTCTCGGACATCATCTCGGGCGTCCACGGCGGATCCCAGACGATGTCGACCTTCGCTTCCTTAATTCCCGGCAGCTGCTCGAGCTTCCGTTTCACGTCCTGGTGGATGTACGCGGACGCGGGGCAACCCGGTGCGGTCAGCGTCATCCGGACGTCGACCCTGCCTTCGTCCCCTTTCAGCTCGATGTTGTACACCAGACCGAGATCGTAGATGTTGATCGGGATCTCGGGATCGTAGCACTTGCGGAGGACGCTGATCACGTCATCCTTGCTTGCCATCGCGGATGCCTCGAACTTCCTAGGCGGCCGGTCCGTTATTAACGTTCCGCTTCCAATCGGGGGAATCACTTGACGGGCCCCGTTTCGGGGGTCAACACCTTTCGGCCCGCGAAGCCGGCCTCGAGCGTGTGCCACCATCCAATCCGAGGCTCCCCCCGTTGCCAGCACAGATAGGCGACCTCGTCCCCGATCCGGGCCGGGAAATCGACGAGGCCGCGGTGGACATCCTTGAGTTCGCAGCCGTGCGCGTGAACCTCGTCGACGTCGGCTTGGACGGATCGCTCAAGGTCCGACTGTTCCTGGAGGGACACCGCGTACGCGTCGCGGTCCTTCGGGGGCGCGCCGAGCAAGCCTTCGCCGAAATACGATTCCGCGTCTTCGATGAGTTCCCGCAGTTCCCGCAGCCGGGCGAGCTTCGGGTCGAGGCGCCGGAAAACGTGTTCGAGCTGCGGGACGAGCGCATCCGCTTCCGTCACCGTGAACAGCCGCAACGGCGCATCCGAGTGCAGGCGGAGATCCGCGGGGCTTCCCATCGAGATCCTCATGGTGTCCATTGCGCACGAGGGACTTTACCCTTTGCCCACCGTTAGGTGGTGCGATTCTCGGACCGCGCGGGTCGCGGCAACCATGTTCCGCAACTTCGCCTGGGCTTCCTCGACGCTCCGCGTTTTGAGACCGCAGTCCGGATCGATGTACAGCTTGTCCGGGTCAAAGATCGTGAGGGCCTTCTCGATGCGCTCGCGGATGAGGGATTCCGGCTCGATCACATGGCTGTGGACGTCGACGACGCCGAAGGCGATCTCCTTCCGGAGGGGCTCCCGCCGGAAGCGTTCGAGCAGGTCGAGGCCCGAATTCGACATCTCGAGGTCGATCTGGTCGACCGGGAGCTTGTTGAAGTACGCGAAAATCTCGTTGTAGTTCCCGTAGCACGTGTGGAGGATCGTCTTCGCGCGCAGACCCTTCGTCACGACGCCGACCGCCTTGACGAGGAGCGGAAGTTCGTCGAACCGGGTCGAGAGCGCGGGCTCGTCGACCTGGACGATCTTCGCCCCCGCCGACTCGAGGTCGCGGGCCTCCTGGTGCAACAGCTTCGCGAACGCGAGGCACGCGGTCTCCCGCGACCCGTAGAATTCGTCGAACGACCAGTCCATCATCGTGTAGGGCCCCGTGATCATGCCTTTCACGGGCTTCCGCGTGCGAGCCTGTGCGAACCGGAACCAGTCCACGCTGATCGGGCCTTTCCGGCGCAGCTCGTCGACGATGATCGGTTTCTTGTAATACCGGTTCCCGTACGAACGCACCAGGCCGGAAATCTCCGTGCCGTCGATGTTTTCCGCGAAGTACGTGGCCATGTCGCCGCGGTACTGCTCACCGTCGACGGGGATGTCGATCCCGATCTGCTCTTGGAACTGAATCCATTCCGCGGTCGACTTCTCCTCGAGCGCCCGGAGGCCTTCCTCCGACAGCTCGCCTTTCGAGGCTTTCGTGCGCGCCCGCAGCAGGTACTCGGGTTTCGGGAACGAGCCGACGCTCGTCGTCAGGAGGGCGCTCATGCCGCCACCCCGACCTGCCGCGCGGCCGCCGACAGGATCCCCAGCTTCTCGCGCGCCCGCTCCCGCGGCAGGAACTCAAGCCCGTTCGAGGGGGACAGGTCCGTCGTCTTCAGGTCCACGAGATCCCTCAACTCGAGGACCTTCTTCGCCACCTCGCCGGGTACTTCTTTCTTCGTGTTGCGGGCGTCGATCAGACCCAGGACGAGCGGCTTCTCCGAGCCGTACTTGGCAATCGCGTCCCACGTCGCGGCTCCCTGCACGAGGTCGAGGCCGATCGTGTCCGCGGGACTTTCGAGGAGATCCTCGTAAATCGGCGTGACGTCGCCGAAGTACGTGAAGAACGCGAGCCGGGCGGAGCCTTTGCGGCTGCGAATCCGTTCGAGGCCCTCTATCGCGATCGCGAGGTCCTCCGGATGGCGCGTCAGGATCGGCTCGTCGAGTTGGATCTGGGCGGCTCCGCCGCGGACCAGACTCGAGACCTCCTCCCCGAGCGCGGTCGCGAGGTCGAGCGCGAGCGCCTTCTTCGATCGATAGTGCTTGTCATCCGCAAGGGACGCGAGCGTGAGGGGACCGGTCAGGATGGCTTTCACGGGCGCCTTCGAGTTCGCTTGGGCGAACTTCCATTCGTCCCCGAGGATGGGCTCTTTCCAGGCGACCGCTCCGCGCACGATCGGCTGACGGTAGTACGTGTTCGTGTCGAAGTACCGAACGAGTCCGCCAATCTCGATGGACGTGAGCTTTCGCGCGATGTGGCTCTGACTGTCGTACCACGAAATCTGGCCGTCGGTGACCGCGTCGATTCCCGCCTCGTTCTGCTCGCGCAGGACCGCCTTGACGACCTCCCGTTCCACGGTTCGCAGCTGGGCCGCGTCGATCTCCCCTTTGTCGAGACGGGCGATCGCACGGCGAAGGGACTGCTCCTCCGGCCTTTCGCCAATCCGCGGGTAACTGCCAACGACCGTCGTTCCGACCAAGAGTGGGCCTCCCGGGGGGAGAGATGGGCATGGATGATGGGAATAGTATAAAAGGTCTACAATTCCATTGGGAATAATCGACCGAGGGCCGGATCGGGCCTACTTTTCGACCTGTTCCTCCAGGAGCTTGACTTCCCCTTGGAGGTTGATATGGTAGAAACCTTCGAGGTCCTTGTACCCGATTTCTTCCATGTGCAGGCAGTCGACCGGGCAGACGTCAACGCACTGCTGGCAGCCGATGCACTTCGTGTAGTCGAACTCCGGGATCACGATCGGCTTGCCCTTCCGGTCGTTCGGGCCGTCGAGCATGTCGATGCAACGGGTGGGACACTCCCGCTCGCACTTGCGGCAGCCGATGCAGACGTCGACCTCGAGGATCGGGTGCTCGCCGATCCGATTGATCAGGACGATCTCCTTGTCCGAGTTCTCCTTCGGCATCCGGAGCTCGTCCGCCTTGTAGTAGAGGTCCTCCCGCGCGTAGTCCGCGAGTTCGAACTCCTGCGTGAAGTTCCACGCGTCCGTGGGGCAGTACTCCATGCAGTTGCCGCAGAACAGGCAGTGCCCCACGTCGACCGCGGGCCGGCGGATGATCTTCTTCATCTCGTCGAGTTGCGCACGGCTCGGATGGAGATACTCCGAGGTCGGCTCGACCTCGTAGAACTCGAAGTAGATGCATTCGTTTGGGCAGACCTTCGCGCACAGCTCGCACCCGATGCACTTGAACCAGTCGATGCTGTGCTGTCCGCGGTACGCGAGAGGCAGCTCGACCTTCTGATACGGATACAGGTGGGTGACGGGCTTGCGGCCTCCCGGGACGAGACGGTTGATCCCGGGCATCGTCACGAGCGCCTGCTTGATCGTGGCGAGGAGCGGGCGAACGGTCCCCCCGACCGTGCCGACCTTGCGGCGGCCCTTAGGATCGGACTTGGGGGACTTCATAGGTGTACTCGCCCTTCTGCATGTCCATGAGCTGCCCCTCGCGCGCGCTGACGAGACGGCCCTTCTTCGTCCGGACCCAACCGGTGCGCTCCGCCTTGATCTTCGCGCTGAGCTTCAGGAAGCCATCGATCAGCGCCTCCGGTCGGACCGGGCAGCCGGGGATGAAGATGTCCGTCGGCACGAACGTGTACGAGCCCTTCACGACGGAGTACGAGTCGTAGTACGGCCCGCCGCAGATCGTGCACTCGCCCATCGCGATGACCCATTTCGGCTCCGCCATCTGTTCGTACAGCCGGCGGACCGCGGGCCGGAGCTTCAAGGAGATCGGGCCGTTCAACAGGAGGACGTCGCACTGGCGCGGGGAGGACCGGTAGATGACGCCGAACCGCTCGACGTCGTAGCGGGGATCGGAGGTCGCGGCCATCTCGATCGCACAACACATGATGCCGAAGTGCAACGGCCACGTGGAGTTCCGCTTCGCCCAGTTGAAGAACTCCCCGACGAGGCCTCCTTTGAGGCGTTCGAGGACCGCACCGCCCGGGCCGCGCTTCATCGGCGCATCGATGTTCTGCTCGACCCACTGCACGAAATCTTTCGATCGGAGGCCGACGATGTTCGCCTGCTCCGCTCGCTGAATCATCCGATCACGACTCCCATGGTATGGCCCTCGAGTCGCTCCCGAGCCGCTCGAATATCCGGGTCGTTCTTAACCCTTCCTTCGCCGTTTCGCATCGGGAAACCCTCCGGGGCCGAATCGCTCGTTCGGCTTGTTGAAAACGAACCCCCCGGTCGGCTTAAAGGTTCGGAACCTACTCACATGGGCATGCGGGATTCGAGCCCGCCCCATGTGGCCCACCACGAGTCCGTCGAGAGCATGACGCCCGGATTCAGGAGGCCGCGAGGATCGAGCGCCTCTTTAATCCGAAGCATGACGCCGTAGACCTCAGGTCCCCACACCCGCGGCAGCGTCTCCGCGCGAATCCGGCCAATGCCATGTTCGCCGGACGGCGCCCCGCGGAAGCGATCCAATACGGCGTCGTCGAATTCGATTCGAAGGGCCTGCATGCGCTCGAAGTCGGCGGGGTCCGTCGGATCGAAGAACGGGCGGTAGTGCGTGTTGCCGTCCCCGATGTGCCCGTAGATCCCGGCCTCGGTCCCGTGGCGGCGGGCGAGCCCCGCAAGGAATTCGATGAACTCCGGGACGCGGTCGCGAGGGACGATCGGGTCTTCCACGAAGCCCCACGCTTTGCGCGGACCGGGACGCTGGATGATCGTCGGGAAGACGGCCCGACGCACTTTCCAGAGCGCCGACTGACGCGCCGTGTCGAACGCGACCTCCGCGGCTTGGCTCAACCGATAACGGGAGCGGATGCGCCCGACCACGCCGTCCGCGATCGCGGCGAGGTCCCCGTCATCGAACTCGACGAGGAGCATCGCTTGTGCCGTCGGAGGAACCCCGAGCGCCTCGCGGTCGAGGAGGGCGAGCGAGCCTCCGTCGACGGCTTCGATCGCACTCGGGCCCCATGCGAGGATTTCGGCGACGGCCGGGCCGAGCTCCTCGAACCGATCGAGGTACAGCAGGAGGGTGACCCGTTGTGCGGGGATCGGGAGGACTCGCAACGTGGCCTCGGTCACGATCCCAAGCGTGCCTTCGCTACCCACAAAGAGGGAGGCGAGAGGAAAGACGCCGTGGGCGATTGACTCCGCGAGGCCGACCAGATTGTACCCAGAGGAATGCTTCCGAATCGGGCGACGACTGGAGAGGATCGCCTCGCGGCTCTCATCGATTTCGCGGCGGACTCGCTCCAACGCTTCCGCGCGACCGGTGACCTCGGCCCACTCGGGGCTGTCCAGGCGCACATCATGGGCGCGCACGGAGGTCCCGTCCGCCAAGACGACCTTCAACTCGAGGACGTGATCGCCGGTCTGGCCGTACTTCACGCTGCGGTACCCGGACGCGTTGTGCCCGACCATCCCGCCGATCCGACACAGGTCTTGGGACCCAGGGTCGGGAGCGAGGCGCATTCCGCGCTCCGCGAGATGGGTATTCAACTCGGAGAGGAGAATCCCGGGCTCGACGCGAACGAGGCCGCGAGCGGGATCGAACTCGAGGAGCCGCTTGAATCGCGTTGTGTCCATCACCACACCGGCGCCAATCGCGGCCCCGGACAACGACGTCCCGGAAGCCCGAGGGGTGAGAGGCACGTCCAGCTCGCGGCATACGCGAAGCACCGCGAGAACCTCCTCCTCCCTTTCCACGAACGCCACCGCTCGCGGCTCGACGGCACAGGGACTCGCGTCCGTCGAGTAAGTCCGCCGAGTTGCGTCGTCCATGCGGACCTTCTCCGGTCCGATCGCGGACTCGAGAGACCGGCGAAGCGTCGCATCCTCCGCAGGGCGCGTCATTTGAGCAGCGCACGAACGTCCCGGGCTCACTTCCGCTTTTCGCACATGGTGTGACCGAGGAACGAACCAACGTTTATGTCGCCCACCGCCTTCGACGGTCGCCGTGCCCATCAACCAAGACCGACTCCGGAAGATGGCGGACCACGGTCTGACGGAGTACCAAGCCCGGGTCTACCTGACCTTGCTGGACCTCGGCTCGGCGACGGCGAGCCAGATCTCCCCGCTTTCGAAGGTTCCGCGGACGCGAATCTACGCCGCGATGCAACAGCTCCACGAGAAGGGACTCGTGCAGATCCTCCCGGAGACCCCGCTCCGATACAAGGCGGTCCCATTCGAGACGTACTTGCGGACCCTCGCGGACGACCTGCGCTCGCGGGCGAAACAAATCGACACGGGCCTCGAGGCCTCGGCGCGCGAGTTCGCGATCAACGCGCACCAGGAGCCTGAAGCGCGCGGACGGTTCGAGGCGATCTACGGACGGAAGAACGTCCGGGAGCGGCTGCTCAAGATGTACGACGGCGCGACACGAGAGGTGATCGGGATCGGCACGACGAAGAGCCCGGGACGGATCCTCGGTGCGTTCATGCCGAACCTGGTCGACAAGGCGAAGCAAGGCGTGCGCCTGAAGTACGCGTTCTGCTTCACGCCGGAAAACCGCGACGACGTCCGCGCCCTCCTGAGGTACGGGGAGGTCCGTCACATCGACTTCATGATGCCCGTCTACATGCACGTCTTCGACGGCAAGGAGTTCCTGATGAGCCACCCGATCCCAGACGACGACTCGTCGTATCGCGGCGACGACATCGCGATCTGGACGGACGACCCCGCGATCGCGGACGCGATGTCGGAGATGTCCGAGCGGATCTGGGAGATGGGGAAGCCCGCGGCCGATCTCCTCGAGGCGGATCGCGGGACGAAGCGGGTCGCCGTCACTCGGCCTTGAACGTCAGGGGCCGCATCAGCCGCGTCAGGTCCGTCCTCGGCTCGCCGCCCGGGCCAGCAATCGGCTGGAGGGCGGGCGGATGATCGAAGTACGTTGGCACGCGCTTCGCAATCCGCTCCTCGAAGGTCGGCACGTGCTCGTTCTTGTAGAACACGCCGATCGGGATGCGGTCCCCCCATTCGAGCGCCTTCTCGAGGGCCTGGGTCGTCTTCTTCTCGACCTCGGAGGGATCGTGGACCACGGGGTCGTAGCCTTCGTCTTCGAGCTTGTAGACACGCGGCATCGCCCGTCCCGTCGTCGCCTCCTTCCGATCCTCGCCGCCGTACCACTCCTTCGTGTTCAAATCGTTGTACGTCGGGCACGGCTGGAGGACATCGAGGAAGGCGTAGCCCTTGTGCTCGATTCCCGCTTTGATCGTGGCGACGAGATGCTTGATGTCGTACGAGTACCCGCGGCCGACCCAGGTCGCGCCGGCAGCGAGGGCGAGCCAAATCGGGTTCACGGCCTCGTTGATGTTCGGGTGGGCGAGGGACTTCGTCTGCACGCCGAGCTTCAAGGTCGGCGCGGCCTGCCCCTTCGTCAACCCATACACGCCGTTGTCGTGGATGATGTACAACATGTCGAGGTTCCGGCGGCCCGCGTTCACGAAGTGACCGCCTCCAATCCCGAGGCCGTCCCCGTCCCCGCTCAGGCACAGGACCTTGAGCTGCGGGTTCGCGAGCTTCACGCCCGTCGCATACGGGAGTGCGCGGCCGTGGAGCGTGTGGATCCCGTACGTCTTGACGTAATGGACCGTCTTCGCAGAACACCCGATGCCCGAGACGATCGTGACGCGATGGGGCTCCATCTTCAGCTCCGCGAGGGCCATCTGGATCGTCCGCAAGATCCCGAAATCGCCGCATCCCGGGCACCAGTCGTTGTGGACTTCCGTCGCGAAGTCCGACGGCTTCAGGATTTGTTCAAGAGCCACGGGTCAACACCGTCCTCTTCGCCGCCTTCTTGTGGAGCACCGCCTGGATCGCATCGTACAGCTCCGTGTTCGACATCGGGCGGCCGTTGTATTTCAGGATGAAATGGGTCATCTCAACGCCCGTGTTTTCGCGCACGATCCCCGCCAACTGCGCGCCGAAGTTCATCTCGATCCCGATCCGGCGCTTCGCCTTCGCGAGGTACGGGAGGATCTCATCCGTCGGGAACGGGTTGATCAGGCGGACGTGAAGGTAGCCAATCTTTGCGCCCTCCGCCCACAGGCGGTCGAGGGCATCGAGGAGCGCGCCCTTCGTCGAGCCCCAGCTCACAATCAACGTGGTGGCGTCTTTTGGGCCGAAGTACCGAATCTTGACGTCCCGGGGAATTTCCTTCGCAGCGAGGTCGAGCTTCGCGAAGCGCTTCTCCATCATGGCGTTCCGGACCGCGGGGTCTTCCGTGATGTGCCCATGCTCCTCGTGCTCATCCCCCGTGTTCCAGAACATCGTTCCCTCTTGACCGAGGAACGCCCGCGGGGAGACCGGGCCATTGCCGAGGTCGAACCGCTTGTACGGATTCTCCTTCGAATACCCGTTGTTCCCGTTGGCCAAGACGCCTCGATCGATCCGGAGATCGGACAGGTCCGGCACGGTCGTCGTCGCGTAGCTGTTCGCGAGCGCCTTGTCGACGAGGTGGATGACCGGCATCTGGTACCGGTCGGCGTAGTTGAAGGACAGGAACCCGTCCCGGATGCATTCTTCGAAGTCCCCGGAGGCGAGGAGGATCCGCGGGCTCTCTCCGTGGCCCGCGTGCAACGCAAACCGCAGGTCGCCTTGTTCGTGGCGGGTCGGCATGCCGGTGCTCGGGCCCGCGCGCTGATACAGCGTGATCACGACCGGCACCTCGTTGATCGAGGCCCAGCCGATCCCTTCCATCATGAGGGAGAATCCCGGGCCCGACGTTGCGGTGGCGGAACGCGTGCCGGTCAAGGCGGCGCCCGTCGCCATCGTGATCGCGGCGATTTCATCCTCCGTCTGGACGACGAGGATGGAGGCGCCTTCCTCCTTCGCTGTCGAGGCGTCGGAGGTCTCCGGGCGCGGGCCGGAGCCGTTGAGGTCGAGCACCTCGTTCTCCTCGAGGAACTCGCTCTCATCGGACGCCGGGGTGATCGGGTAGTACGTCTGGAATCGCATTCCTCCGTACAACTTCCCAAGGCCCGTCGCTTGGCTTCCGGTGAGGAAGAGCCTGGCCTCCTTCCGCGGGAGTTTCTCGAGACGGTACGGGAACTCGGGCAATAGGGTCTGGGCGATGTCGTACGCCTTCCGTGCGCCGGCCGCGTTCATGTTCACGACCTTCGCCTTCGCGCGGAACACGTCCTCGAGGCCGCGTCGCATCATTTCGAAGTCGAAGCCGAGGATCCCAAACGACGCGCCGACTGCCAACATGTTGACGACGCGGGAGATCTTGCTCAGCTGGTCGATCTGGAATTCGTCCGCAACCTGTTCGAGCAAGTCCTTGAACGGAATCGGAACGAGCGCCACACCGCGTTGTTTCGACGCCGCGAGCATATCGTCGAGGGTCTCGCCGACCCCGCGCGATATCAGATAGGTGCGGAGGTCCGCGTCGAGCCGCTTCTCGATCGTCGGGATGTCGGAGAGGCGCGTCTTTCCGAGGGAGGGGTCGTACACAATCGCGCCGTCGTCCGTGACTTCGCGGGCGTGCCGGAAGAGGGTCTCGGCCTCGAACGTGGCGAGGACGTTCACGGTGTCGACGTGGGACCGCACGACGTCGGAGCGCGCACGGAGGGCGAAGTACGAGTGCTCGCCCATGATGTTCGAGTAGAACTCGCGCTTCCCGAAGATGTTCAGGCCGCCCGCGGCGCAGGCTCGTGCGAACACGTTCGCGGAGGAGTCGACGCCGCTCCCCTGGGGACCTCCGATCATCCATGAGAGGTCGTTCACCTTCTTGACGGAGCTCATCGGGCCAACCCTCCGTCACGCCCGAAGGCAAGGGCCTTCATGGAACTTTACCAATTCCGGCGGTCGGAATCGCGGTGACCCGTTCGACACACGTGAGGGACGGATGCACACCTTATCAAACCTTTCTTCCCGTTCCATCTCCGAGGACTCGGTCGCATCGTCTACGGAGCGGGCGGGGACGATGTATCGAGTTTCGGCGCACGGCCGCGTGGGAGGACGAGCTGTTGCATGAAACCCTCCATGAATTGGAACCGGTTGCGCAACGTGACCTCGCTGACGCCGGCGATTTTCGCAATCGCCTTCTGCGGACGACGCTCGCCGGACGCGAGCGAAGCGAGGTAGATCGCGGCCGCGGCGGTGCCGGAGGGCGACAGGGACATGGAGCTATCAATCTTCTCCAACTCCTTGAGGATCTTGTGGGCTTCCGCCTCGACCGCGTTCGACAGCCCGAGCCGCGAACAGAAGCGGCTGACATAGTCCGTCGGTCGGGACGGCGGGACGCGGAGGGTCAGCGTCCTCAGGCACGCGCCGTATGCCTTGCCGATCGTCTTCTTGCGGACGCCGGTGACCTGCTGCAGCTCATCCAGCGTTCGCGGGACGCCGTCGATGCGACACGCGGCATAGACCGCGGCGGCAACAATCGCTTCGATGGACCGACCCCGGACGAGGCCCTTCTCGAGCGCCTTCTTGCAGGTCCTTGTTCGCGAGCGGGATGACCGTCGTCAACCCGGACGAACCTGCGACGTAGCTTCGGGGCGCTCCCGTGCGGGCGAGCCGGTCGTTTTCTTCGACGGAATACGCGGCCCACTCGGGGCCCTCGTCGATCGCACTCTCGCTGATGACCAAGCCACAGGAATCGCAGACAAGCTCGCCGCGCGCGTAGTCGCGCACGAGATGCTCGCTGCCGCATTCAGGGCAGACCCGGTCCTCTTCGACCATTGGTTCTGCCGGCGTGCTGCTCGGCATGGGATGCCTTCCGCTCGCTGGACTTCGGCGGCCCTCGTAAATATAACGCGTTTATATTATACCTTGTCATCGTGGCCGGTGACAACGTCGGGCCCCCCGGGCTGGAATGGAGTGGCTGACCCGTTCAGGACGAAGGACGTCCTAAGCGTCGGTGACGCATCGGACGGCGCGCTTCCAAGCCCCCTTTGAATCGGCGAAGCCAGCCCCCGCCCGGCGTCGATGGCTCGCACCGCCCGTCGGATCGCCGCGTCATGCGCCCGATGGGTACGACCCCTTTGACAACCTTAATGACCTCCACGCCCTGTCTGCGCGTCGCGGGATGCGAATGACGGACTACCGCATCGAGAAAGACTTCCTCGGGGAGCTGAAAGTCCCCAAGGATGCGTACTGGGGCGCCCAGACGCAGCGGGCGATCGAGAACTTTCCGATCAGCGGGATTCGGTTTGGCCGGCGGTTCATCTATGCCCTTGGCTTGATCAAAATGGCGTGCGCGCAGACGAACGTCGAGCTGGGGCTCCTGGACGGCAAACTCGGCAAGGCGATTGTCCAAGGATGCCAAGAGGTCATGGACGGGAAGCTCGACGCTCAGTTCCCGCTCGACATCTTCCAGACCGGCAGCGGGACCTCCACGAACATGAACGCGAACGAAGTGATCGCGAACCGCGCGAACGAGATCTTGGGTCACCCGCTCGGCGAGAAAGGCGTCGTCCATCCGAACGACCACGTGAACATGGGCCAGTCTTCGAACGACGTGATCCCGACCGCAATCCACGTGGCGGCGCTGATGGAGGTCGACCAGAGCCTCCTGCCCGCGTTGCGGGAGCTGGAGGAGAGCCTCGCGAAGAAGGCGAAGGAATTCGACCCGATCGTCAAGTCAGGGAGGACGCACTTGATGGACGCCACCCCGATCCGTCTGGGCCAAGAATTCTCCGGATACCAGTCCCAGATCGATCATGGAATCCGACGGGTCTCCGCCGCCCGCGCGGCGCTTGCGGAGCTCGCGATCGGAGGGACCGCGGTCGGCACCGGCATCAACGCCCACCCGGACCTCCCCGGCCGCGTCGTGGAGAAAATCAGCGCGGCGACGAATACGAAGTTCCGGGTCGCCGAGAATCATTTCGAGGCGCAGGCGTCTCAGGACTCGCTCGTGGAAGCGAGCGGTGCAATCCGGACCGTCGCGGTGTCCATGGTGAAGATCGCGAACGACCTGCGATGGCTCGGATCCGGGCCGCACGCGGGCCTACGGGAGATCAACCTCCCCGCCGTCCAGCCCGGATCCTCGATCATGCCGGGCAAGGTGAATCCGGTGATCCCGGAGGCAGTCATGCAGGTCGGCGTCATGGTCATCGGTAACGATGTGGCGATCACGGTGGCGAACACCCATTCGAACCTCGACCTTTCGACGATGATGCCGGTCATGTCCCAGCGACTCCAGCAGAACATCGAACTCCTGGCGAACGTCGCCCGCGTGTTCGCCCACAAGTGCATCGACGGGATCACCGCGAACGTGGACGTCCTGCAGCGCTACGCCGAGTCGAGTCCCGCGATCGCGACGAAACTGAACCCGATCATCGGTTACGAGAAGGCGGCGGAGATCGCGAAGGAAGCGGGACGCACCGGGAAGACGGTCAAGCAGCTCGTGATTGAAAAAGGGATTCTGAGTCCCGAAGAGGCGGAAAAGGTCCTGGATCCGAGGCACCTGACGGCCCCGAGCAAGGACATGCTCGGAGGCGGAGGCGGGTAGGACTCCCTCATGTGCGCCGGGTATTCCGGGAGGCCGGTCGCGGGGAAACTCGGCTTCAAACCAGGCCTCGTCGTCGCGCTCGTCCACCCGCCCGGTGACTACCGCCGGCTCGTCGGACCAATGCCGGAAAATGTCGCCCTCCGACGACGTGCATCCGGAGTCGTGGACATCGTTCACGCGTTCGTCAAGAAGCGCTCCGTGCTCGAGGCGGATTTCGAACGGTGGAAGGGCGCGATCCGGGCGAACGGCTGCCTCTGGGTGTCGTGGCCGAAGAAAGCCTCGGGGGTCTCGACGGATCTCACGGGAGACGTGGTTCGGGAAATCGCCCTCGCCCGCGGGCTCGTCGATGTTAAGGTCACCGCAATTGACGACACTTGGTCCGGGATGAAACTCGTGTTCCGGCTCCGGGACCGCGCGTTACACCGCCTCGCCGCAAAGGAGAAGGCGGTCCCTGGCACTGCCGCCCTACGCCGGGCAGGCTTGGGAGCGAGGCAGGATGGCGTATCGCCGAGTCAAGGAGCCGACCGAAGTCGTCGTGATCTTCAAGACGCACCTACGGGACGGAGCCGACGTTGGAGTGTATGAGCGGACCTCGCAACGGATGCACGATCTCGTCGAGGAGGTCCCCGGATTCACTTCGATCAAAGGCCTGCAAGCTCGTTTGCGAGTACGAGTGGACAATCGACTGACTTGATCGGGCCGAAAGGTCTTTCGTCCGCCTCATCCATCCCGTGGACAAGGGAGGTGGTATGAACGCGTCATGAAGCGACGGAAGCCCTCCCGGGCCCGGCTTAGGCCGTTTCGCATCGACGATGCCGCAGACCTGTGCCGCATCTACCCGATGTTCTTCGTCGACAACGCGGCGTGGTACGCCAGCAGCCGCATCACGGTCGCGGAGGCCGACGGCCGGGCGATCGGCTTCGTCATTTGGGGGCCGGCGTTCGAGCCCG
>VBMG01000095.1 GCA_005878485.1 Methanobacteriota archaeon | reverse complement strand
CTCCGGGAACTTGAGCGGTCAGACGATCGGCGGGATCATGGCGAATCGCATGATCGAGGTGACGGGACGCCTCGGACAGATCCGCTCCACGTCGCTCTTCACATGGAACTCGACGACCTCGACCTGGGATCTCGTCTCGGAAGTTCCGAACGTTGCCTTCGCAGGGACGCAAATCGAGGCCTCCGTGTCCGCCGCGTTCCTCGGGCCGGTGTTCAATCCGCTCACGGTCTTCGCGATGTCGGACTGGTCCCGAAGCTGGGACATCACCGACGTGCCGATCCCAAGCAACGCGCCGTCTCTGATGGTGTCCGTGGGCCCGCTCCACGCCAGCCCCCCGGATCAAATCACCGCCACGCTCCTTGTGAACACGCCCACGATCGATGGACGATGCGCTAGCTCCCCAGGGGAATACCTGGGTGGCTCGATTGGCTCGAATGCGGCCCTCCAGTTCGTCGTCGGCCGTCGGGACGACACTCAGTTCCTGTACCTATGCCTCCAGTTTACGGCGGACACCACGTCGAACAAGAATGACTGGGGCGAGCTCATCTTCGACACGAAGCACGACGGGGGCGTCGCGCCACAGACGGATGACAAGCTGTTCTACGTCTTCGGCAACGGCGACAACGTCCTCAAACGTTGGCAGGGCAACGGCGCGGGCTGGGACCCTGCGTGCCTCGCGTGCGACGTCGGGGATGCGGGAGCGAGCCGGTTCTCGACGACCGAGGTCTACGAATTCAAAATCCGGTACACGGATGTGTGGGGGACTCTCGCCCCGACACCCAACCAAACCGCGGGGTTCGCGATCATCGCGTACGACTTCAACGCGGGCGTCGCGTACGGCTGGGGAGGCCCTGCGATCAACGAGAACGTCCCCGATACCTGGGGTCACCTGTTCTACCCGATTCCAGAATTCCCAGCACCAGCCCTGGCGGCGGTTGCGGTGGTCATCATTCCCATCGTGCGAAGGCGTCGCCAGCGCGCGGTCGCCGGGATGGGCGTTTCGCGAGGCCAGGAGGCGACCGAGCTAAAGGTATTTCCATCCGCCCACGATGGCGACGGGGCTGAGGTAGCGAAGCTCGGTCCAACGCGCCAGACTTGAGATCTGGTGGGCCGTAAGGCCCTCGGGAGTTCGAATCTCCCCCTCAGCGTCCCGCTCACAAGATCGCGGTCTGTTGTTTTGCTTCAGGGTCCGTGCCGCGAAGCGTGGTTCGCGCTCTACCCGGGGTAGAGTCGCAAATAAGAATCGCCGGTGATTAGCGCTCCACAAGGCCTTTTAATACTCCCGGCCAAGAGGAGAGCTAGAAGGTGAAAGGTTTGGCGAACATGGCAGCCCTCTTCGCGATCGCCCTCATCGTGGGCGCCCTCGCGGGGACCGTTGCCGTCAGCGCTCCCTCGGTCGTGCCCGGAGGCGTCAGCCTCCAGGGAAGCGGCAGTGGATCGGGCTCGGCAAGCCACGGTGCTTGCGTGTCGTCCTACGTCCACATGCTCCAAGACCGTTTTGGGTCCAGCTCCGGCCTCGGTCAATGGGTTCGAGACATGGTCCGGCGATGCTAGGGTGACGAACCCAGGCGACGCCGGGCCAAAGCAACCGCGATAACGCGGACGACTAGGGCCACCTTTCTTTATTCAATTGAGATCTGAGTGCCGCGTCGAATCACGCGGCCTTCCCCATTTGGCGATCCACGATCCCCAGGATGGTCACTCCGTCTCCTTGCGGACCGCGCTCGCACCGGGATTGCCTGGGAATATTTCGACCGTCTTGATATTCACCATCTCGAGTAGCCCATAGCGGCTGAGCTCCCGCCCCACGCCGCTGTGCTTCACGCCGCCGAACGGCATCCGCGGGTCCGACTTCACGATCCCGTTGATGAACACCATCCCGGATTCGAGCTGCTTCGCCAGGTCATCCGCGCGGGCGAGGTCCTGCGTCCACAGGCTTGCGCCGAGGCCGAACTCCGAATCGTTCGCTTCGCGGATTGCGGTGTCGAGGTCCGGGACCGCAACAACCGGGGCCACGGGGCCAAACGTCTCCTCACGGAGCACTCGCATGTTCCTCGTGACGTCGCTGAGGAGAGTCGGCTCGAAATACCAGCCCGCCCGACGGCCGCGCTTCCCGCCCACCTCGACCTTCGCGCCCTTTGCGACCGCGTCTTTCACTTGGCCCTCGATTTCATCGCGTTGAGTGCGGCTCACCAGCGGCCCGATGTCCGTGGATGGATCCAACGGATCGCCCATGCGGAGGCGCCGCATGTTCTCCGCGAACTTCGCAAGGAATTCCTTTGCCACGCTGTCCACGACGAAGAAACGCTTCGCGGCGATGCACGATTGTCCGCCGTTGACGAATCGTCCCGCCACGGCGCCCTTCGCGGCCGCGTCGAGGTCTGCGTCCGCGGCGACGATGAACGGGTCGGAGCCGCCCAGCTCAAGGATGACTTTCTTCAGGTCTCTCGCGGCCTCGCGGGCGACCCGCGCCCCGGTGCCGACGGATCCCGTCAAGCTCACGACGGACACGGGAGATCGGATGAGCGCCGTCGCCGTCGTGCGATCTCCGACGACGATTTGAAACGCGCCATCGGGAAGGCCCGCCTCGCGGAACGCCATCTCCAGGTTGAGGGCGGATTGCGGCGAGGCGCTCGCGGGCTTCACGACGACCGTGTTGCCGGCGATCAACGCGGGCACCGCGAATCGCACGATCTGCCACATCGGGAAGTTCCACGGCATGATCGATCCGAGTACGCCGCGAGGATGGAACGCGACGTAGGACC
Organism: Methanobacteriota archaeon; assembly: GCA_005878485.1. GTDB lineage: Archaea > Thermoplasmatota > Thermoplasmata > RBG-16-68-12 > RBG-16-68-12 > RBG-16-68-12. The sequence continues at coordinate 13,141 of VBMG01000095.1, read as the reverse complement.
GCATCGCGTCCGTCGCGACGATGTCCGGCCGCAGGAAGGCGGGGCCGTTCTGTCCGAAGTAGTCGGCGGCCCAGGCGCACTTCTCGACCTCTGCGATTGATTCGCGGATGATCTTGCCCATCTCGAGCGTCATCGTCTCCGCGTAATCGGCTTTGTGCTTCCGGAGGACCTCCGCAAAATGCAGGAGGTACGTCGCCCGATCTTCCGCATCGAGTTTCGACCACGAGCGGAACGCCTCGCGGGCCTTCTCGACTTTCGCACGGACCTCTTTCTGCGTCGCGATTGGATACATCGCGAGCGAGTCTCCGGTCGCGGGATTGATCACACTGAACGTGCGATGTTTCGTGGGACGCCGACTCGGCTTTCGGCGGGGCACTGAAATCCTCTCGTTGGACCGAGGGCGGGCGCACCAAATATGTTTTGTCATCCGGTGGACGCCGACCTGTGACTCGGGGCACTGCCAATCGGGGCAAGCGGTGAGGTTCGCTTCCGCTGAATTCGGAGAGGGCTAACATTCGAATAAGGCGTGGCCCATCTTTCGGCTTGCGTCGCGCGGGCGGATCGATGTCGAGACGGCGGATCGCGTTCAATCTCATGATCCTCGGCTATTTCCTCGGCGGCCTCGGCATCTGGTTCTACACGCGGTTCGAGGAATCGACGAACGGTGCGCTGGTGGGTATCATGCTGACTTTGAGCGGTGGCGCATCGTTCTTTGCGGGCGTCGTCCTATGGGCGGTCACGAAGTCCGCGTCCCGGCCGCCGCCGATCATTGAGCCCGGCGATCGTCCCCCTCCGGGCTGAGCGACGGAAACACCGACGACTCGATTCGCGGCATGGGTCGCGACCGCCTCTGAAGGAAGATTAATAACGAAGCCTGCAATCAAACCGCGCCGTGCGTGGGTGGCCCAGCTTGGTCAAAGGCGCAGCGTTGAGGTCGCTGTCCCGAAGGGGTTCGCAGGTTCAAATCCTGCCCCACGCATCCGCCTCGAAGGCCGATTTCAGAATCGCGGCTTGATGGCCCTCCAGCCACACGGTTCACTGACCGTCGGCGAACGGATCGGCTCGAGGGGGCCGTACGTTTGGGTCACGTGCTTCCGACGTTCGTGCGTTTCCCGAGGAACATCGTGACCACGATGATCGCCAGACCAATTATCGCGATTCCAATTCCGATGTAGGAAACACCCGCGAGAACGTCCGCGACAAACCTTGCGTCGGATCCCGCGGTCTGACTGCAACGCCATCCGGAGACCGGATCCCAGCAGGAGTCGGCCACCGCCCTCTCGTTGGCGGCTCCAACGATAGCGAGGACCCAGACAACGGTCCCGGACAATGCCAGGAGAATTCCTTTCTTCTCGAGGGCTTTTGACCTGAAGGGGTCCAACGAAGCAGGCATCGTCCATATGGTCGCGAGCAACGCGACGAGGACCAGGAGCGCGACAAGCATGATGACGATGCCATGAAACGTCGAGTAGGTTCCGGCCCAGAATGCCTCATACGACAGGATGAACGAGAGCCACACACCGCAACCGACGACTGACCCGATGAACCGCCAGCGCAACCCGGCCATCATGCTATGCCCGACCCATTTCGCCCCGCCTCGATTCTGGCGGCCGGCCCAGCATTGGACCCGCCTTATTCATCGCTTTCGGAGCACGATGCCGTGAGCGATCCTCGCCGCCGCCACCGTTCCGAGAATAGGGAAGGCGCAGTGACATTCCGCGGACATGCGGTACACGTCACCCGACGAGCCAGCCGCGCGCATCGGACATCAGGATCCCGAGCGTGACGACCGCGGATTCGAATTCTCCCGCGCGAGCTCGGGAGAGCGCTTCCGTCACGCTCATCCGCTCGACTGCCTGAATCTCATCCGGATCCGGCCGCCGCTCCGTCGCCTGGCAATCTCTTCCGAAGAAAAGATGCAAGGTGCCTTCGAGGTACGCGGTCAGGTTGTTTCCGGTGTACATCTCGAGGAGCCTTGGCGCTTGATAGCCCGTCTCCTCAAGGAGCTCGCGTCGCGCGCACGCCTCGGCGGACTCGCCGTCCTTCGCGGTCCCTCCCGGGAGGGAGAACGTGACGCGCCCGAGCCCGTGCCGATACTCGCGAGTCAAGACGATCTCTTTCCGTTTCGTGACCGCGAGAACCGCGGCGGAGATCCCGAAGTGCATCCGGATCCAGTTCTTTCGGGCTCCGCTGGGCAGCTCGACCTCTTCCTCCGTGATCGGAGGCCATCCCTCGCGAAGGGGTTGCGACGAGAGAACGCGCGGCTCGCGGACCATCCATCCACCGTGGGCGGCGGGGGCTACACATCGGTCGTACTTAGGGGCGTCGATGGGCCATGATATGTCGCGCGGTTTTGACGACCAAACTCTTATTACGCGCGACCCGAGTACGCGCGGCGGGATGCCCCTTAGGTTCTGGAAGAAAGAGAAGCCGGAGACGGGCAAGGCCGAGGAAGCGGCCCAGGAACTGAAGGAGAAGAAGGAAAAGGCCGCGCCGCCGGAACCGAAAGCCCCGAAGCCGGAACCCGAGGCGAAGAAGCCGGAGCCCAAAGCCGCGCCGCCCGCGGCGCCGAAGCCAGGCAACGCCGAATCGTTCGTGACCGAAGCCCACGCGGGCCTCGTCGACCTCGGCCTCACCGTCCCGCCGACGAAAGCCGTGTTCGCGAAACGCGTCGCCGCGTATCCGGGCGGAGAGGTTGCGTTCGTCGCCGAGTACCAATCAACGCCATACCGCGCGATCACCCGAGTCCTGATCGATTGGCTCGGGTTCCGCGTCTCCGAAGCGTTTGAGCCCGCGGCGGTCCTCGCGGAGATCAACCGCCGCCTCAGTTCCTTCAACCTCAGCATCGAGATGAAGGACGTCAGCTGGCTCGACGAGGAACTGAACCTGCGGAAGGCGAAGCTGAGGTTCGGCGACCAGGAGCGGGTCGTTCGGTTCAAAGATGCACGGGACCTGATGAAGGGCGTGAACGAGATGCTCGCGACCCGCAAGATCGCGTTCCTCGAGCTCGAGACGTGGGGCGATGACTTCGCGTTCCTCCTGGTCCGGGAACCCCACTGGGACAAGCTTTCGAATCCCGCGCTCGTCGTGGTGAAGGCGGACCAGACCGCGAAAGGCGGGGAGTGCGGCGAATGTGGCGCCCCCGTCGGGAAGTATTGGAGCGATTGCCTGAAGTGCGGCGCGGTCTTCAGCTAGGCCTTCTTCTCCTTCTCGTCCTTCTTCGCTGCGGGCTCCTTCGAATCGGCCGTCTCGATCTTCATCGCGTCGGGGCCACCGGGCTTCGTCCGGAGGATCGGCATCGGATCGTACAGTTTCTCGGGCCATTCGCGGCGCTCGACCCGCATCCCGCAATGGGGACAGTTCTTCGCATCGAGGTGCTCCTCGTTCCGCGTGAAGAGGACTTTGCCGTCGCAGTACGGGCAGTGGAGGGTCCGCGGTTTCCGCATGATCCGTTTCGCGAAGACGGAAATCCGACCGTCGCGCAGTTCGGGAGCCATCGCGTCCAGACGAGAGCGCGGGTCGTATTGAAACTTCCGACGCCGCTTCTCCCCGGGACGTACCGCTCACATAAAGGCCAAATGGCGCCGATGCATGCATTGTCTGCCGATGCAAGAACTTCGGTTACAGCCTTATCATGATCTGAGGGGCGCAATCTTCCGCCCGGAGGCAGGCTGGTCGATCCCAGCGGGCTACAGTTCCCTCGACGCGGAGGTCCGTGCGGTCCGCACTCGCGCGGGCATGATCGACCTGAGCGATCGCGCGAAGATCGAGCTCACCGGATCCGAGCGCGTCCCGTTTCTCGACGGCCTCGTGACGACCGACCTGAAGATCATCGGGCCCGGGATGTCGACGTACGCACTCCTCCTGAACGAGAAGAGCCGCGTGCTCGGCGATCTCCGTGTTTATGCGTTCGCGGACTCGCTGGTCCTCGACATCGATCCAGCGCAGAAAGATTCAATTTTGCGTCTCCTCGAGAAAGCCCGTGTCAGCGACGACGTCGAGTTCCGCGATCTCGGGTTGTGCGGCCACATCGAGGTGCACGGTCCCTCGTCCGAAGAACCGGTGGCGGCTGTCGTCGGCACGGATGTCCGCAGCCTGACCGATAACGCGTTCCTGGCGTTCTCCGTCGACCGACATCACGAAGGCCGTGCCGTGCGGTTGCGCACCTTCCGAGAAGACGGCTACGCGATCTGGTCGGCTGGCGCAAGCCTGGCGGAGCTCTGGGAGGCCCTGGTGCGCCGCGACGTTACGCCAATCGGACGCGATGCGGCCGAAGTCTTGCGGATCGAAGCGGGCGTGCCCCGGTTCGGCGCAGACATGGGCGAGGACACCCTCGCCTTAGAGGTCGCGCCGGAGTCCGCGATCAGCTATACGAAAGGCTGCTACCTGGGCCAGGAGATTGTCGCCCGCGGCACGTACGTCGGGCAGGTGCGCCGGAAGCTCGTTGGACTGCGGGTCGAAGGGGACCTGCCTCCCGTTCGCGGGGATCGGGTCTCGAAGGGAGCCCGGGACGTCGGGTTCGTGACGAGCGGAGCCTGGTCGCCGACGATCGGCTGGGTCATTGCGATGGCCCTGCTCCGCTTGGACGACGTCTCCGCCAAGGACACCCTGTTCATCAACCGCGGCGGGTGGGATCTCCGCGCCCGCACGGTGGCGGTTCCGTTCGTCCGCGGGACCGCGTGACGCCTCGGGCCTCCCTCCGATACAGACGGACACGGCCCTCCGGTCGGTCGTGGTCCCGCATCTTCTCTTGCCGTACCGAATATTTTCCGCGAAAAAACCATCCGCCGGCGGTCGAAGTTGACGGTGCCGCAGCCCTCTTCGCCCGAAGTTTGCCGCGACGCCGCGGCCCGAACGTCTCCGTTATCCTTATCTCCCCTAACGTTAATCCCTTCCGCACCTGGGGCCGGTGGATCTGGCGGTTCGCTGGATTCGCCGGGAGGGAGTCCGTACCGTTGACGGGGAAGGGGTATACGTGAATTCTCAATCGGCAGTATCAGCGAACGCAGTGTCTCGCCGCATGTGGAATCGCATCACCGCAATCGCGTTGGTGCTCGTGATGGTCTTCTCGGCGTTCTTGATCTTGGGGACGCCGGCGAGGGCCGCGCCGCCGTCGATTATGCCGCGTGCGGTTCCTGACTATATGAAGTTCGTGACGATCAATAATTTCAAGTTCGATCCGCTCGCACAGACTCCGTCGATTCCCGCTTCCCTCCGGTTCGACACGGTCCCCCGGGACCAACAGTTCTACTACATCGTTCAATTCAACGGACCCGTCACGCCCGCGATGAAGGCGATGCTCGCCTCGACCGGCGTGACGATCCTCCAGTACATCGCGTACAACGCCTTCATCGTCCGCGCCGATGGACCCGCCATCGACCGCGCGGCCGCCCTCCCCGTCGTTCGGTGGAGCGGCGTCTTCCAGCCCGCGTACAAGCTGAGTCCTCGCCTCTCCGATGAATACGGCGTGATCACGCAGCGCGAGATGGAGCGCGAGCGCAACGGCGACTCCCTGGACGGCAGCGCCGTGACCACCCTCGGCGGCGGCATGCCCGCGAAGAGCGTGACCGCGTCGGCGGGCGCCGCCACTTCCAGCTTCTCCCCGATGTTCGACGCGTCCGCATCCGGGTCGACGATGGGGCCGCAGACGTCGTTCGGCGGGGCCGCCGCCGCGCCGTCGTCGGGCACCGGAACACGCATCTCCCTTGAGATCACCGCCTTCGAGGCATCCCGCGTGCCGGAGATCGTCCGCGCGGCCTCGATCCTCGGCGGCACGCAGATCAAGTACTCCTGGGGCAACTCCGGCGGCGTCCGCGTCGAGGTCGACAAGGGCGCGCTTCCATTGCTCGCGCGCGTGCCCGGCGTGTTGTACGTCGACCGGTTCGTCCAGCCGTACGTCTTCAATGACCTGGCGCGCTGGGTCGTGCAAAGCGGCGACACGGAGACCTTCGCCACCCCGGTCCACGACCACGGCATCCACGGCACGGGTCAGACGGTGACCCTCGGCGACACGGGGATCGACTACAAGCACCCGGACTTCTGGGACCCGGGCAACACGACGCCCGGACCGAACGCGCGGAAGCTCACCGATTACTACGAAGGATGCTCGGACAACTGCGACCTCACCGACAACGGCATCAACCACGGGACGCACACCTCGGGCAGCGTCGCGGGCGACGACGGCCAGTGGCACATTTATAACGGCGACGCGACCGGCTCGAACGGCAGCGCGGGCCCCCATGACGGCCAGGCGTTCGACGCGTTCATCCAGATGCAGGACCTGTCCAACGACGGCTTCGGCGTTTACTTTGACAGCATCACGCAGCTGTGGCAGATGGCCTTGAACCGGAGCTCGTTCATCCACTCCGACAGCTGGGGTTCCGTGGACTTCCAGGCCGACTATATCCAGGAAGCCGCGGACACGGACAACTTCATCTGGAACAACCAGGACTTCCTCGTCGTCTTCGCGGCGGCGAATGCGGGACAGGGAGGCCTCCGGTCGATGAACCTCTTCGGGACCGCGAAGAACGTCATCACCGCCGGCGCGACGGTCAACGGGCTCGGCCTCGAGAACGTGGCGGACTTCAGCAGCCGCGGCCCGACCCAAGACGGGCGCATCAAGCCCGACATCACGGCGCCCGGTGTCTCGGTGTGGTCCGCCGAGGGATTGGATCCCAGCGGGGACGGCACGCAATACTTCCAGCTGAGCGGCACGAGCATGGCGACCCCGACGATTGCGGGTAGCATGGCGCTCGTCCGCCAATACTACATGGACGGCTGGTACCCGACCGGCGCGCCGGTCCCCCGCAACGGATTCACGCCTACGGCCGCGCTCATCAAGGCGACGGCGATCAACAGCGCGCGCGAGATGACCGGCGCCGGGGCGTACAAGTTTGGCGAGTCGTACTATCCGAACGACAACCAGGGCTTCGGCCGGCTCACCCTCGATGACGCCCTCGCGTTCCAAGGGGACGCGCGCGGCCTCCTCCTGCACGATAACCGCGCCGGCCTTAACACGGGCGACGTCACGAACTACACCCTCGCAATCGGCGATGCGTCCCAGTCGGTCGAGATCACCCTTGTGTGGTCGGACTACCCAGGAACCGCGGGCTGCAACCCGTGCCTCGTGAACGACTTGGACCTGACGGTCCACGCCCCCGATGGCACGCTGTACGCGGGCAACCAGTACGTTGGCATGAACCCCGGCGAGTCCAGGCCGAACCCACGGGGTGCCGATCACCGGAACAACGTCGAGTCGGTCCTCGTCATCACGGGCGTCCAGGAGGGCGTCTGGACGGTCACGGTCACGGCGAACGATGTGCCGAACGGGCCGCAGCCCTACGCTATCGTGATGACGGGCGGCATCGCGACGCAGCGCGGGAGCATCCAGATGGACCACCCCAAGTACCAATCCTCGGCGACCGTCAACGTCCAGGTCGTCGACACCGGCCTGAACACCGACCCGAACGCCTCGGACACCGTCCAAGTGAACATGAGCTCGACCACGGAGACGACTCCTGAGCTCGTGACGCTCACGGAGACCGGCAACGCGACCTCGGTGTTCCGTGGCTCGATCACGCTAGCCAACAATCCGATTCCGGTGCCGGGCGACGGTCTCCTGCAAGTCAAGAACGGCGACACGATCACCGCGATGTACTACGACAACGACGATGGATCGGGCGGGCACGGTCCAGTGACGGCCACGGCCCTCGTCGACGACACGCCACCCGTCATCTCGGGCATCGCCGTGGTCGATCTACGCTTCAACCGCGCGACCATCGTCTGGACCACGGACGAGCTGTCCGATTCCGTCCTGTGGTGGGGCACCGCGAGTCCGCCGGCGAACATGACGTCCTCGTCGCGATTCGTGACGGACCACTCGATCAGCCTCTCGAGCCTCACGGACAACACCACGTACTACTATGCCGTGCAATCGACGGATGAGGCGGGGAACCTCGCGCTCGACGACAACAACTCGAACTACTACTCGTTCGTGACGCCGACGAGACCGCCGACGGCACCGCCGAGCGTCGAATGGCCGACGTTCCACAACAACCTGCCGAGGCAAGGCCGGTCCCCGAGTAACTTCCAGCCGCCCATCGACCTGGTGTGGAAGGACGGCCCGTACACCCTCCAGCTCTGGAACGGTCCCATCATGTCGGACGGCATTCTGTTCTCCGCGCCCCTCGACGGGACGTTGCGGGCCCGTGATCCGGAGACGGGCGACATCCTCTGGAGCCAAACGCTGGGCGGCCGGTTCTACTACACGGGCACGCCGGTCGGCCACGACGGCGTGCTCTATGCGACGTTCTACAGCAGCTCGGGCGGCTCCGTGTACGCGCTCGACGAGAACACGGGCGACACGATCTGGGTCGTCGGTTCGGAGACGGGACTCGACTTCGACGCGCGCGTCCCGATGGCCTATTCGAACGGCCTCGTCTTCGGCACGGCGTGGGGCGGTCAAGCGTACGCCCTGAACGCCGCGAACGGGACCGTCGCGTGGACGTTCCAGATGGACGGCTACAGTCTGGTGACGGGCGCCGCGATTAACGCAGGCGTTGCGTACTTCACGAGCTTGGGCGGGACCGTCTACGCGCTCGACGAGTTCACCGGCGCGCAAGTCTGGAGCCACAGCATCGGGAACACCGTGACGACGACGCCGCTCTATGCCCAAGGGAACATTTACGTCGGAGACTACTCGGGAACGGAGACTGCCCTGGACGCCTCCACGGGTGACGTCGTCTGGTCGACGGGCGGATTCTCCCTGATCGACATCTCCACCCCGGCGTACGACGGGACCGCGATCTACTTCGGCGATTTCAACGGGGAATACGTCTCCCTCGACGCCCTGACCGGGAGTGTCCTGTGGAAGACGAGCGTCTCGGGACCGGTGGGCACGTCGCCCGCCCTCGCGAACGGCTTCCTGTACGGGACGTGCTGGTATTGCCCGCTGTACACGATCGACACGGTCGACGGCTCGATCGTGGACTCGGACCCGCTCACGTCGGGCACCGGCTCCACGTCGTTCCCCGCCGTCTCGGACGGCTGGATCTGGGTCGAGGACTACGGAGGGAACATCCACGGGTTCTTCGGGCAGCTGCCCGTCGGGCTCACGGTGTCCCCGCGCCGCGCGTCGCAGGACACGGTGCCGGATTCGAAGGTCGACTACACGCTGACCATCAAGAACATCGGCATCTCCGGTCCCGACACGTTCGACGCCACCAAGACGCTCGGCGTCCACGGCTGGACGGTCGACCTGCTGAAGGCGGACATGACGCCGCTCACGGACACGAACGGTAACAACATCCCGGACACGGGCCCGCTGAACACCGGCAAGAACACGACGGTCATCGTCGAAGTGACGGTCCCCGCCGCGGTCAATCCGGGCGACGCCGACACGGCGGTCGTGCGGTTCACGTCGAGCAACGACCTGACGCGATTCAAGGAGTCCAAGGTGACGACGACCGTGCCGCCTCCGGGCGTCGCGGTCGGGCCACGAGGCTACTTCACCCCGCATCCGGGCGCGACGGTCAACGCGACGATGAACGTTCGGAACACAGGCGGATTCGCGGACACGATCGACATGACCGCGGTCTCGGACCAGAGCTGGACGATCCATCTCTACCAGGCGGACGGCCACACGCCGCTGGCCGATACGGATGGCGACCGGATCCCGGACGTCGGGCTCGTGCCCGGCCTCCAGAGCGCCTCGATCGTGGTGAGTGTCATCGTCCCGGCGAACGCGCTCGAAGACACGGTCCAGCGGACCGCGGTGAAGGGCACCTCCTCCCTGAACACTTCCGCATCCGGCACCGGCCTGGTCGTGATCGAGATCGCCGCGCCGCCGAACGAGGCCTGGCCGACGTTCCACAACAACGCGAAGCGCGCCGGGTTGTCGCCGAGCCCGCACGTGCCTCCAATGAACGAATTGTGGCGAACCGGGGGGCATCAGCTCGCCCTGTGGACAGGACCCGTTGTCGCGGACAACATCTTGTACAGCACGACCCTCGATGGATACCTACGGGCATACGATCCGTTCACGGGCGATGTCATCTGGGAGCAAGCGTTCGGCGACTCGTTCTACTACACCGACATAGTCACGGTTGACCGGAGAAACCCCGACGACCCGAACGATAATGTCGTCTACGCGACGTTCTACGGCACGGACGGAGGCGTCATCGGGTCATGCCCTAGCCGCCCGCCCTTCTTCGGGTCGTGTGGCTACGTGTTTGCCATCGATAGCAAGGACGGATCCATCCTCTGGAAGGTGGGCCCGGACCAGACCGGCTTGAACTTCAACGCGCGGCCCGCGATGGCCTACGCGGGCGGCCGGGTAATCGGCGCGACGTGGAACGACTTCAACAACGGACAGGTGTACGCCCTCGATGCGTTGAGCGGCCAGTTGCTGTGGCTCTTCAACGCGACCGGGTTGCCCTACGGCGGCGCCGCCGTCAGCGGTGGAATCGTGTATTACGGGACGACCTCGGGCAGGCTCTACGCGCTCGACGAGCAGTCGGGAAGCGTCGTGTGGTCCGTTCAGCTCGGCGGCACGATCACGTCGGTTCCGCTCGTCGCGCAGGGCAAGGTCTTCATCGGTGATTACACTGGGACGATGTACGCCCTCGATGCGAATACGGGCACCACCATCTGGTCCAAGGGCGGCTTCACCCCCCTGATCGACGTCTCGACGCCGGCGACCGACGGATCGGCGATCTACTTCGGGGACTTCGGGTCGGAGTATGTCTCCCTGAACATGACAACGGGTGCGCTCCGCTGGCGGACCCGCATCGGAGGGCCCGTGGGAAGCTCCGTGGCGCTCGCGAACGGGTACGTCTACGGAGCCGCCTGGGACGGCAAGTTCCGGACCTTGAACGCATCCACGGGCGACATCGTCGACACCGATCCGCTGGTCGCCTTCGCGTCGTCGTCCGCGCCGGCGATTCAGCGGGGCTGGGTCTGGCTCGAGGACTACGCGGGCGCCCTCTACGCCTTTGGCGGCGTGGGGGCCGGGGAACTCCGGACCCTCCTCGTGACGCCCGCCACGGCGGACGTCGAGGTTGGCAAAGCCATTCTCTTCAAGGCGCACGGGCTCGACGCGTTCGACAACCCGATCCGGGTGAAGGACTCGGACTGGGTCCCCCGGGCGGGGCTCGGATCGGTCGTGAAAGTGTCCGGCAACACCGTTCTCTATGTCGCGGACATCATCGCGGGCACCGAGACCTTGGAGGCGTCAGCGGTCGACGAGAACGGTGTGGTGCATGTGGGCACCGCCACCCTGAACGTGCTGCCAGGGCCGCTCGATCGGATTGATGTCGCCATGCTTGACGGCGGAAACCGTTTCGAAGGCGCCGTCAGCCTTCCGGCGGGCTCCCAACGAACGTTCGTAGCGACCGCGACGGACCGGTTCGGCAACGCGATCACAGGTGCAACGCTCACCTGGGGTGTGACGGGCGGCATCGGGACGATTACGTCCAGTGGGGTGTTCACCGCGTCGACGACGGTGGGGGTCGGCTTCGTGACCGCCACCCACTCGAGCGGGAGGACGGGCCGACAACAGGTCACCATCGTCCCGGGGGCCCCGGCTACGTTGGACATCGCACTCACGTCCACCAGTGTGTCGGTCGACTCCCAGTCGGTGATCGCCGCAACGGTCCGGGATGCGTACGGCAACGCAAACCCCGATGGCGAGGTGCGGTGGACGACGACGGGTACGGGCAGCATCTTGCTGCTCACCCCGGACGGCCGTACCATCCTGTACCACGCCCCCATCACGACGACCCCGGCCTCGGTGCAGCTCACCGCCACGCTCGGCACGGTTTCTCGCACGATCACCGTGGCGCTCGTTGCGGGCCCGCCGGTCGGAATCGCCATCGACGCGCCGGCGACGACCGTGGCCGTGGGAGGGACCCTGGACTTCGGCGCCGTCGTGACGGACCAATTCGGCAACGCGGTGACGGGGGCGACGGTCGCCTGGAAGACCACGGCTGGCTCGATCAACCAGCAGGGCGTCTTCACCGCGCCATCGAATCCGGGATTGGTCGTCATCACCGCGAGCACCGCGGGCCGGGAGGCCTTCGTTGTGATCGACGTCACGTCGGGCGGGTTCGAGCAGTTCTCCCGGCAGGCGACCTCGGCGACTTCGTTGACCCTCCTAGTGGCCACCATCATCGCGGTCGCGGCGAGCGTGTTCCTGTTCGTCCGCTACCGCGAGTCGAAGCGCGAGCTCGAGGAGATGCGACGCGGCCGCGGCGGATCCGGCGACGAGGTCTGAGCGCGAAATGGAGGGCTTCGGCCCTCCCCTTTCCTTCTTTCCTTCATCGGCGAGCGGACGCCAGGCTCATATAGCGCGGGCCGAATCGCGCCGCGCATGTGCCGCATGCTGGGCGTCGTCAGCCGCGGTCCGGTCTATTACGACCTCTTCGAGGAGTTCGCGGACCTCGCGACACAGGGGATGTGCCCGCTCGGCGCGCCGGACGAGCGCGGGCATAAGGACGGATGGGGCCTCGCCTGCTTCCAGAACGGCGCGCTGAAAGTGCACATGCGCGATGCCGGCAGCGCGACGGACGCCTCGAAGTACTACGGGACCGCTTGGAAGATTGCGAAGCTGAACATCGAGCGCGCACCGGGGCAATCATTGATTGTTATGGGCCATTTGCGCCGGGCAAGCGTCGGCGGACTCGTCGTCCAGAAGTTCGCCCATCCATTCGTCGAAGAGCGGCACGGGGCGATGTGGGCCTTTCAGCATAACGGCTCCTTGCTGAGGGACACGGGGGACTCGGAGAAAATCGACTCACAGGTCTTGTTCGAGACTCTGCTGGACCACTTGGATGACAGATCGCGTGAGGGGGTGGCGCAGGCCACTAAGGCTGCACGTGCCGTCGTGATCGACAAGTTCGGCGGATTTACAGGTCTGAACTTCATGCTGTCTGACGGAACGGCCCTTCACGTCTACCGAGACTTCCAGACGAACGGGCAATACTATACGCTGTACGTGGACGATCTTGGAGAGATGGTTATCGCTGCGTCGGAGCCAATTCTGGCGATGAAAGCGGAACCAATGCCGCGCGGGGTGTTGTACACGATTTCTGAAGAGCTCAAAATCGATCGGACGATCATCGGGTGAGTTGATACAGCCTGGTCC
>VBMG01000130.1 GCA_005878485.1 Methanobacteriota archaeon | reverse complement strand
AGGGCCGTCCGTGCGGCCTCGGACCGGGAGAGCTTCATGTCGTCGGCGAGGCGGTCGAGTTCGCCAACCTCGTCTTCGCCGACGCGGACCTGCAGGTTCTTCATATGACATTGTAATGACTTGTCATGTATTTGAGGTTAGCGGGGAGAGGGCCGAATCGCGGAACGACTGACGCCCCGTGGGGGAGCTGGGATTTCGCGGATCCAACGAGGACCGGATCGCGCCCGGAGCCCGTCGTTGGAGTCACGGTCGTACTCGTCTTTGAAGGGGCGCGAGAACACGTCGATCTCGCTAGCGCGAGGATTCGCGGAGTGGCCGAAGGGGCCGCGAACACGTTGCGCGCGTTGATACTTACAGCGCTAGATTTTTGAGGACGACCGGAGGCTGCGCCGCTATGTTCGGCACGGCGGATGAGGCAGTCCGGCGGCACCGCAGCGTTCTGGCGGGGTTGCTCACAGTCCTGCTCCTCGTGGGATCGGCCTTCGGGATTCTCGGCTCCCTCACACCCACCAAAGCGCCCTCGATCCGCCTCGCGGCCGAGGGCACGTTCACAGTCAGCCTCTCGTTCGCGCCGAATCCGGTTCCGGCGGGGACGCAAACGCAGATTTCCCTCTCATTCACCAGCGGCGGCAGTACCCCCTTCACGGTCTGGGTGAACGGGAGCGCACCGGGATGCGCTCCTCCGACGCAACCCTTTACGACCCCGAACTACACGAACAACTTCCCCTGCACCCCGTCGTCCTCCGGCTCGTACAACGTTCACCTCGACGCGATTGACAGCTCGGGCTACAAGGCCTCAACGTCGAACACGCTGACGGTCAGCACGGGCGGCGGGGGTTGCACGTCCAACTGCGGCGGAAGCGGCTCGGGAAACAGCACCGGCGGCTTCGCCATACCGGATAGCCTCGTCGCGACCATGTTCATGTTCGTGATGATCTTCTTTGCAGGCCTCTTCGCCCTCGCCGGGGGCGTCATCGCGATGGCGGTCCTCATCTCCCGACGTCTTCGGCAACTGACGGAGGCCATGAAGCCGCCCGAGCAGGCTCCGCCAGAGTCGAAGCCCCCGAGCTAGGTTCGATCGCCGGTTCGAATGCCCGGGGCCTACACCGACAACGGCAGTTCGTGTCTCGAGACGGGATTCCTTTTTCCCGATTCGAGCTCGGACTCGTCAGGGGAAAACTACGATTCCCTCTCGCGCTGCCACGCCCACAATGGAAATCTCCTTGGACCGTTGGCGGAACTCCTCCGGTGTGAGGCAGATCGGCTCGAGGTCAACAGGAAGGTCCCAAAGGCGAATCGCGAGGGCCGCGCGTTGCACCCAAGGGACGCCGTGAAACCGCCTTGCGACGATTAGCATATCGTAGTCGCTGGTCGGACGATGGGTCCCTCGAGCCCGGCTCCCGAACAGAACCACTCGCTCGGGTCGAAGGTCCCGGGCGAGACGATCAAGAAACCGACGAAACGGAGGGCTTATCGCAACCGACTTCGACACCACTCCATCACCTTCTTCGTGCCTCGCAGGAATCTCAGGGACAAGCGTCCGTTGTACAAATCAGAGGTCACGGCACCCGCAGCATCGGGATACCGAGTGATCATGTAGTGAGGCGTGAGTTCGGCGAGGAAGTCACGCATCGGACGACTTACGCCGGTCAGGCGACCGAGCTCCACGAGATTGTGAATCTTCGGCGGCATCTGGGATGTGCGGTGGAGTAACAGACCCTTGAGCGCCTTCTGTGCAGCCTGCTCGCAATAGAAGACAGAGACCTCGTAGTCGTGATTTGCATGGTTGCGCTCTGCGATCCGAAAGTCGCGCTTCGCTTGGGCCCACCACAGCTTCGCCTCCGGGCTCAGTACCATGTTCGCTCACCGAGAGAGTGCACGTCCAAGGATGGTAGCCCATCCTTTAAAAGCAGCCGCCGCGGAGCGAAAGCCGCGGCCGCCTCGATGGAGGATGCCGACGTGGATCACCTACCGGCGGACCCCTAGCTCGAGCTCGCGATCGTTGCGGAGTCGGTGGGCCTACCGGACGCGCCTCCAACGAAGGGGCTTCCGGTCGTCGCGGGAGGAGCATGAAGATTCGCCGGAGTGCTCGGACGGGCTCGTGGCTTGGCCGCCGCAAGATACCGAAGGCTTCCCCGGGACGAATCCGCCTTGAAGTAGCGAGAGATTCATAGAGGTTCGATTACCGCATGATCCGGCCGCTGTGGGGCGTTTGTCTTGCCATTCTCACGGTCCTCGCCGCCGTGGCATCGCTTCCCCTCCCGACGGCCGGGATCAAGACGCCCGGCGGTGGCTCGATCAACGGGGATCAAGAGATCCTCGCCGACCCGGTTCGCCCGATGATTTACTGGGCCCATCCCGACGGCAGCACGCTGAGTTTCCTCGACGCGTTCACGGGCAACGAGCTCTCGAGCGTCATCGTAGGCCAAGGTCCGATGTCTGTCGACTTGAGTTCGGATGGAACCCGACTGTACGTCGCCGTGTCCGGAGAGAATCAGACGACCGTGGTCGATGTGGTCCAGCGGACGGTGTTGCGCGTAATTCCCCTGGGCTTCAGTCCCCTCAGCGTCCGGTCCGGACGGCCCGACCGGCTCTTCGTTTCGGGCGCCGGGGACTCGGTCATTCGAATCATCAACGAGACGACCGGCAACGTCGTGGATCAGGCGAACGTCTTCCGCGCGCTCCTGGAGGTGAGTCCGGACAAGACGGTCCTCCTCGCCCATTCTCTCTCCAGCTCGGCGGTGACCCTCGATACGTTTGACGTCTCCGCGGATCGTTTGGTGTTCCGGGCCTCCAACGGCTCCGACGTGGGAGAGAACCCCCTCCAAACGGCCGTGGATTGGGACGCGGGCCGGGCCTACCTCGTGTCGGGAACCCCGTACGGGATCGTGGTCCTCGCCGTCTCCAACCTGACTCAGGTGGGCTGGCTCCCCATGGGGGCCTATCCGCAAGGCGTTGCGCTGATGCGCAACCGGCATGTCGCGATTGGAATCCATCGGAACTTCTACGACGCGGCTCTGTGGGTCTTCAACACGACCACCGGCGCCGAGCGGACCACCGTGCCGATCCCCGTGTCTCCGGGTTCGGGATACGTGTCGGAACAGTCTCTGCTCGTCGCTTCGGAGGTCGCCGGCACGGTCCTCCTCTGGACCGAGGGCGACTTCCGCCTGCTGACGGCCGACCCCTCGGTATCCCCCGGGGGTCCTGCAGCCGACAGCGACATCGCGGGCCTTCCCGGATTCTACGTGCGCGCGCGCGTGTGGCGGGGACTCGTGGAGCCGCCATCGAACACGACGACGCTCGCCGTGGACGGTACGACCCTGAACAGCGTCTACGACCCCTTCTACCGCGAAGTCCGAGCGGTGGCGCCCCTCCTTCCCGTGGGACGCCACCGAGTCACGGCCGAGATCGCCTGGCCGGGTGGGTCGAATTCGGTCACCTGGAACTTCACGGTCACGTCCCCGCCCGCCACCGCGACGTTCGTGGTCGTCGGCTCGAACCCGCTCCGCCCCGGGCAGACCATCGTATTTGACGCGAGCAATTCGACAGGGCTGGGGACGATCACGTTCACGTGGGACTTCGGAGACGGCGCCCGGGACTCGGGCCCGCGAGTGACCCACGCGTTCGCGGCGCCCGGTGTCTACCGCGTCTTGCTCACGATCCGTACGGAGCTGAACGTGTCCGACTCCCTGGCTCGGCAGGTCGTCATCGGGGCGGCCTCGGGGACCCCGCTCATCCCCCCGCAGTCCCTCGGTGCGATCGTTGGCATTGGCTCCTTCGCGGCGGGCCTCGCGCTCGCCCTCCTCGTGATCGTCTTCGTCCGGCGGCGGCGATCGGGCCCTGGGGACGGCCCGGGAGCCGGGTCCAGGCGGCCTTGATGCACGACGCCATGCGATGCCGACGTGCGACCGTGACGGTCCGCCCCGTCGTTCGCGCGGCCGTCATGGTCATCGGCCTTGCGGTGTCGCTCGCGGTCCTGCCGCACGCGGAGGGGCAAGGAACGACCGACGCATTCGTGTGGGTCCGTCAGTTCGGCACGCCGAGCGACGACTCCGGCAGCGCCGTCGCGGTCGACGCGACCGGCGTGTACGTCGCTGGGCGCATGCTGGGTAGCTTCCCGGGCGATGCGTACGACGCCTACCTCCGGAAGTACGACCTCGACGGCACGGTCCTGTGGACCCGTCCGATTGCCACGGACAGCTTCGACTACGCCAACGCCGTTGCGGCGGATGGATCCGGCGTGTCCATCGCGGGCCATACGGGCGGCAGCCTCCAGTGGGGTGCGAGCGGGGGCGGCGTGGACGCGTACGTCCAGAAGTACGAAGTCAACGGCACCCTCCTGTTCACCGGGCAATTCGGCTCTCCCGACTTCGACACCGCCCTCGCCGTCGCCGGCGACGGGACCGGCACCTACGTCGCAGGCCGCACCGAAGGCACGATCCTGGGCCAAACGAGCCTGGGCAGCGTGGACGCCTTCGTTCGGAGGTACAACGTCGACGGCAACGTGTCCAACGTGTCGTGGACCCAGCAGTTCGGGACGAGCGGGTACGACTATGCCTCCGGCCTCGCCGTCGACGCGACCGGGGTGTACGTCGCCGGCACGACGAGCCCGGCGTGTACGTCACCGGCCTGGTGGGCGGGTCGTTTCCCGGTGAGGCGAGCGCCGGAGGCGCCGACACGTTCCTCCGAAAGTACGATCCGGACGGCAACGCGGTGTGGACCCGCCAATACGGTGCTCCCGGCGGCGATGCCGGATCCGGCGTGGGGGTCGGTCGATCCGGGGTGTACGTCACCGGCCAAGAGGATGGCACGCTTCCTGGGCAGACGAGTGCCGGCATCCCGGATGCATTCCTGTTGCGGTATGACGTCAACGGCACGCTTCTGGGGGTCCGCCAGTTCGGCACGTCCCGGTTCGACAAAGGGGACGGCATCGCGGTTGGTGTGTCCGGAGTCTACGTCGCCGGCGAGACGGGTGGAGCCTTCCCGGGAGAGACGAACGCGGGCGGCCTCGACGCCTTTCTGGTCTCCCTCACGGAACCGCCGCCGCCTCCGGTTTCACCCGGGCTTCTGCACGATGCGGTCTTGTTCGTCGCCGTCCTTGCAGGCGTCGGAATCCTGGTCGCGACGCTCGCGGTGATTTCCCTCCGACGACAGCGAAAGCGCGGCAGGGCCCAAGATCCGCCAGGGGCCCCGCCGCCGCTGGGATGAGCGGCTCGACGAACGGGCCGAAGCCGGGACTTCGGGAACCTCCCGGAAAAACGGTCGCCCCCCAACCCGACGCCTCGAGGGACGGGTTCGAAAACGAGAAATCGGACGTCTCCTTCTCGTAGCCGAGGACCGGACCGAGCCTGGAGGGAGACGCCATGACGAAGCGAGTCGCGGCAGGTGCACGACAATCAACGATCCCACCAACGATGAAGGCCGCCGCGATCGATCGGTTCGGCCCGCCTTCCGTACTCACGACCCATCGTCTCCCCGTCCCCAAGCCCGGTCCGCGAGAGGTCCTCATCGCCCTCCATGCGGCCGGCGTCGGCTCTTGGGACGGGCTCGTGCGGGACGGATCCTGGCGGCCGTGGGGGCCCAAGGCGAAGTTCCCGATCGTCCCAGGCACCGATGGCGCGGGCATCGTCGTCGGAGCAGGGGCCAGCGTCCGGAAGCTCCACGTTGGCGATTCGGTATGGGCGTGCCACTACTCGAATCCGAAGGGCGGGTTCTACGCGCAATACATCGCAGTCGACGCGGGCAGCGTCGGGCGCGTCCCCGAGCACCTCAACCTCCTGGAGGCCGGGGCCGCACCGACGACGGGATTGACCGCCCTCCAAGGAGTCGACGGTGCGTTGAAGCTGAAACGTGGGGAGACCGTCTTGATCGTCGGAGCGGCCGGCGGAGTCGGATCCCTCGCCGTGCAGTTCGCGAAGCTTCGAGGCGCGCGGGTGATCGGGACCGCCTCCAACCCGGAAGCCGCCGCACTCGTCCGACTTCTCGGGGCCGAGGCCGTGATCGATGCGCGTAGCCCGGACAGCATCCGCCGGTTGAAGGAGCTCGCCCCGGACGGGCTCGATGCGGTGTTCGCCCTCGCCGGCGGGGATGGGCTGGAGCGATGCATCGACTTCGTGCGCATGAACGGCCGCGTCGCCTACCCGAACGGAGTCGAGCCGGTGCCGCGTCGGCGGCCGAACCTCCGATTCCTCGCGTACGACGGCGAGTACGGTCCCACCGAGCTCACGGCGCTTGAGCGGGCGTCCGTCGAAGCTCGGCTTCAGGTCCCACTCGCGGCCACGTATCCACTCGATCAGGCGGCGGCCGCTCACACGCGAGTCGTCCAGGGTCGCCTGATGGGTCGAATCGCCCTTCGGATTCGCGAGGAACGTCCCGCCGGGTGAAACGGGCCTGGCGAGGCACCGCATCGGTATCCTCGCTAAACCCTCGAGAGAGCCTTCCTAAGATCGGATAGCACGTCGGCGCCTTCGAATCGAGTTGCGAGCTGTTCGACGTAACCCCAATCAATCCGATCTCGGTAAAGGACTGCAAGCATCTTCGCGTGCTCAAGAT
>VBMG01000094.1 GCA_005878485.1 Methanobacteriota archaeon | reverse complement strand
GCGGCGCGAAGACTCGAATTCCCATCTCGTCCGCGATCCGATTCACCCGCTCGTGCTGGTAGTCCGAGGCGATCGCCCCGACCACGACCCCCTCGATGTCGACTCGCCCGAGGATTCGCCGCAATGCTTCCATCTCGCCCGCTTCCCCCGGTATGGACACTTCTTGCACGAGCGGGATCCCCATCGCGTCCGCCTGGAGCGGCGTCAGATGCAGGTTCGGCGTGTGGAACAGCATGGAGTCGCGGTCCTCCGGGAAGATCGAGAGAAGATGCGTCACGTCCCAGCCCCGCTCCATCGCGACGCAGGCCGCGTACGTCGAGTCTTTGCCTCCGGAGAAGAGCGCCGCGACGCGCACGGCTCGAGAAGGCCATGGTCCCGAAAAAGGGTTCCGCGGAGAAGTTAACCTTAAACAAGGTTAACACGAGGCCGCCGGCCCGCGAACGATTTATGGCCTTCCTGCGGATTCCGCCGCGTGCACCTCGACGAGATGACCTCCGAGGAATTCGCAGCGATCGCAAAGAAGGATCCCGTGGTCCTCGTCCCCGTAGGCGCCCTCGAAGAACACGGTCGGCACTTGCCCCTCGGCGCGGACCTGATCCAGCCGCTGGTGCACCTCGACGAGATGACCTCCGAGGAATTCGCAGCGATCGCAAAGAAGGATCCCGTGGTCCTCGTCCCCGTAGGCGCCCTCGAAGAACACGGTCGGCACTTGCCCCTCGGCGCGGACCTGATCCAGCCGCTGCACGTCCTCGACGAGGTCGCGAAACGGACGGGCGCCTACCTTGCGCCACCGATCCCGTACGGGGTGTGCACGACGACGCGGCCGTACCCGGGCACGGTCAGCGTGTCGGTCGACTCGCTCAAGGCGTTCGTGCGGGACGTCCTGGCCGACCTCGTCCGGAACGGCGTTCGACGCGTGATGGTCGTGAGCGGCCATGCGGGGCGGGAGCACATGATGGCGCTGCGGGCCGCGGCCCAGGAGGTCGTGGATCGGGGGACCGGCCTCAAGGCGACCGTCCTCTCCGACTACGACATCATCTACGCCTCCCACGGAATCCTGCCGGAGGGAGATGGCCACGCCGGCGCCGGCGAGACGTCTCGGATCCTGACGGCCCGCCCCGATCTCGTGAAGGGCACGAGCCCCGCGGGGAAGAACGACATCCCCGCGTACGCGGTCGTGGAGGATCCGCGGAAGTACTGGTCCGGGGTGACGGGGGACCCGTCGAAGGCGTCGAAGGCGCTCGGCCAGAAGCTCGACGACCTCGTGATCGACGAACTCGTGCGGCTCGTCGAGGAGCTCCGCCGGAGAGCGTGACATGGCGACGACGGAGGAGCTCAAGCGGAAGGCCGCCGAGGCCGCGCTCGAATATGTGAAGCCAGGGATGGTCTTGGGCCTGGGGACCGGGTCGACCGCACGGCTCTTTCTCGAGGGCGTCGCCCGCCTCGTCGAGAGCGGGATGGACCTGAAAGCCGTCCCGACGTCACTCGCGACCGCGGAGGCCGCGAAGAAGATGGGGGTCCCGCTCACCTCCCTCGAGGAGAGCATGTGGCTGGACCTGTGCGTGGACGGGGCGGACGAAGTGGACCGGCGGCTGAACCTGATCAAAGGGCTCGGCGGCGCCTTGTTCCGCGAGAAGATCGTCGCCACGGCGTCGAAGCGGTTCGTCGTGGTCGTCGACCAATCGAAACTGTCTTCCCGCCTCGGGACGAAGGCCCCCGTGCCCGTGGAGGCGCATCCGTTCGGCTGGAAGAATGTGTCCGCCGCGCTCCAGGCCCTCGGCGCTCAAGTCGAACTGCGCCAGAAGGAGGGCGAGCCGTTCCGGACGGACAACGGGAATCACATCCTCGACGCGGCCTTCGGGCCGATCCAGCGCGCCGCAAAGCTCGCGAGCGCGATTGCGGGGATCCCCGGCGTCGTGGGCCATGGCCTGTTCCTGGGGATGGCGCACGCGGTCCTGGTCGGCACCCCAAAAGGCGTCCGGACGTTGGTGCCTAGGCAAACGACTTGAGCTTCTTGCGGTTCGCCTCGATCCGATCGATCTTCGACTGTTCCTCGCGGTCGATCTGGGTGAGCACGTCGGACCAGGGCGCGTTCAGTCGGTACGAATGGACGGGGCGGCCTTTCCCCTCTTTCTTGATGTCCCGCTTGTCGACCCACTTGCGCCGCCGGAGCTCTTGCATGGCGATGCTGACCTCCGGCTGCCGGAGTCCCGTCGCCTTCTCGATCTCCACGGAGGTCGTCTCGTCGCGCTTTGAAAGGAACACGAGGGTCTTCGCGATGTTCCTCGACAGGCCCGTCTCAATGAGCAGGTCCACCAGGGTTTCGTCCCGGCGGCTGAGGCGGACCTCGCGGCTCATTGTATCTCCCCGCCATTTATTAATTTAGCAATATATATTTGTTGCGATTCAAGCGTCCAAGTTTCTCGCGGACGGGAATAATCCGCGGGGTGGTTTCGAGTTCTGTGGGCTCGAGTCCGCAATCATCTGGCTCGCGGAAATTCTCCGTGTGCGGACCCAGGAACCCATAAATACGAGTTCCCCTCTGTATCGATGCTCGGTCGCCTCTCCATGAAGATGCCCCAGCGTATTCGCGGTTACTGTCCGTTCTGCAACGCGCATCGCGAGCTGGAGGTCGAGCGGGTCAAGAACCGCCCGCGGTCCGAGCTTCGCGCGGGCCAGCGGAGATTCCGACGCGTCACGGCCGGCTACGGCGGCTTCCCCCGCCCGAAGCCGGAAGGCCGCGAGAAGCCGACGAAGCGGATCCATCTCCGGTTCCGATGCACGGTGTGCAAGAAGGCCCACCAGCGGCCCGGCATCCGCGCGAAGAAGTTCGAGCTCGTGGAGGTCCACAAGTGATCCCGAAGCCCACGAGCCGGTTCCTCCGGGTCAAGTGCGAGGATTGCGGCAACGAGCAGGTCGTCTTCGACCGCGCCGCGAGCACGGTCTTGTGCCAGGTCTGCGGCGCCACGGTCGCGAAGCCGACGGGCGGGAAGGCCGCGATCCGAGGCGAGATCCTGGGGGTCCTCGAGTAATGGCGGAGGCGAAGACCGCCCGGAGCGGGTACGACTGGCCCGACGAAGGCGAACTCGTCGTCTGTTCCGTGTCCAACGTCAAGAACTTCGGCGCGTTCGTCACGCTCGACGAATACGAGAACAAGGAAGGCTTCATCCACATCGCCGAGGTCAGCAGCGGCTGGATCAAGTACATCCGGGACTACGTGCGCGAGGGCCAGAAGGTCGTCTGCAAAGTCCTGAAGGTCGACAAGGACAAGGGCCACATCGACCTCTCGCTGAAAGCGGTCAACGAACATCAGCGCCGCGAGAAGATCCAGGAGTGGAAGAACGAGCAGAAGGCGGAGAACCTGCTCGGGATCGTCGCGACGCGACTCGGGAAGACGCCGGCAGAGTGCTGGGAGGAGTTCGGCTACGAGCTCCTCGATTCGTTCGGCACGCTGTACCGCGCGTTCGAGGAGAGCGTGATGGACGAACACGCCCTCGAGGACGAGGGCTTCAAGGCCCCGTGGGTGAAGACGTTCGTCGAGGTCGCGCGGGAGAACATCGTCCCGCCGCACGTCATGATCGACGGCTACGTCGAGGCGACCGACTTCTGTCCCGACGGCGCGGTCCACATCCGCGAGGCGCTGACGAAGGCCGCGATGGAGTCCGACGGCCTCAGCGTGAAGGTCCAGTACATCGGGGCGCCTCGCTACCGGATCGTCGTGCGCGCGCCGGACTACAAGTCGGCGGAAGAGGAGATCCAGAAGGCCGCGAATCGGGTGATGAAAGCCTTGACCGCGAAAGGCGGCGAGGCGAAGTTCCACCGGAAGGACTGAGGCGATGCGGTCCCTCCTCCAGAAGTGCGGCGCGTGCGGCCGGTACACGCTCAAGGCGATCTGCCCGGCGTGCGGCCACGCGACGGGGAACCCGATGCCGGCCCGCTATTCTCCGGAAGACCGGTACGGCGCGTACAGGCGCAAACTTAAGCGGGCCCACGAATTGGAGAGATGAGACACCATGGACAACATCGTGATCCGGTACCTCGACCACCCGAAGCTCGACGATCCGACGTGCATCGAAGGCTTGCCCGGCATCGGGAACGTCGGCAAGCTCGCCGCGGAACACCTGAAGGACGAGCTGAAGGCGGTCAAGTTCGCGGAGATCTTCTCGAAGTACTTCCCGCCCCAGGTCCTCGTGCAGGAGGACGGGCAGGTCAAGCTCGTCAACAACGAGATGCACTACGTGAAGCGAGGCGCGGGGAAGGACCTCGTCCTCATCACGGGGGACTACCAGGGCCTCACGCCCGAGGGACAGTACGAGCTCAGCGATTTCATCTTGCGGGAGCTGAAGAAGCTCGGCGTCCGCCGCGTGTTCACGCTCGGCGGGTACGGGATGGGCCGGATCGTCACGAAGCCTCGCGTCCTCGGCGCCGCGACGGGCAGCGACCTCGTGAAGGAGATGGAGAAGTACGGCGTCGTGTTCTCCCGCGGGGAGCCGGGCGCAGGGATCGTCGGCGCGAGCGGCCTGCTCCTCGGCCTGGGCCGCCTGTACGACATGAACGCCATCTGCCTCATGGGCGAGACGTCCGGGTACTTCGTCGACCCGAAGTCCGCGCAGGCCGTGCTCGACGTACTCACGAAGTACCTCGGGATTGAAATCTCCTTCAACGAACTCGAGGCGAAGGCGAAGCAGATCGACCAGATCACGTCGAAGCTGAAAGACATCGAGGCCGCGCCGGAGCCCCCGGACAAACGCGAGGACCTCGGCTACATCGGCTGAGCGCGCCGCGAAATCTCTATACGCCCGACGGGGCCTTATCCCGCCCACAGGGATGGGCGACGACGAGAAGCGGAAGGCCTTTCTGAAAGGGTTCGAGGAAGGGCTGAAGGCCGCGTGGCGGGAAATCGGTTCCTTGACGACCCGTGGATACTCGTCGACGGAACTCATGGTGATGGCGAAGTCGAAGATGGCGGTCCTGTACCGCGACGTCGAGGCGATGGAATCCCGCCTCGTTGAGGAGGAAGGCATCCCCGTCGTCGGCGGAGGCGAGATGCCCACCCGGAAGGACATCGGCCGCCGCGGTGCGTACCTCGTGCGGGAGCCGAAGGCGGAGCGCGTCTTCGAGCTGTTCGCGGAGCTGCTACGCGACGAGGCGCGAGGCCTCTGCATCACGCGGATCCATCCCGACGACGCGCGCACGCGCTATCCCTTGGGGGACGCGGGGTTCATCTGGCTCTCGAAATCCGCGGGCAAGAAAGGGGAGGACATGGCGGTCGCGGAGCCGACGGCTCTGGTCGACATCGCCTCCGCGATCGCGGAGTTTGCGGCCGATGGCGGGAACGCGGCCGTGCTCCTCGAGGGATTGGAGTACCTGATCTCGCAGAATGGCTTCGCCTCGACGATGCGGTTCCTCCAGAAGGTCAACGAGAAGATTGTCCTGAACGACTCGTACCTGCTAATTTCCGCGAACCCCGCGGCAATGAAGGAGCAGGAGTACCGGCTCCTCGCGAAAGAGGTCGCCGGAGAAATCTGAGCCTCACCGGCTTGGCGCCGCGGTAGTGCGCGCCGTCTTGCGACGTTCTGCCCGTGCGGATCGCATCAACGAGACTAGGAAGAGTACCGTCAGGACTTCCACGATTTTCGAGATCAGGCCGAGCGCATCGACCTCCTCGATGGTTCCGATCGGCCAGACGGAGACGGTCCGCGTGACGACATAGGCCGCGATCAGGAATCCCGTGATGCCGAGCCACGCGGGGTCTAGTTCCCGGCGGGTGTACGGGATCACGAACGCGGCCGCGACCTGAAGGCCCGCGAAGACGCCGAAGAACGCCGCGGGGAACGGCTCGTTGAGATGGTCGTTGAGCGCATACAGATGGAGAGAGCCGTCCCCGAGAAATAGGAACGACACGAGGTACCGTTTCGCCATCTCTGCGTCGCTGAAGATCTCGGGAAAGTTGTCATACGCCACCCCGATTGTCGCGAACGCCACGCCGAACATCGTGAGGAAGATTCGGAGGGAAAACGTGGCCGAAGAGCCGTGCCCGCCCGAACCGCTGCCGAGCTCGAAGAGCCCGAGCAGATCGGCGAGCCATCCGGTCAGGATGACGATGACGCCGGAAACGAAAAACGCGAGCTCGGTGATCGTCGGCTTCGCGCGACGCATCCGCGTCATCGAAGCGCGAGGTTCGCAAGTAGTTTCCGGTTCGGCCCAGGGAGGACAACCCGGTTCCAAAAGGATTTATGGCTTCCGCGACTAACCGGCCGTTCCGCTCCCGTAGTCTAGTCCGGTCAAGGATCGGGGCCTTTCGAGCCTCAGACGCGGGTTCGAATCCCGCCGGGAGCATGCTATTTTAGATCACGCTACTTGTCGATGATTGTCGATTTGTGACCGGGAGTAGGCAGGCTTATCCGGTCACCGCATCTTGGGGGCCCGGAGGGTTTTCGTGATGAAGATTCTGCGGGTAGCTTCGCTTTTCTGTGCGGTCATCTTGGTGGTTCTGGTCTTCCAAGCCCACAACGTCAGCGCATCGTGTTCGACGGCGGGGGATTTCAACCACGCGCTCGCGTCGTGCGGCTCGGTGGCGACCGCCTCTGGATCGTCGGGCTCGAACGGCCCGGGAAACGCGATTGACGGGGTCTCATCGACCTACTGGCAAAGCTCGTCGACGACGGGTTGGCTCGCGGTCCAGTTCCAAACGTTGGCCTACGTCAACATCGTCAAAGCGCATTTCACCACGACGAAATATTCCTCCTTGTCCGTCTACCTGGACACGAACGGGAACGGAGTCTATGAGAGCAGCGAGAAACTTTGGTCTACGACGTCGAACGCCGTCCTCGATGTCGTCGCAAACCTCCCGAATGTGTATTACGCTCTCGGGGTCAAGATCACGATTGATCTAAAGAACGGGAACAACAATCCAGAGATCAACGAGTTCGAGGCGTTCCTGCAAGGCGATTCGGACGGCGACGGGCTGACGAACACCCAGGAGAGCGCGACGACGTATTACCAAGACATGTCGCCCGGAGCCTTGCCCGCGACCATCCCGGACGATGGCGTGAACGTCTCCTCGAATGCGGTCACCCTCGCGCAGTTCTACGGGATCGCGAACGGCGCCTTGGCGAACTTCACGGTCGACCACTCGCGCAAGACGGATCTCACGGCCCAAGTCGGCTATTGGAACGCCACGGCGTGGATCGACCGGTACGTCTGGGACCCTGGCAGGCGCCTCGACAGCGTGAGCCTCACCCAGCCGCTGGGAAACGCCTACGTGACCGGCGCCGTCTCGGTCGTCGCGACGGTCCTCCACCCGGAGATTACGTCCAAGGTCGAGTTCCGGGTCGCCGGACAACTCCAGGCGACGGTCAACGCGTCGGTTGGGAACGAATATCGCTGGACTTGGAACACCGCCGCCGTACCCGAAGGGCCGACGAAGATCAATGCGACGCAATACGACACCGCGGGCGGAAAGGCCTGGAGCGAGATCACCGTGAATCTCGACCAGCCGCCGGCGATGACCTGGGTGGCCCCGGCGGACGGAGCGCTCGTTTCCGGCGTCGTGAACGTCCGAGTGACCGCCGCAGACTTGCAGGGCGTTGAGTGGGTGGAGTTCTACGTCGACAACCTGTACAAGTCCAGGGTGACGACTCCTAACGACGGCTCGAGCGGCTACCTCTGGCCCTGGGACACCTCCCAGTACTGCACGAACGGCGGTCACACGTTGAAGGCCGTCGCGACCGAGAATGGACCGCTGTACCTCACGAAGGCAATGGCCGTCACGGTGACGACGAACCAGGGGCTGCGCGTCTGCATCACCTCCCCCGCGAACGGAGCATACGTGCACAATACGGTCGTGATCACCGCGGACGCGGCGACTCCGCAGGGGACCACCCTCACCAAGGTCGATTTCTACATCGCATCTTCGTATTGGTCGACGGACACGACGGCCCCGTACGCGAGCAACGCCTGGGACACGACCGCGACGAGTGACGGCGCGTACACCCTCACGGCAATTGCCACGAATTCGGCCGGCAACACGGCCAGTTCGTCCATCACGATCCATGTGAGCAACGGAGGCGGCGGTGGTGGCTGCCGAACTCCCCCCTGCCCCACGAATCCCACTCCGGCGCCCCCCGACGGGCCCTCCGCACCGGCCGGGGCGACTCTGGGTGTCCTCACAACAGAATGGAACCGAGGCGAGGTGGACGCGGGCACCAACCATGCTGTCGTCGTCGACCTCGTGAATCCCCAAACGACGGCGAGCTCGTCCGAAAACGCCTCGCGGATTCTGAGGCCCGGCTTCCCGCTCGCGTACTTCACAAAGTACCTTCAGTGGCGCCTCGTGATCCGGGACTGGACCACCGGTATCGCGGGCAACGTCAGCGTCTTCACACTGCGATTCGAGGTCAAATTGGATCCGAACAATCCGGACACAGATGGCGACGGGATTCCGGACGGCACGGAGGTGAACAAGTGGCACACTCTCCCTGTCACCCGGGATTCGGACTTGGACGGCCTTACGGACGACTACGAGATCGCCCCGCACGCTCTCACGATCTCCGTCAACGGAGTTACGCAGATTCTAACTCCGTTCACGACGGATCCGACGAAAGCCGACACGGATGGCGACGGCCTGACGGATGGACAAGAGCGCGGCTTCGTGTCGTTCGGTATGACGAAAGTCGTCGGCGAGGTCGGGGTCGTCCACAACGTCGGCTGGGGTTGGACGACCGTCTATATGCACAATCACTACACGACACCCGTCGTCTTTGCGGAGCCGCCGACGTTCCACAAGAACGCCTTCCAGCACGTCCGGATTCGGTCGGTCACGGACCACTCCTTCCAGCTCCGGATCGAGAACTGGACGACCGGCGGCTCGGGCGGAGGGGAAGATGTCGTCTACCTTGCCCTCGAGTCAGGCGATCACATCCTCTCCGACGGATCCGTCCTGGAGGCCGGCAGCGCAAGCGTCACTGTGTCGCCCGTATCCGTGAACTTCCGCGAGCCGTTCACCACGATGCCGCTCGTCATCGTTCAGACCCAGACGCTGAACGATGCGAACCCCGTCATCGCGAAACGCACGAGTTCGATAAGTGCGTCCGGGTTCGGGGTCTACCTCAACGCAAATTCGAGCACAACCCACAACACCGAGTCCGTCGCATACGTCGCGATTACCCCCCAAGCCAGTCCGAATGCCCTGGCCTCGTGGACCCGCGCCGAGGCCTACGTCTCCGCGACGACGGGCACCTGGACCTACCCGGCAGCGTTCGCCAAAGCGCCTCTCGTCCTCGCGTGGATGCAAGGCGAGGCCTCCAGCGGCAACAAGAACATCGGTCTTCGACTCTCGACCGTGACGAACACGAGCGCGACGGTGTACCGAGAACAGTCCGGGACCGCGCCGGCAGACACCATCGAGTTTTTCTCTTTCGCGGCTCCGATGAATGTGACGGCTCGCATGGCGACGAATCCGACCGTCGCGGACACGGACGGCGACAAGCTTCCCGATGGGACGGAAGTCACGACCTACGGTTCCAACCCGACGCTCAAAGACACGGATGCGGACGGCATCCCCGACAACGTCGAAGCCACCCCTCGCACGATGACCATCCCCGTGAACGGAATCCTGAAGACGATCACCTTTACGACGTCACCCACGTCCCCCGATACCGACGCGGACGGCATCCCCGATCTGCAGGAGATCCAGGGCGTCCTCGACCATCGGGTCCTGTACTACGACATGGCAACGCTTTCGTCCGGCACCGTGGTCCGGGACCTCAGCGGCAATGGTGCCGACGGGAACTTGAAGTACATCCAGATGTCCTCGACCGGCAAGGTCGGAGGGTCCATCCTCTTCAACGGCACGACGAGCGGCTCCACGAATCGGGTTCAAGTGCCTTCGACGCCGTGGCTCAACGTGACGGACGGGTTCACGATCATGGCCTGGGTCGACCCGACCACGACGAGCCAGGCGACCGGGGCGACCGTCGTGGGCAAGGGCTACGGGAACTCGGCGTCTTTCGTGGTCGATATCGTCCCCAGCGGAAACAACAAGGTGTTTCGTGCGTACGTCGACAACACGAACTACAAGGTCGTGAGCAGCACGACAATCAGCTCGGGCACCTGGTATCTCATCACCGTGGCGTACGACCAAATTCGTGGGACACTCACACTCTATGTGAATGCCAACGCTCCAGCCGCGGTCTCAAACGTCCCCGCAATGGCCACGAATACGCACGACCTCAGCGTCGGGAGCCGGGAGTGGTCGACTTCGTCGGGCTACAACATGTCCTTCAAGGGCTACATCGACGAGGTCCAGATGTGGGACCGACCGCTCTCCCGAAGCGAAGTCAACGCGTCGTACAACCTCACGAGTGGTTCCTCGAACGCCGCCCGCTTGGACATGGAAACGCTGACCTCATCGGGCGCGCTCTTTGACAGTGGCGGCGCAGCTCATCCTGCGACGTTGACCGGGACGACCGTTGTCGAGGGCCGCGTCGGACTGGCACGCTCGTTGGCCGGGACCAACGACGGAATTATCCTGTCGAACCCGTCGACCCTCTGGATCAACTCGTCCGTTTCCGTGGACGTCTACGTCCAGGTGACCTCGCCGCCCGCTTCGGACGCCTCCGTCATCGCGCAAAAGGGAACTTTCTATCTGAACATCAGTTCGGACGGCCTCGTCCGCTGGTCGATCTACAAGGTCGCCTCGATTGCCTCGCCGCTTCCGATTCCGCTGGGGCGATGGCTGCGGATCACCGCCACCGCGACGGCGTCCTCCCTCGTCTTGTACCTCGACGGGGTCCAGGTCGCCTCCTGGTCCGGATCTTCAACATTCCCAAAGACGACGAACGCCCTCACGCTGGGCTACGCAGAGGGGCAGGCGCACCTTCCCATCCAGCTCGACGAGGTCAGCGTGCTTCGGTCCGCGGTGACCCCCGCCACAATCGCCGATTGGTCCCCCCACGGAATCCAGCTGAACCCGAACTCGACGGACACGGATGGCGATGGCCTCTCGGACGGACAGGAGCTGTACACTTTTACCGTGAAGACCCCGGTCCGGTATCCCATCCCCGATTCCGGCTCGACGACCACAGACTTCCTCGCGATTTCGCTCGGCGCGCCGTCATGGACGGTCAGCAAGGCCCTGGCCATGGTCGGCATCACACATCCGGACATGGGGCAGGTGAGCGACAGCCTGTACTTCCGAAGCGGGGCGAAGAGTCTCCAGTCCTTCAATCTGAAGCTCTCGGGGACGAACGCGGGGCAGACGAACAACTTCACATCGTTTGATTTATTCCAGCTGGGCTTGGGCCGGTCATCCCTTGCGGCTTCGTTGGCGAACGCCTATGCTGTCGCGTGGGACAACTCGGTTGGGAGGAAGGGGCAAGTCGAGTACCTCCAACTCCAATTCACAGTCCACTTATTGCCGAATCGAGCGGATACCGATCGCGACGGCCTGAACGACACGGAAGAAGTCAATCCGGGCACGGACGGATACATCACGAACCCGTGGAAGGCGGACACGGACGGCGATGGGATTCCGGATGGGGTCGAGGCCCACGGCTGGTCGTGGTCCGGCTCGACAATTGTCAACAACACGGGCGGCTTCCACACAGACCCGACCCTGAACGACACGGACCGTGACGGCACCCCGGACGGGCGGGACATGAATCCCCTCGTCGACGTCTTCGCGAGACTCATCATTGGATGGGCGACCATCGCGGGCTCCGATCCCTACAACTCGGACGGCGTGGCGCGCCCCTTCGTCCAGGCGACAATTCAGGGCAACACGACGTACACCAATTGGTACCTCGGTCCGTCCGTCTCCTGGGGCCACGACCTCACGGTGAACATCCCGGACGACATCGACACGAATTTGGTGATCACGGTCCAGCTCTGGGACTACGACAGCTCCGGGGGAGACGTGCATCACCAGATCCCCATCGGCACGAGCTACAGCCAAGGGTCCTGCCAGAACCTGTACACGCGAAGCTTCGGCGGATTCATCGGCCGGACGAATCCGATCTGGTTCCAGGCGAGCGGCGGCTGCGGGTCCTTCTACGCGAACCCGCTCAACGTGTCCGTCCAACGATACGTCCCGGCGCGGACCCTCACTCGGCTCTTCTTGCCGGCGGACTACTCCGGCATCTACAACCTCACGGATTCCCAGGGCCGCATCGTGTCGCGCCGCTACGTCGGCGAGCCGCGTTTTGTCGCCCTGCTCCTGAACGTGACGTGGTCGTGGGACATCATGCCGCCGGAGCAGTGGGTGTTCCTCGTGCCCCGTTCGCTGTTCTTCGACACCCTCCTGTACAAGAAACTGAATACGTCCAACGAAAACGACGCGCTGAGCGCCCTCACGTTCAGGCAGAATCTGACCACGGCATCGTCGAACGCCGACGACCTCCGAGAGATCCTCACGGGCAACGTGACGCCGGCCCAATGGGCCGGTGACCCGGACTCCATCGTCAACCTCCTCCTGCAGAACGCCACGGGCGCCGGGGCCCACGTGTACCTGGACTTCACGATGGACTACGTCAACACGGACACGGGGTTCCTGTACAGCCTTCCGACGGGCGTCGTCCGCATGATCGGATATCAGCCGGTCCCCTTGTCCGCGTCCATCCAGTACCGCTTCTGCACGTCGTCGTGTGGCCAGCCGACCGACAAGCCGTGGTGGGAGCAGGTCTGGGACGGCCTGTTGATCGTCGCCGCCGTGCTGAGCGCCGTGATCCTGCCGATCAACGCGTTCCTCTACCTTGCCCAGGTGCTCCTTCAGGTCGGGAACTGGTTCGCGCAGCAGATCAGTGGCGCCGTCGCGGCCGTGAAGAGCGCGGCGCGTTGGGTGCAGAACGAATTCGGCCAGGCCGTCGACTGGATTAAGAACCAAGTGATTTCGCTCATAGAGAACTCGCTTAGGCCGGCCTTGATGGCCGCCCAAGCCCTGTGGCAGATGACCTTTGGGGGGCTCATTTCAGACCTGACCGCGGCAGTCGGAAGCTCTGACGTTGTTCAAAGGAACGATGCAGTAGTGAGCGCTGCAAACCGCATCCTCGCTCTATTGACCACTTTCCTCCTGATTGACGTCGCGCTGCGCGCGGCGGAAATCGCGGCTGACGCCGCCTCCCTCGGAATCGCCTACGTCATTTCGAAGGTTGTTACTGATTCTGTCGTGAAGTCGATCGTGGCAACCATTGCGTCCGTCGCGCTGCTAATAACAACCCTAGCCGTTTTCAGCGAAGTTGCCGAGTCCGTGGGTTGGGTAAGCAAGGCCGCCGCCGAGTCTGCTGACGCTGCGGACAAGGGAGCGGACATCGCTGGCAAAGTCGGTGACGTTGCTCTCGGCCTCCTCGCGCTCCTGTTTGTGAAGAAGCAGGGTGACAATTCCCTCTTCAAGCAGTGGAACGGCTTCGGCCTTTCGCTGATCGGTCTTGTCTTGGCTCTCGCGAGCCTAACTGTCGATAAGGGCCTGCCGCTAGCTTTCTTGGATTTCAGCAGCCTCGGTCTCGCGTTCCTGGGAGTCGCCTTCTACTTCATAAATTCAAGGAAGCCTCCGAACGAGGCCGCCGATGCCGCGAGTACATACGCAACCGCTCTGGAGAAGATCGTCGTCTTTGCGTCGGTCCCGGTCGCTGCTGCGAAGACCGGCGCAGACGCGTTGACGGGTGGGTTTTCTGCCTGAAACACGGGTTCCTGGAGTTCCGTCCCGAAGCTCGCTAGACTCATTGGAGTTTCAGCCAACTAAGAGCTATCGTGTCGCCCTCGGGGTGGTCAAGCCACTTGCGGTCGGGTTCGTGGTCCTAGGGGTCGCGGCCCTTGCATATGCCGAACTGGTTCCGATCGTCCAGCAGCGGTCCTCTAACGCTGATGCTGTCCTTTCAGTCCTCCTTGTATTCATCGTCATCTTGCTCGGATTCTACGTCCTTCGATCAATCGCCAGGCAGCGTCCTGCCGAAATCCATGCGGGCGTGCTGAGCCTTGAGCACCCCGTGCGCAGGATTGACGGTTCGAGGACGAGGATCGTCGCCCTCCGCGAAATTGTCCAAGTCCAACCGAACCTGGTTGGTGGTTATCCCGGTATCCAGGTAACGCTCCAAGACGGAGCTTCATTCTTCTTGGATTGGTACGCTTTCGGAAGTCGAGGCATCGACATCCTCGAGGCGCTCTGCCGGCCGTTCGGGATTTCGTTCCTGAAGGACTATCGCCGACTCCTCCTCGACGGGTCCACGTACCGGTTCCAAATTGCCCGAATCAGAAGGGTGAGCGGCCCGCTCCTATATCTGTACCCGCCCGTGCGTACGAACGAGCGAGTGGGTCCGCTAGGCCAGCGACGCACTCGGACTGTCGCCCTGTCACTTGTGAAATCGATCGAGGGGGCTTCGCCGTCGTACGCGGGCCGAAGTCTCCTAGTGACCTTGGGAGACTGGACCATGTTCCTCATCCCGGAGGATGATGCCGACGCGCACGCGCTTCTGGCCAATGAGGATTGGCGCAGCAAGCTCGTGGAATCTTAATCGGTGGGGAGCCGGCCCAGTAGGCCGCCGGCTGGGCTGGGTCCCCCCGGCGTCTCTATACGTCTTTCGTCTGTACACATCGAACCTAAAGCCGCCGGTTCGGCCATCACCGACGGTGGCCGTCCTGGCTAAGCCGCCGAGCAAGTAATAACGTTATAGTCCCTCGCTGCTACCACCTTTCAGACATCAACGCCGCAGCATGGCCCAGGTGGTCTTGGACTACCCGGTGAACGGATGGATCGGTCGACACGGCGCTGATTCTCGTGCCCGGAAACCGGTCCCAGGGACAGTTTCGAAACCCTACGGTAGGCACTTTCCACTGGCATATCCCTTGATGGGCTTGCCCGGTTTGCTTGCCAATGGACCGACTTCCCGCGGGGAGCATGCTATTTTATCCCACGCTGATGGTTCGTCGTTCCTCAGGTGCCGTATCGGAACTCGCTTTGGTCGGCACCCGGCAAGAGATACCTCGTGGGTTCGCAGAGCCTTCATCAAGTTTCGAACGCGCCAGCTGCCGTCTATATAGTCCCTGTCGGTCTCATCTTTATAGACGCGATTCAATCGGGCCCTCGAAGGTTTTTGTGTGAACGCCTCATTCGCTCGACACGCCCAACGCCCCGCTCGCGGTTCCGCAAGGCCTCGGTTGCTTCGGCTCATGATCGTCATCGCGGCGATCCTGATCGTTTCGGTCTTGCCGGCGACCGCGCGCGCGAACAATTCCGAGACCAGGCCCACGATCGTCCTCGTCCACGGCGCCTGGGCCTCGCCGCCTGGCTGGGACATGGTTGTCGCAGGGCTACAGAAGGACGGGTTCACGACCGTGACCCCGACGCTCGGCCTGTTGTCGATCGCTGGGGACGTCGCAATCGTCCGCGCGTTGCTTGACGGCATCTCGGGTCCGAAGATCCTCGTCGGACACTCGTACGGTGGGATCGTGATCTCGGACGCAGCGTACGGCCGGTCCGACGTGCTCGGCCTTGTCTTCACCGCAGCGTTCGTCCCCGACCAGGGTGACTCGATCTTCAGCCTCGGCGCGGGCTTCCACACCTCCGAGGCGTTCAACCACTTCATCTGGAAGGGGACGCCTTTCGCATCACCCGCCTTCATTGACCCGGCCTTCTTCGCGCAGTTCTTCTGTCAGGATCTCAACCCGAACCTCGAGGCGACCCTGAACGCGGAACAGATCCCGTTCAACTTCTCCATCGCCCTGACCCCGTCTGGGCCGGTCGCGTGGCACACGCTGCCGTCGTGGTACGCCATCTCAGGGAAGGACTTGATGATCGATCCGGCGGAGGAACTCTTCATGGCGCAGCGGGCGGGGGCGACGACCATCGTGTTCCCTGCGGCGAGCCATGCGGGAGGAATCACCCACTATGCGACCGGATTCGTGAAACTCATCGAGGAGGCCGTGCAGCAGACGGCGGATTGAGGGGGCCGGGTTCGACCAAAACCCTTTACGTCGCCGAAGATGTTAAGGAGCCGAGCCAGGTACGCAATTGACAACCCCCTACCGATCGACGATGAAGGTCAAACGCTAAGATGAAAGAGTTCCAGACGAAAAACCAAAAGGTCTCGCCGTTAAAGCCCGGCACCAAGGCGCCGAACTTCACCCTCAAGACGACGCCGGATCAGCATGTCTCTCTCAGGGATTTTCTCGGCAGGCCCGTGGTGCTTTGCTTCTATCCCGCGGATTGGAGCCCCGTCTGCAGCGACCAACTGGGACTCTATGCGCAGCTGATG